>NZ_NFIO01000018.1:0-25651 GCF_002159425.1 Alistipes sp. An31A
GAAAAAAGGGGCTCCGAAACGGAGCCGAAAATATAAAAAGATGAGTTCGATCGGAAAAATTACCGGGACAGTCTGCCGATTGACTCATAATGACGGAATCTTCCACCGCTCACTCTTATCGGTGCTGCATCAACCGACCGGGAGTCTGGAGCCGGGGGCCAAGTCGGAGACCGGAGGCCAGGTGCCAAATGCCGGGGGCCGGAGGCCGGGTGCCGGAATCGAGGGTCGGGGACCAGAGTCGGGACCAAGACGGCCGCTTCGGCTATGCGTCGCGGCGATGCTTGAGCATCCCTGCAGCGAAGGGGCGCCGCACGCCCGCCGAGTCGATGAGGCCCGCCTCGAGAATGCCGCCGTTCGAGTCGAAATAGCGGATTTCCAGCCGGTGCAGCCCCTTACGGAGGGCCGCCTGACCGCTCCGCTCGATGCGCGAGTGGGCGCCGTCGTTGTCGACCACCGTCTCGCCGTCGACCTTCACCACCGAGCCGTCGTCCGTATAGGTATAGAACGAGTAGATGCCATCCTCGGGGATGTCGAGCCACCCCTCGAAGAGCAGCCCGATGTTGCCCGACACGCCCTCGGGAATCCGCACGTCAGTCACCTCGTAGCGCCCCTTGAGCGGCGCCGCGTCGATGCCGGCGCAGTCGGTGCCCCGATAGTCGTACCACGTCGCCGTCAGCCCGTCGGCCAGCGCCCCGGACACCTCCTCAGCCTCACGCAGCGGATGGTGCACGTAGCGGGCCGTCATCACCTCGCCGGCATTGCCCGCCGCCGTGAAGACGCGCATCCGCAGCGTGCACTCTTCGCGCAGGGTGAAGGGGCCCTCGTAGCGCGTCGAGGCGGAGTCGGGCATCGAGCCGTCGGTCGTATAGCGCACCGTCAGCCCCTCAAAGGGCATGCGGAGCTCGACACGGGCCGAGTCGACGAACTCGTTGCGGTCGCAGAGGCCGTCGGGGTCGGGAACGCGGAAGTTCCACCCCTCCTCGTCGAAGCGCTTCAGGTGACTGTTGACCCGGCTCCGGAACGACTCGAACTCATCCTGCCCGCTGCCGCACCAGGCGATTTCGCTCAGCGCGAAGAGGCGCGGGAAGATGTGGAAGCAGGCCCGCTCGAACGTGGGGACGAACTCGGTCCAGAGGTTGGCGTAGACGCCCAGCACGCGGGAGGCCTCCTCCTCCGGAATGCCGGCAAGGGGCTCGAAGCCGTAGACCTTGGCCAGACTGCGGCTGTTCTGGGCGCTCAGGTAGGAGAACTCGACGGGGCTGAGCACCACGCTGTTGCCGTTCGCGAGCGCCTCATCGAGCGTCTGGGGCAGCCAGCTGCGCCACCACTGCACGACGGCCGTGGGCGACAGTCCGCCGTCGGTAATCTCGTCCCACCCCACCAGGTGGCGTCCGTGTTCGTTGAAGAAGTGCTCCATCTCGCGCACGAACCACGCCTGGAGCCCCTTCTCGTCGGTCAGCCCCTCGCGGGCGATGCGCTGCTGACACTTGGGGCAGTGCTCCCAGTTGCGCTTCTCGACCTCGTCGGCCCCCAGATGGACGTATGCGTAGGGGAAGAGGTCGAACACCTCCTCGTAGACCCCCTTGCAGAAGTCGAGCGTCGCGTCGTTGCCCAGACAGAGGGGCGTCGAGAAGGTCTTGCCCCACTCGGCGCGCCCCGTGCACGAAAGTTCGGGGTAGCAGGCGACGGCTCGGAGCGAGTGGCCCGGCATGTCGAGCTCGGGAATCACGTCGATGCCCAGCGAGGCGGCGTAGGCCACCACCTCGCGGATATCCTCCTGCGTATAGTAGCCGCCGTAGAGCAGGCGCCCCTCCTCGTCGCGGCGCAGGTTCTGCTCGGGCAGACGGTAGCTTGCGTCGCGCAGCTCGCGGGCCAGCTCGCTGCAGCGGATGTCGTGGTTGTGGGTGGAGGGGTCACGCCAGGCGCCGCGCGCCGTCAGCTCGGGGTAGCGCTTGATTTCGATGCGCCACCCCTGGTCGTCGGTCAGGTGCCAGTGGAACTTGTTGAACTTGTACTGCGCCAGGCGGTCGAGCAGCGCCATGACCTCCTCCTTGGTGAAGAAGTGGCGCGCCACGTCGAGCATGAAGCCCCGCCAGGCAAAGCGCGGCGCATCCTCGATTTCGACCGCCGGGATGGTGCCGTCGCTGCGGAGCAGCTGGCGCAGCGTGGCCATGCCGGCGATGACGCCGCCGTAGCTCCCCGCCTCGAGGCGGATGCCGCGCCGCGTCACGCTGAGGCGGTAGCCGCCGATGGTGTCGAGCCCCTCGCTGCGCACCACCGTGAAGGGGGCCTTCGCGCCGCAGGCGGCCTCGACGGTGACCCCGTCGGGCAGCGAGCGCCGCAGGAACTCCGCCGCGGGGAGCCAGGTGCTGTCGGCACAGGCGAGCTCCAGCGTCGCGGGCAGGCGGAAGCATCCCGAGCCGGGCTGCAGCGAGGCGGGTCGGGGAATGAGGTCAGGCACCGCCTCGGCGGGTGCCTTGCCGCATGCCGCCAGGCAGCATGCCGCACAAAGAAGTAGCAACAGACGTTTCATCGATGGGTTGTGTAGTGGTTCTTCAACAATCATACGGGGAACGCCGGCTTCCGGAAGCCGGCGCACTCCAACCTGAAAAATACCGGGCGGGGAACCTCCGCGACGGTCGTAATCCAAATTTTTCCCTCACCACGGGTCATGCGGCCTCGCAGGTGGAGGTTCCCACGGCCGGTCCCCGCCTCCATGTGGGAGAGGACGGGACGACCGAAGCCTATGTTACGGTCTTTTATCTTGCCTTATTCTCTATTTTTCTCCTTGCTTTGCGCTCTTCCTCTGCCTCCGGAGGGAGTAATCAGCGCACCTCGCCCTCAATCTTGAGGCGCTTGACCGGCGTCCGGGCGTCGTTCGATATCACGCAGATGTCGGCATCGACCGCACCCGCCTGACGCAGCTCGAGGCTGAGCTTCACGACAAGGCGCTCGCCCGGCTGCAGCCGCCGCTCGCCCCTGAAGTCGCTCCCAACGAAGGGGGGCGTCTCGACCTTGCGCACAATCAGCGGCAGACGGCCCTCGTTGCGGAGCACGATGCGGTGCTCGAGGCGGGTGCCGCGCGGCTTCTCGCCCAGATTGAGGTAGCCACCCTCCTCCACGCGGCAGACGGGGGCGTCGGCCACCCGCACGCCGCGTGCCGCGGCGTCGACCAGATAGCCGTAGACCGAGATGGCCGACGGGCTCTCCACGCCGTCGACCGAGAGCCGCACGCGTCCGGCGAGCGAGCCGTAGTAGTCGGCGCGGTCAATTGTGGTCACCACCACCTGGGCCTCGGCACCGGCCGCCACACGGGCCGGAAGCGTCACCCCGAGGCAGTCGTCGCCCCCCTCGACCCGGGCCGTGAGGTGCACCTCACGCTTCGAACGGTTGAGCAGCGTCACCCGCTGCGAGGCGGGCGAGGCGCCGTGGCGCACCACCCCGAGCGGCAGGGTGAGGCGGTCGAGGTAGACCTCGTCGGCAATCTCGTAGAGGTGCTCGGGCGGCGTCTCGGCCAGCAGAATCGTGCCGCTCACGAAGAGCGACGTGACGCTCCGTCCGCGGTCGGTGACCACGCGCACGCTCTTGTGGAAGGTGTCGGTAAGCCCCCGCGGGTCGAAGCGGACGGTAAGCTCCCCCTCGTCGCCCGGCAGCACGGGACGCCGGTCGTAGGCCGCCACCGTGCAGCCGCACGTGGTGAGCACCCGCTCGATGACGAGCGGCCGCCCCGAGACGTTGCGGAAGCGGAAGGTATGGCTGACGGGGCCCGCCTCCTCGCGAATCGTTCCGAAGTCGTGGCGCAGCTCGTCGAAGCGCAACGGCGGGTCGGCCTGCAGCCGGGCAGCCCCCGCAAGCGGGAGCGCCAGCAGCCAGAGGCAGAGCAGCAGGTGTCGAATCGCGGAGCGCATGGCACGCTATCGGTAAAGGGGTCCGTAGTTGCGGCAGGCGCGGTAGTCGGCACCCTCGGGTTCGGAGCCGAAGGCTCCCCAGGCCGACGGACGGAAGAGGTCGTCGGCGTCGAGGTTGTGCATCGCCACCGGAATGCGGAGCATCGAGGCGAGCGTCGCCATCTCCTGTCCCACATGGCCGTAGCTGATGGCTCCGTGGTTGGCGCCCCAGGCGTTCATCACCGAGTAGATGTCGCGGAAGGGTCCGTGGCCCGTCAGGCGCGGTGCGAAGAAGGTGGTCGGCCAGGTGCGGTCGGTGCGCAGGTTGATGGTCTCGAAATCGGTCATCGGCATGGCCCGCTGGAACCCCGAGCAGGGGCGCAAGGGCGGCTTCGGCGGCTACTACTTCGAGTATGAGTATAACACCACGCGTCCGGCCAATGCCACGCTGGGCGACATCGAGCAGAAGTCGATTCCCTACTACTCGATTCGCCGCGGCATCCAGGAACAGAATCCCGCAAACAAATAACCCCTCCTAACAAGCTAATCCGATGAAAAAGACCAACAGAATATTGCGTGCGGCAGCCGTGCTGCTGCTCCTGACCGCCGGTCTGGGCTCCTGCCAGGAGGCCGACGAATACGGAGACGCCGTCCTGATGACGGGCACCTCCTCCGACCCGATGGTCTCGTTCGCCATCGACGCACTGCCCTCGGCCTACTCGGTGACCGTTACCTCGACGACCCAGGTCAGCTCGCCGGTGACGGCTCAGGTGGCCGTCGACCCCTCGCTCGTCGAGGCCTACAACGCCAAGATGGGCACCAACTACTACCCCATCCCCGACGGGGCCTACACGCTCTCGACCGACGAGGTGACCATCCCCGAAGGTCAGGCCGTATCGAGCTCGGCCGAGGTGATGATTGTCGACGACAGCGAGTTCGTCACGGGCCGCGTCTACGTGATTCCCGTAACCATCAAGAACGCCAACTTCCCGGTCATCGAGGCCAGCCGTACGATTTACCTCAAGGTATCGCGTACGATTCACTTCAAGGCGCCCTATGTGGGCAATGCCGCCATGGCCTACCAGTTCCTGCTGCCCGACCCCATTCCGTCGCTTCCGGTCTACACGTGGGAGGTGAAAATCTACGCCGACCGCTTCCGTGAGCTGGGCGCCTCGGGTACGACGCGTGTCTGCTCGTTCGGCGGCAACGAGACCTCGGTCGAGGGCGGTGCCATCGACGACGGCGGCTTCAAGTGCGACCAGAACCTGCTCCGCTTCGGCGAGGGTACGAACGACCCCAACCAGCTGCACGTGACCACCAAGCAGGGCAAGATGTCCTCCAACACGCGCTTCGCGACCAACCGCTGGTATGCCGTGGCGCTGGTTAACGACGGCAGCACGCTGACGCTCTACATCGACGGCGAGAAGGACAACTCGATTACGGTGGCTCCCTACGAGTATGCGCTCTACGGCGTACAGATTGGCATGCCGTCGGCCGGCTACCAGTCCTCGCAGCTCTTCTACGGCCGTCTGAACGAGATGCGTCTGTGGACGCGCGCCCTCTCGGCCCGCGAAATCAAGGCCAGCATCTGCGGCGTCGACCCCTCGACCGAGGGTCTGGTCTCCTACTGGCGCATGAACGAGGGTGAAGGCACCACCTTCTACGACCTCTCGCCCAACAAGCGCGACATCGCCTACACGAACGGCATCACCATCCAGTGGACCGACGACGACTACAACAAATGCGTTGAATAACCTCCAACCCGACACAAACCATGAAAAAGAACATAAAGAATCTTCTGACGCTCTGCACCGCCGGAGTATTCGCTCTGGCGTCGGTCTCCTGCTCGGACGATGAGACGACGGCCGTACGGCCCAACGTCTCGCTGCCCGAGGCAGGGAGCCAGACCCCCGTGGCCGTCACCTGCGACGAGGTGCTGGCGGGCAACTACAGCCACTCCTTCACGCTGAAGCTCGACGAGCCGTCCGACATCGTCGCCATGGGCGACATCAAGGTCGACCCCGCGCTGGTCGATGCCTACAACGCCGAGCACGGCACTGCGTATGTCCTCATGCCGGAGAACATCTACCGGATTCCCTACGACAACTTCGTCATCGCCGCCGGCCAGACGGAGTCCAACGCCCTGACGGTCGAGTTCACCGGTTCGCTCTACGGGCTGCAGAAGGGTACGACCTACCTGCTCCCCATCACGGCCGTCATCGACGAGACGATTGCCGACAAGGTCTACTGCAGCGACGTGGCCCACTACATCGCACTGGATGTTGACCGCGAGCTGATTTACACCCCGGGCCTCTCGATGCAGAACTACTCGAGCGCCATGTACCGCACCCTCTCGATACCCAACAACGAGGTGGTGACCATCGAGGGCAATACCCACACCTTCGAGATGCGCATCTTCTGCTACGGCTGGCACAGCGGCACGAACTACATCGGCACGTGGCGCGGCCAGGATACGGGCAACAACAACGAGGCCTTCAGCGGCTGCGAAATCCGCGTCACGGGCGAGGAGGGTGCCAGCAACATCGGCAACCGCCAGTGCGACCTGACGCTCGCCTCGCAGGGCAAGACCATCTCGACCGGCACGTGGCACACGATTTCGATTACGTGCGACGGCACGCAGACCGGCCAGCGCCAGGAGGTTGCCTACCGCTACTATCTGGACGGCGAGCTGATTGCCGAGGCGGCTCCCACGAAGCGTTTCGGCCCCACGTCGAGCCAGCGCTTCCAGGTGGGCTACACGCTCACGGGCTTCCAGTTCGGCTACGCCTCGAGCGGCTACTACTTCAACGGCCTGATTGGCGAAATCCGCATGTGGAAGGACTGCCTCACGCAGGAGGAGATTCGCTCGCACCTGCGCACGGTCGAGAATCCGTCGAAGGATGAGATGTACGCCTACTGGAAACTCGACGAGGGCGAGGGCACGACGCTCAAGGATTCGTCGGGCAACGGCCGCGATTTGACCTTCCCCGAGGGAACCGAGGTTGCCTGGGGCGCCGAACTCGAGGACTAATCTCCGCACAACAAGGGCTCCGGGCCGCAGAGTGCTCCCGGAGGCCATCCACGGAAAACCGCGCATCGCACAAGGATGCGCGGTTTTTTCGTGCCCGCGGCGAAAGAAAGGGGTGCAGGGACGAGCCGTGTCGGCGGAATACAGGGGCGGGATAACGGAACAGCGCCGCGGCGGGAAGAGGGTGCAGCAGGAAGAGTGCGCAGCAAGGTGGCCGCAGGGCCCGCGGCGGCGAAAAAATGCACGGCGGGGCGCCCCCGGCGCGGCATTGTGGCGACAAAACGCTATCTTTGTCCCCGAAAACCCATCTGCGGAAGGGCGCCGCACAGCGCGCCGCCGCATCGCACGACCATGACACAACTCCGCCCCCTCTTTCCCGACCTCGACCCCCGACGTCCGCTGCTCATCGCCGGCCCCTGCAGCGCCGAGACCGAAGAGCAGCTCCTGACCACCGCCCGCGCGCTGGCCGCACAGGGGCTGCGCATCTTCCGCGCCGGACTCTGGAAGCCCCGCACCAAGCCGGGCGGCTTCGAGGGTGTAGGCGCGGCGGGGCTCGTCTGGATGGAGCGCGTGCGGCGCGAGACGGGGATGCGCGTGGCCACCGAGGTCGCCACGCGCGAGCACGTTGCGGCGGCACTCGATGCCGGCATCGACCTGCTGTGGCTGGGGGCCCGCACCGTCTCGAACCCCTTCGCCGTGCAGGAGGTTGCCGACGCGCTGCAGGGTCACGACATCCCCGTGCTGGTGAAGAACCCCGTGAGCCCCGACATCGACCTCTGGGTCGGCGGCATCGAGCGGCTGCTCAACGCCGGCATCGGACGGCTGGGGGCCGTCCACCGGGGCTTCGGCGCCGCCGACCGCGGCGGCTACCGCAATCCGCCGCAGTGGGCCATCCCCATCGAGCTGCGCCGCCGCATGCCCTCGCTGCCGCTGCTCTGCGACCCAAGCCATATCGGCGGACGGCGCGAGCTGGTCGCTCCGCTGGCCCGCCAGGCGATGGAGCTGGGCTTCGACGGGGTGATGGTCGAGGTGCACTGCGACCCCGCACGGGCGTGGAGCGACGCCGGGCAGCAGCTCACCCCCGACGAGCTGAAGGAGCTCGCAGCGCATCTGGAGCTGCGCCGCGTTGCCGACGCAGGCGACGGGCTGGCCGAGATGCGCCTCGAGATTGACCGCCTCGACGACCAGCTGGTCGAGCTGCTCGACCGCCGCATGGCCGTCTCGCGCCGCATCGGCCGCTACAAGCGCGAGCATGCGATGCCGGTGCTCCAGTCGCGCCGCTACGAGGAGCTGCTCGCCCGCCGCACGGCCGAGGCCGCCGCGCTGGGGATGGCTCCCGAGTTCATGCGCAGCGTGCTGCAGGCTATCCACGAGGAGTCGGTGCGCCAGCAGCTCTCGCTGCCCGAGGACGAAGCGAAGCGGTGACGTCCTCCGACGCCTGAGTCCGGACGACCGACCGACGCCGACATCCGGCCAATCCGGCCAACCCGGCCGCACACCGCACGCACTGCACCGTCGCCTCCCGGATTCGTCATGCCCGCCGGCAACCGCCCGCACCCTTCTCTCCACACACGTCGGTCGCCGCCGCCACACTCCGCAACTCCGCCCCGGCTCCGCCGTTCCCCGCCCTGCACTCCCGACCGAGCTGCGCTCTTTCCACCCCATCTCCTGGAAAAATTTGCCTTCCGGACGGAAAAACTCCACCCGACCTCCGCTGCCGCGGCATCCTGCGCCCCGAAGTGTTACATTTGCATGAAAAGTGTCGCCGCAGAGCGCCATTCCCGAAACGGTTTCGTAATTTTGAGGCGGAATCGGAGTCCGGATGCCCCCGCGCAACGGCCGGCACCCCACGGACTACCGCAAAAACGCAGCTATGGCAAAACAAAAGATTCTGGTGGTGGACGACGAAGAGTCGCTCTGCGAAATCCTGCAGTTCAACCTCGAGGTCGAGGGCTACGAGGCCGACGTGGCCTACAGCGCCGAACAGGCCCTTACGATGCATCCCGAGCGCTACTCGCTCATCCTGCTCGACGTGATGATGGGCGAGATGAGCGGCTTCCGCATGGCCCAGCAGCTCAAGGCCAACCCCGCCACGGCCGGCGTGCCGATTATCTTCTGCACGGCCAAGGACAGCGAGGACGACACGGTGGCGGGGCTCAACCTCGGCGCCGACGACTACATCACCAAGCCCGTCTCCATCCGCGAGGTGCTGGCCCGCGTCAAGAGCGTGCTGCGCCGCACGGCCCAGCGCGAGGAGGAGCCCGAGACGCTCGACTACGGCCCCCTGCACATGGACCTGCGCAGCAAGACCAGCACGCTCGAGGGCGAGGAGCTGCGCCTGACCAAGAAGGAGTTCGAGATTCTGGCCCTGCTGCTGAGCCATCCGGGCGTCATCTTCTCGCGCGAGGAGATTCTCCACCGCGTCTGGAGCGACGAGGTGATTGTCCTGGACCGCACCATCGACGTCAACATCACCCGCCTGCGCCGCAAAATCGGCGCCTGCGGCGAACACATCGTCACCCGCCCGGGCTATGGCTACGGTTTCGAAATGTAGGCTCTCCTACCACCGGCGGCTCTTCCTGCTGCTGCTCGGCATCTCGTGGGTGCTCGTGGGCTGCTTCGTCGCCTACCAGTACGGCCGCGAGAAGTACTTCAAAATCGAGCGGCTCGACGCCCGGCTCCAGCTGCTCAACCTCCGCCTGCTCGACGAGCTGGCCGCCGGCGTGCGGCCCGACTCGCTCATGGCCGGGAATGCCGGCCGCTTCCCGGGGCTGCGGCTGACGATTCTCGACCACAAGGGGCGCGTCCACTACGACTCGCGCAGCGACACGACCCGACTGGCCAACCACCTCAACCGTTCCGAGGTGCGCGCGGCGCTCATCAACGGCTCGGGATATACGCTCGAGCGCCTCTCGGAGAGCAGCCACGAACACTACTTCTACTCGGCCATGCGGGGCGACAGCCTCATCGTCCGCTCGGCGCTCCCCTACAACCTCGAACTGAGCGAGGTGCTGGCCGCCGACCGGGGCTTCCTCTGGTTCATGCTGGGCGTCACGCTGCTGATGAGCGTGGCGGGCTACTTCGCCACGCGCCGCCTGGGCCACAACATCGTCCGCCTGCGCGACTTCGCCGAGCGGGCCGAGCGCGGCGAGGTCATCGCCGAGAGCGAGCCCTTCCCCCACGACGAGCTGGGCGACATCTCGAACAACATCATCCGCCTCTACGCCCAGCTGCAGAAGGCGACCGCCGAGCGCGACCGCCAGCACGAGCTCATGCTGCACGAGGAGCAGGAGAAAATCCGCATCAAGAAGCAGCTTACCAACAACATCAACCACGAGCTGAAGACCCCCGTGGCGGCCATCCAGGGCTACCTGGAGACGCTGCTGGCCAACCCCGGCATCGACGCCGCACGGCAACGCGCCTTCCTCGAGAAGAGCCTGGCCCAGACGGGCCGCCTCCGACAGCTGCTCACCGATGTCTCCATCATCACGCGCATGGACGAGGGGAGCCAGCTCATCAGCAAGGAGCCCGTCGTGCTCAACGACATCATCGCCGAGGTGGCGGCCGACGTCCAGCTGCTGCCGCCCGAACGCCGGCTGCGCGTCCACTGCGACTTCCCGGGGCCGGTCGAAGTCTGCGGCAGCCCCTCGCTGCTCACCTCCGTCTTCCGCAACCTGACGGACAACGCCACGGCCTACTCCTCGGGACGCGACATCTTCATCCGCCTGCTGGCCGACGACGAGGAGTCGTGCACCATCTCCTTCGCCGACAACGGCATCGGCATCGAAGAGGAGCACCTGCCCCACATCTTCGAACGCTTCTACCGCATCGACAAGGGGCGTTCGCGCAAGATGGGCGGCACGGGGCTCGGCCTGTCGATTGTCCGCAACGCCATCGCCATCCACGGCGGCACAATCACGGCGCACAACCGCCCGCAGGGGGGCCTCGAATTCATCTTCACGCTCCGAAAGCACTCCTGAGGGCATCCGTCACCGAGACGAAATCCAGTTGTAACGGTTCTGTAACAATTGTTTCGTTCCTTTGCAGCGTCGCATCACGCGCATGCGGCACCCGTCAAAGAGCAACGAAACCTTACCAACCGGAGTATGTCACCTCTATTCACCTTCATCGTCATCGTACTGGCCGTGCTGGCCGTACTGGGCATCGTCGTCGGCGTGGCCAACGACGCGGTCAACTTCCTCAACTCGGCCCTCGGGTCGAAAGTCGCGCCGCGACGCACGATTCTGTGGGTCGCCTCGGCCGGCATCCTCATCGGCACGCTCACCTCGAGCGGCATGATGGAGGTCGCCCGCAGCGGCGTCTTCTACCCCTCGGAGTTCACCTTCCCGGAGGTGATGATGCTCTTCCTGGGCATGATGCTGGGCAACGTGCTGCTGCTCGACCTCTTCAACACGCTCGGACTGCCCACCTCGACCACCGTATCGATGGTCTTCGGACTGCTGGGCGCCGCCGTCGCCGCCGCGCTGCACCGCATCTGGGTCGACCCGGCCTTCGAGCTCTCCAACCTCTCGCAGTTCATCAACTCGGGCAAGGCGATGGTCATCATCGCGGCGATTCTGGTCTCGGTGGCGCTCGCCTTCGGCGCGGGCATCCTCTTCATGTACATCTCGCGCCTCATCTTCTCGTTCCGCTACGCCCCCGCCTTCCGCCGCTACGGCGCCGTATGGTGCGGCATCTCCTTCGCCGGCATCATCTACTTCGCCCTCTTCAAGGGGCTCAAGAGCTCGGGGCTCATTCCCCCCTACATCAACGAATACGTCGCCGAGCACACCCTGCTGACGCTGCTGGTGCTGTGGGCCGCCGCCTCCGTGGTGCTGTGGCTGCTGCAGCGCATGCGGCTCAACATCATGCGCGTCACCATCCTGGCCGGCACCTTCTCGCTGGCGCTCGCCTTCGCCGGCAACGACCTGGTCAACTTCATCGGCGTGCCGCTGGCCGGATACGACTCCTACCGCATTGCCCTCGAGGCCGGCACCGAGCAGCTCACCATGGGACAGCTGATGAACCCCGCACAGGCCAACTTCCTGCTGCTGGTCGCCTCCGGCGTCATCATGGTGCTGACGCTCTTCTTCTCCAAGAAGTCGCGCCACGTCACCGAAACCGAGCTCTCGCTCGCCTCGCAGCACGAGGGTGACGAGCGCTTCGGCTCGACGCTCGCCTCGCGCGTGCTGGTCCGCGCAACGCTCATGCTCAACAACTTCTGGTCGGGCCTCATCCCCGCACGCCTGCAGGCGGCCATCGACCGCCGCTTCGAGCCGCTGCCCGTCGAGGAGCGCTCGTCGGCCCCCTACGACATGATTCGCGCCGTGGTGAACCTCACGGCCGCCTCGATTCTCATCGCCGTGGCCACCTCCTACAAGCTGCCGCTCTCGACCACCTACGTGGTCTTCATGGTGGCCATGGGTTCGTCGCTGGCCGACCGCTCGTGGGGCCGCGAGAGCGCCGTCTACCGCATCACGGGCGTGATGGCCGTCATCTCGGGATGGTTCATCACCGCGCTGGCCGGATTCGTCATCGCGCTGGGCGTCACGCTGCTGCTGCTCTGGGGCGGATGGATTGCCGCCGTGGCACTCACGGCCATCTGCGCCTGGCTGCTCATCCGCAGCCACCGCAAGACGCCCGAGCTGAAGGAGGAGGCCGAGAAGCCCCTCATCGAGCAGGCCAAGACCCCCGACGACGTGCTCTACACCTGCATCGAGGAGGTCTGCACCACCATGGAGCAGGTGACGCGCATCTACAACCGCACGCTGGTGGCCGTCTTCAAGGAGAACCGCAAGGTGCTCAAGGAGATGGTGCAGGCCTCGAACCGGCTCTTCGAGGAGGCCCGCGCCCGCAAGTACGGCATCATGCCGACGCTGCGCCGCCTGCGCAACAGCGACATCGACACGGGACACTTCTACGTCCAGGTAGTCGACTACCTCTCGGAGGTGACCAAGGCGCTCATCCACATCACGCGCCCGGCCTTCGAACACATCGACAACAACCACGAGGGGCTCTCGAAGGAGCAGATTGTCGACCTGATGCGGGTGAACGATGATGTGGAGGCCATATTCGTCAAAATCAACGAGATGCTCCGCTCGAAGGACTTCTCGGAGCTGGACAAGGTGCTGGAGATGCGCGACCGGCTCTTCGAGACCATCGTCGGGGCGGTCAAGAGCCAGCTGCGCCGCATCCACGACGACGAGAGCACCGGCACGCGTTCGAGCGTGCTCTACCTGACGGTGCTCAACGAGACGAAGACCATGGTGCTGCAGGCGCGCAACCTGCTCAAGTCGCAGAGCTACTTCCTCGAGCACAAGAAGTAGCACGGCGCCGAGGACTCTCCCCCGCCGCAACGCCGCAAGGGCCCCCGCCACAAGCAGGGGCCCTTTTTTATAGCCGCAATGTCACACGGCCGACATCGGGATGCAACACCGGCGCGCTATCTTTGTCGGCGAAAGGAGCAAGGTACCGGAACACACACCTTGAAGCTCTTTTCCGGTTTCACCCGCGGGAACGCCCGGCCCGAGGCCCTGCCGCTCCCTTCGTGAACGGGAAATCTGCTTTTCTTCATACACCGGATTTGGAGAGGCCGCTGCACCCCGACGGGGAGACAGCGGCCTCGGGTTGTTTCTGCGAAGGGGCGGCGGCAGCGGATGCGCTACTCCTCCATGTCGTGGAGGTGGATTTCGAGGGCCCGCACCGAGATGCGCACCTCGTGGAGCGAGACGCCGAGCGAGCCGATGAGGCAGAGCAGCGCCACGCCGAAGACATAGGCCGAGAGGCTCTGGAGGCCGACGTAAATCAGCAGCATGGTCACCACGCAGAGGAAGAGGCTCGCCACGCCGAGCGCCTGCATCGTACGGGTCAGGCGCAGCCGGCGGCGCAGGTTTTCGATTTGCGCCCGCGTCACCCGCGAGGGCTGCTGCCGGTGCTGCTCGTGGAGCGAACGCACCAGCTGCGCGTAGGAGAGGAAACGGTTGGTGTAGGCCAGCAGGATGAGGGAGATGGCCGGGAAAAGCAGCGCCGGCGTCGTGAGTGTCAGTTCTTCCATATCGAATATCTTGAAACGGGTGGGAGGGCAAAGGTAGCCATTTTTTCGCGACAAAGCGCCGCCCGGGGCGGAGAAAGCCGCGCCGCGCAACCGTTCCCGCACCCTCGGGTTTTGGTTATCCCGTTTTTTATCCGTAACTTTAGCTCAACCGTACAACCTAAAACCCTTGAACCAATGAAAAAGTACTTAGCGGAAATGGTCGGGACGATGGTCCTCGTCCTGATGGGATGCGGCAGCGCCGTATTCGCAGGGAGTGTGGCCGGCGGTGTGGGCGCCGGCGTCGGAACAATCGGAGTGGCGCTGGCCTTCGGTCTCTCGGTCGTTGCCATGGCCTATACGATTGGCAACGTCTCGGGGTGCCACATCAACCCCGCCATCACCTTCGGAGTCTTCCTCTCGGGGCGCATGAGCGGCCGTGAGGCGGCCGCATACATGGTTGCCCAGGTCATCGGCGCCATCGTCGGTTCGGCAATCCTCTATGCGCTGACGGCGAGCGGCAGCCACGGCGGCCCCACCGCAACGGGCGCCAACAGCTTTGCCGACGGCATGATGCTCCAGGCCTTCATCGCCGAGGCGGTCTTCACCTTCATCTTCGTGCTGGTGGTGCTGGGGGCCACCGACGCCAAGCAGGGCGCCGGCAACCTGGCGGGTCTGGCCATCGGTCTGACGCTGGTGCTGGTACACATCGTCTGCATCCCGATTACGGGGACGTCGGTCAATCCGGCCCGCTCGATTGGCCCGGCCCTCTTCGAGGGGGGCACGGCGCTCGCGCAGCTGTGGCTCTTCATCGTGGCGCCGCTGGTCGGTGCGGCGCTCAGCGCCGGGGTATGGCGCCTGCTCGCCGACAAACGGAGCGCCCGTCCCGCCGGCAAGCGGAAGTAGCGGAAGGGGTCCGGCCCCGTCCCGACAGGCACAAGGCCGGAAGCCCCCGGCTCGACATCACGACAAACCCCTGCCGCACAGGTCGGCAGGGGTTTGTCGCTTTTGAAGCGGAGCGGGAACTATCGTCCGAACCACTCCAGGAAGGAGTCGCGCTGCGAGGCGCTGACAAGCTCCTCACGCTCCTGACAGGGGCTCCTGAACCTTATCTTCAGCCTCCCCTGGTCGAACTTGCGGACCTCCCGGATGACGTTCCGATTGACGATGCAGCTCCGGGAAACCCGGTGGAAAAGCTCCGGCGGCAACAGCTCGACCAACTCCTTGAGTTTGTAATCCACCAGATACTCCTGCCCGGAGAATGTGTGGAGCGTAACATACTTGTCGTCCGCATCAAAGAGCGCCATCTCCTCCACCTCGACCGCCACATAACGGTTTCCGCAGCTGACCAGCAGCCGGTTCTGACTGGTCCGCCTGCTCCCGACCACCGCGAGCAGACTGACATACCTCCGGACATTCGCCTCCGCAACGCCGACCTGATATTCGTGCTTTTCGACGGCGCGCAGCAAATCCCCGTCCTCAATGGGCTTGAGCAGATAATCGATGCTGTTTACGCGGAATGCCCGGATGGCCCATTCGTCGTGCGAGGTGGTGAAGATGATGGGATTGCCCACGCGGCACTGGTTGAAGATTTCGAAACACTGGCCGTCGGAGAGCTCCACGTCCATAAAAACCAGAGAGTCGTCATCGGGATGCCGGCGAAAATAATCCACGCTCTCACGCACCGTGCCGAGTATGCACAGCAACCTGTAAGAGGGGCGGAGCCGGCCTATCGCCTCGGCAAGCATCCGGGCTCCGAACTGTTCATCTTCTATGATTATGTAATTCATCATATTCATCGGTCAAGGTATGAGAGTTCGACCCGGAAACACGCTCCGTCGCCTCCGTAGGTCATCGTACCGCCCTGGAGCCTGTAATGTAGCCGAGTCCGAACGAATTCGAAACGACGTTACTTCGGGGGTGTATCGGATTCGAGACGACGATTCGCTCCGCTTCGACCCTGACGGAAACGGTCATCGGCTTCCGGAGCGATATTTCGTTGTGCTTGGCGATGTCCTCGATGAGCATCTGCAGCACGAGCGGCAGAATCCGATGCCCGCCGACATGCTCCCGCCCCTGGAAATCGACATTCAGCGCGTTGTTGTAGCGAATCGAGAGAATCGACACGTAATGCCACATGAAATCGAGCTCCTCGGAGAGCGGAACCGTCGATTTGTCGCGCACCTCGAGGACATGGCGGTACAGACGGGACAAATTGCGGGTGAATTCACACGCCCCGTCGGGATTGCTGCGGATGAGGTAGAGCAGGTTGTTGAGCGAATTGAACAGGAAGTGGGGATTGACCTGGGCGTTGAGCAGATTGTACTTGTAGGCCAGCAGCTCCTGGCGGGCGACATCCTGCCTGTGGCGCAGCTCATAGGCCGCAGCCACATGATAGGCAACCTCGACACACATGAAAATGACGATGTTGTAGAGTATCGTCCCGGGCACATCGACCGTCGTCTCGGGTTGGAAAATCCGCGCCACGACAAGAAACAGCCTGTTGATGATGAAGAGCAGCAGGAACGACAGCACGGCGTCGACCGTCATCTTCAGCCATAGTGCCGGCTTCCTCCGGAACCGGCTCCACAACGTGAAAATCACGAGGTAGTTCGACAACAGAATCAACAGGCACGGGACCATGTTGTACAGCAGGTCCGACAGGCAGGCTCCCGGCGAATCGTAGGGCAGCAGTTCGTTGTGACGCACCAGGTTGTAGAACAGCTGAAGGATGATGTCGAAGAGTATGCCGACTCCTGTTCCGACAAGGAGGTATTTCCCGTCAAGTCTCCGCATAAACATTCCTGCGTTTGCAACGTAAAGATAAAAATCATTTCCCAATCGGACAAAATCTTCGTCTTCATATTCGGATTCACTCCGCAAATATCGGAGTTCATCCTTCCAAAACGGGAGTTCACTCCTCCGGGCGATTGGGTTTCGGAGGGTTTTGACTTAATTAGCATTGGAAAAACAAATCCCTACAATCATCATAGTTATGGTACACAGACTTCTCTCGACAATTGCGTTGACCTCCATGCTTTTGTGCGTCAACTGCTCCGAATCGGATTCCGACCCTGCCATGAAGCCGTCCAGGCCCGGGCAGATAACCGTAACCGTGCAGGATGACCGGCAGACGGCCCTGCTCTCCATCGCTCCGCTCGACGATGCGCTGCGCTACGTATGGTTCAAGGACGGTGCTCTGTTCGAAACGACCGAACAACCGCAATGCACGGTCAGTGAAAACGGCATCTACAAGGTTGCCGGAGAGAACGAGGCGGGACGAGGCGCTTTCAGCGACGAGGCGCAGGTCGACCTCTCGGAGTTCGGGCCGGACAACCTGCTCACCGAAGAGTTCATTCCCGATGCAGCCTTCAGAGAGTGGCTCAACGAGAAGCTCGCCGGCGGAAGCGGTTTCTACTCCATCACCGGTGCGGCCGCCTATGATGGCGAGTTTGACATCAACTCCGAAACGGGTATCTCGAACATCGATGGCATCCGGTATTTCACCTCTCTGAAGCGGCTCAAGTGCAGCGAAATTACCTCGCTCTCCTCCATGGAGGAGATTCTCCAGCTCACCAAACTCGAGTATCTGTGGATAATGTTCAGCAGCTGCACCGAGTTCGACCTTACCCCGCTCAAGAATCTCGAGGAGGCCCACATCATGGCCAACTCGGCCTGCAAGCCCGACGGACTGAAGGTCGCAGGGTTGAACAAACTGCGCAGCCTGAGCTGCAACAACAACAATCTCGAATCGCTCGACCTGACGGGATGCACGGCTCTCGAAGAGCTGGTCTGCTCCTACAATTCGCTCTCGGACGACAAACTGATTCTGCCCGACGGAGCACCCCTCTCGATTCTTGCCGTGCATACGAACGGAAACCTGACCCGAATGGAGCTGTCGAAATACGCATCGACACTCACCTTCCTCAACATCGGGAATACGGGATTCAAGGAGCTTGACCCGACTCGAGGACCTGAGCATCGAAAACTGCGGCATGAACTCCTCCGCACTGACCGGACTGGCGAACTGCACCAGCCTCAAGAGTCTGCGCATCGACTCGAACAATTTCGACAAGCTCGACGTCTCGACACTGACCAATCTCGAGATGCTGCGCTGCGACTTCAACCGCCTGACGTCCATGGACCTGAGTCACAACGGGAAAATCCAGGAGCTCAGCTTCCAGGACAACGAACTTGAGGACATCACGCTCACGAATCTATCGCAATGCTGGTACATGAATCTCACCCAAAACGCCCTGAGACGGGTCGATTTGACGCCGTGCATCGCATTGGAGCAGTTCTTCTGCAACGGCAACAAGCTCAAAAAGCTGGAGAACAAACAGGTTGAAATCAAACTCTCGGAGGAGTACGACGTCGAACGGCTCAACGGCAGCGACTTCAACACCTACTGCGACGAAATCGGCAAATACTTCTATTCCTACGACGGAACGGGCATCTTCGTTCACGAATTTTCGGACGAGGAGTAATCCCGGGACCCAGGACTGCAGAGACTCCGAAGCACCCCCCCCCAGACAAAAAGCTGTTCTCTGCAGAATCGAAGCAGGGTCCGACCCCGGCCCTGCGCCTCGCACAACGAGACGACGGAACCGAAATACGGGGCAAGGAAAAGGGCAAGAAAGGGAAAACGAAATGAGGGGGGGGGAGGGCGGATGACGAAGATTCAATGCTTTGTCCATCCGCCCTTCCGCTCAGGAGGATGCGCAGTCGGAGTACCAGAGCCCCCCTCCACTTTTTGGATACATCCCCCCCCCGGCCCCTGGAAGGGGCGTTTTGAGGTCGCTTGTGCCGAGTCCACTCATGCACCGGCATACGAAAAGAGGGAAGAACCTTTCGGCTTCTTCCCTCTTCTGGAGCGGAAAACGGATTTCCGACCCAAGCATATTCCTCGTTTACAATCAGCGCATTATGTGAAGCATTTCCTTCGAAGGTCACTCCTGTGATGCGGTCATCATGCACTCGTTTGCATCCCAATGCTTTCGACAAAGATACGAATTATTTTCACACAATTTAAGAACGCTATTCAAGCTGTTTTCTGTATACGGAATCCAGTGTATTTCCATCCTTGTCTTTCCACAAAGTCCATCCGTTTAAGGATTGCCCCATGCAGAAATCGGAGGCAATATTGGATCTGGAAAAAATCTTGTCGGAAGCGATCGCCCAATTACGGCAAACAGGACTATTTCGCATAATACTTTTCCGCAAGACAACCAACGATGCCAGCCATCTCCCGGCGAACCTCTTCCGGACCGAGAAGTTCAACCTTCTCACGCATCCACAGAATCCGCTGGTAGAAGTCGAACGACGGCCGCAGAAAGTAGGTAAATATCGAATGGTCCTCCTCGGTTTCAAACTCCTCCTGCGATTCATGCAGAGGTTGCGCGCGCAGGTAGCAGCGCTGCTGCCGGTCGGCCCACAGGCGAATCAGCCTCGGACGTTTCTCCTCTTCACGGATAATTCCATAGCATCCGGCATAATACTCCTCGGGGCGAAGTTCGGGCGAGGGGTCGACCTGTGTCTCGCCAATTTGCAGTCGGGAAATGCGCTCGAGGGCGAAGGTCTTGACCCGCTGCCGGTTCATGTATTCGGCAATCAAGTACCAGCGTCCCTCGAAGACTCGCAGAAAGGCCGGAACAAGCTCCCAGTCCTGCAATTCCGGGCTATAATAGGAGGTGTAGTTGAACCGCACGGTCCGTTTTCGGTCGATGGCATCGAGGATGGTGGCCAGATGCTCCGCACCCGTCGGTACGGGCTCCATCATCACGCGGTCGCGATGCCGCAGGGTCTGGGTGTTCAGGTCGGCGATGTGGTAGGCCGCGAACAGATAGCGGTAGAGCGCATTGTCGCGAATCTCTTCCCGATTGACAATATCATACGTGTTGGTCGAGGGTGAATAGTCGATGTCGATGGCATATTCATTCGCGATATGCTCCTTGTAGCGGGAGAAGGTGCGTTCCTGGATTCGGTGGCCGTCATAGAGCGCCGACCGCTCCCAACGTTTGTTCAGTTCGCGCAGCGAAAGAGCGCCTGCCTGCAGCAGTGTCTCAACAATCCAAAGGCATTTTCCGTTTTTGGTCATTGGTTTCTGATTTTATTGCAAAGATAAGGTTTTAGTCAGACATATTTTGTCCGACCAGTGGGCTTATTTTGCAGCATGAAAGGAACAACCGATATAAAAGAGCTGCAAAATGGAAAGGACTCAAGAAAACAAAGGCACGCCAATACTCTGCACGCCACTCGTCCACATGGTTGACGAGGCGGGCGAAAAGTATCTGTACGACTGGAATCTGTCGCAGTCACTGCCCGCCGACAAGAACTTCCAGGTAGGGGAGTGCCCGCATCTGGGCTACCTGGATTGCCGGTGCCTCTACCGCAGGTTGCAGGACGGGGCGTACAAGCGCATGAGCGACGGACTTGTCGTGGCCTTCTCCAACGAGGACATGAGCGTGTCGCCGACGACCCCGGATGAGGAGCTCTCCGACGCGGCCTACTGCGCCAAAAACAGCATCCTCGGAATCGGCTGCCGGGGGAGATATTTCATCGCGCTGGAGATGGACCCTGAGATTTGACATTCACCTATTGTATCACACTTAATTTTTACGACTATGGAACTCGAATGCCCGAATTGCGGCGGTTACGACTGCTATTTCGATGGGCTGCAGTTCGTCTGTGACGATTGCGGCCATGAGTGGGGCGCCTATTGCCCCTGTACATCCTGCGATGATTGAACGCAGTCGGTCCGTAAGCCGTTGAATCCAGCGGCCTGCGGACCGGCGTCTTTTTCAGTCCATGCCCTTGCGAATTTCATCCGATTTTGCTATATTTGTCTTGATTGTAGATGAAATTTAGGACGTTTGTTTCCATCTGAGTTACCGAAACCGCCAATATCAGACAACTCACAGACGAAACAGATAGTCTTGTCGTATCCGGCACGGACTGTCTTTTCTATCTGGGTTGGGGCGCTTGGCGGTGCCCGGTAACTGATTGATCGGGCAGGCGTGCCGGTGTTGGTAAAATATGATATTAAAATCATGGGGAATTCTTCATTAGAACAAAATGCTAAGCAGTTTCTTCAATGGGAAGCGATTGATGCAGCAGCCTTAGATTCAGGAAAAGAGATGGAAAACATTTTAGCTTCAATCCTTGAAAAGCAGACACAAGATTCTTTGATGTTAGAAAAAGAAAAGCTAATGATAGGAACCCCGGAAGCATTGGGACAAGCTATGTTAAATGTCATATGGGATCAGTTTATTTTACAAATAGGAGTGGTTGCCGGAGAAGACTTCATTCGAGAGAATCGAGGATTAACTCTTGATCTTCGTAATGATGCGCATATACAAACGACAGAAAATTTTACTAAAGGTAATATTGCAAACCATAATGACTTGATTGACTACCAAGAAAGATACAACGACTGGATTGGCAATTTCCAGCGAGATGAATTGGGCTCAATCAAAACTAAATATGATAGGATAGATAACGAAGTTCAATACGTACTTCGCGATAATATGGTTAGAGATTATATTGATTCAGGCAGACCTAAAGGTAGTGCCAGTATTCATAAAGATCATATTATCTCAGCAGCGGAGATAATACGAGATCCTGAGGCAAACGCCCATCTCTCTCGTAAAGAGCAAGCTGACTTTGCCAATAGCAAAATAAATCTAGAGGATTTAGATGCTTCTGCTAATGCGTCCAAAAAGGATCATAAAATGGGAAATTGGTTGAATTCAGAAAGGAATGGACAAAAACCAGCAGAAAGATTTAACATAAACGAAAAGGAATTACTAGAAAAAGATAAAGAAGCACGTAATGAATACGAAAACCGAAAAAAAGAAGGAGTACAGCGTTCTATCGAAACAGGCAGACAATCTCAAAAAGCAGAAGCCTATCGCATTGGAGGCAAAGCGTTACGAGCTGCAATCATGGGTCTATTAGCATCATTTATTAAAGATGTTATACGCAAACTTATTTTATGGATTCGTTCAGGTGCTCGAAAGTTTAGCACATTCATCAACTATGTAAAAGACGCAATTAAATGTTTTTTAACAAATCTTAAAGAACATATATTAAATGCAGGAGAATCATTTATAACATCTATTGCAACCGCAATATACGGCCCTGTCATAGGAACCCTAAAAAAAGCCTATATACTCATAAAACAGGGTTGTAAATCCCTTAAAGATGCGATTAACTACATTAAAGATCCTGTCAATAAAAATAAATCTGCCAATATTATTGCGATGGAGGTCGGTAAAATCATCATCGCGGGTATTACAGCCGGTGGAGCATTGGTAATCGGAGAATTGATTGAAAAAGGATTAATGGCTATACCCATTTTTGCTTTTGAAATACCCATGTTTGGAAGTTTAGCCAGTATCATTGGTATTTTTTTAGGGGCTTTAGTTAGCGGACTTATTGGGGCTATAGTTCTCAATTCAATTGATAAGATGATAGCCAAACAACTGTTGCTACAAAATCAGCAACAACAGATTAAAAAAAACAACGAGATTCTTGCCACACAAGGGAATTTAATAACAGTCTGTAAACAACAATCTGAATTAGCAAAAATGCAAGCAATTGATTTGATACAAGAACGGCATGCGCTGGCTATGACTGAAATGCAAAAGTCTATAGAACATATAATACGCAATGACGAACCAACTCATAGAATTGACTCTGTTACGGAGAATAGCAAAATTATTAATTTGATATTATGCGACTTACAAACGGATTAATATGAAAAATCAACAGATACAAGCTCATCAATTTGAACTTGCCAAATGCAAAATCAAGGATACTTCCAATAAGGTTACAGACGTATCTCTATCTCCCTTTGAAACCAAAGGCAAATTTTTGGGCTCGTGGAGTAATCATAATATTACAGGGAAAGAAATGAATGATTTTGTAAAAACATTGCAAAAAACATTCATTGAAATAAATAACAATACTCGAACTACATATAATTTTATCGGAGAAGTTTATAGCGCATTTGACGCCTTGGATAAAGAATATATCCAAGGAATATTAACTGCTATAGAATCTTCGAAAAAAGCGAGTGACCAAGCAAGAAAAGCGAGTGACCAAGCATTAAGAGCTCAGATTGATATAAACCAAACAGTTGAGGCGCTTCAATTAACTGTCAAATCGTTGTTGGAGTTCAAAAAAACAATGTCCAATAATTTAACTATTATTAGAAATAGTTTGATTCAAATTACGTCGTTGGAAGATTGTAATCAGGACATACCGAATATCAAGACTTCAAACGACAGCCAAGATGCTGTGAAAATAAAGCAACAGCAACAGAACCAATATGATAAAAGAATCAGAATTTTATATTTTATTATTGGAGGTTCGCTAGCTTTAACAATTGGTCAGTTTCTCTTTTTGATTATAACAATTATTAGTAAGTAAAAATACTCCGACATTTTTTGTCCGACCCTCCCTCTACCTTTGCTCCTGAAACGGGGAATGAACCGATGTTAAACCCTAAAATAGAGCAAAGATGGAGAAGGACAAAAGAAAAAGACCCCGAATCGGGTATTGGACAACGACCCGCATGGAAGAGGAATCGGCCGAAACCCGTCGTGAGCCGCAGTCTGATGAGGTGGACTATGAAGAGGGAGAGCAGGAACAGGCTTACGAGCACGGCGCCTCGGAGCAGGCCGCACAGGAGCATTTCGAAGCAGGCGGCTGGCAGCACGAGGCCGAAGAGACGGTCAACGACCGGGAACGCATGGAGGACTTAGGCAACAAACGCGATGAGTTTACACGGAAAAAAGGTCTTTCCCGAGTGAAGCAACAGCTGGTATTGCTGTGGGACTATTTGAGCGCCGTAACTTCCGGTCGTTACAAGGGGTATTCCATGTGGGCCTATCTGAAGGTGGTAGCCTGCCTGCTCTACGTGGTAAGTCCGTTCGATCTCGTGCCCGACTTCTTCCCGTGGGTCGGATGGTTGGACGACATCGCCGTCGTAATCTATGTCTGCGGGCTGGTCAAGGAGGAGTTGGACCAGTTCTCAGTTTGGCAGGCGCGTCAGCATCTGTCAACGGAGTATTAAACATGCAGTCGGTCCCGGGCGGACGGGCATAACCTCCGCCTAAAGCATTGATGTTTCGAATGTGCCGGTGCGCGGCACAAGGCCCGAACAGCAGGTCACCTGAAAAAGTCACCGGCCGAGCGGAAACGTAGCCGGGACCGATTGTTTTTTCACTCGGAGCTCTTCGAAATAATGTTTTCCATTTGTTGGCTATTGCCTCGGTCAGGTTCTGACCGGGGCAACGCTTTATTTTGCATCGGTAATTTCAAAAAAACATGAAAAAGAATGCGTTCAGATATTGGGCAAAGACGGCCGGAATGATACTGCTGGTATTATTGGCCGTACATGTACTGATTTACTGCACGGGGTATCGCGGCGACGCTTTGCGCTGGATACCTACCGCACAATTTTTTAATTCGTTGATGGATAAACTGATGTGATTATGGATTTCAATCTGAATCAAATGGCAGCCGCACACTTCGATGGCGAAGGAGAAAAATTTGTTTCAATCGACCTGGACGATTATCGGAAATTCGTCTCCAAGCGTCAAATTGTTCGGTCGTCCAACATCGTGGTCAAGAAGGGGGATTTGCAATCGGTGATTCCGAGCGTGCGCAAGTCATATGCGGGGAACATTCATGCCTCCGAATTTTTTGTCTCTATTCGGCTGAAAGAGGGGGTTCCCTGCAACTATGAGGAGGTTCTGAATTTGCTGCAGACGATTCAGTCGGGCAGTTCTTCGGACGATGCGTCTATACAATGGGGGCTCACCATAAATGCTCTAATGGAGGAGGATGTCCGGGTACTTATATTGGCGGGAGAAAGGGAAGAAGAGTAAAAATGCCCTAAATCTGGACTTGAGATGTCAATAGGTGTAAACCTATCCTCTGTCAATTCGGATTATTGGGGGGGGACGTCATATCAAAGGTCATTCTCTTTCGTATTTTCCCTTCCACCCGATAGCGACCAGCCCCGAACTTGGCGGGGTCGAATGCAAGGCCGTCCCTGTGGGACGCTCCGTACAGCCTTGCAGCCGATGCCGGCAAGTCGGATCTTTGCGGACGGATGGGAAGGGATGACTGCGTCAGTCTTTGAGACGCTTTCGCATCACAAAGTTGGTCAGTTCCAACCGATTTGCCCGGCGTTTCTGACCCTTCACTACTTCGTACCCTCTCCTCTCGAAGAAAAGGCGGGCCGTCAGGCTCACTTCCGAAGTGATTTCTGCGACTCCGTATTCCCGCGCTCTCTTTTCCACGGCCGAGAGCAGCAAACTCCCGACGCCAACCCGCTGATAATCCTTGTGCACAAACAGCGAATGCAGATAGCCTTCGGCATTCATCGACGAGAAGCCGATGATCTCATCCCGTTCGTTCAGTGCAGCTACGTAGTCATTGCGAGCCAATAGGTCTTTCATATGCTCCACGCTATCCCCACACGAAGCCCAGTCCTCCACCTCTTCGCGGGTGTAGTCCCGCACATTGACATGAAGGACTGTCTCCCGAAACAAGGTTTGCAAGACGGGAATATCCTCATCTGTGAGTTCTCGTAATTTAGGGACTGTCGTAAAAAGAATAAAACTTTATAATGAATTGATTGCCAATGTAATATAAAATTTGTATCTTAGCTAAAGATAAAAAGAATACCTCCAA
>NZ_NFIO01000019.1:0-25446 GCF_002159425.1 Alistipes sp. An31A
AAGGAAGGCGGCGGGGTGCGGCGGGTGCGGGGAACGGGTGCAGGCGGCGAGCGGGACACAACGGCGAGCGGGACACAACGGCGAGCGGGACACAACGGCGAGCGGGACACAACGGCGAGCGGGACACAGCGGGAGCGAACAGCGGGATGCGGCGGGGGCGGAGTGCGGAAGCGGGGGCGGAGTGCGGGTACAAAGCGCGGCGGATACAAGGCGCGGCGGGTACGAGGGGGGGGTGCAGGAGCGGGCAGCAGGCAATGCGGATAAGCGGGCGGCCCTTCCGGAGAGGTGCGCGGCGGTTTTGCGGAGCGGGGAATTTTCGCTATCTTCGTCCTGAAACTTCCAAACGACACACATCATGCAGCATGACCTTCGATTCATCCCCTTCCGCTCGCCGGCCGATGCGGGGTGGGACGAGGCCTGGAGCCTCTACCGCGACTCCTTTCCGCCCTGCGAACGACGTTCGGCCGAGCACCACATCCGCGCCCTGGCCGACCCGGCCTTCACGGCCGACGGCATCTGGCTGGGCGACCGGCTGGCCGGGCTCCTCTTCCACTGGCGGGGCGAGGGGTTCCGCTACGCCGAGCATCTGGCCGTGGCGCCCGCCCTGCGGGGGCACAACATCGGTTCCCGGGCGCTCGAGGCCTACTGCCGGAGCTCCGACGGGCCGGTGGTGCTCGAAATCGAGCCGCCCATCGAGGGGATGGCGCTGCGCCGCCTCCACTTCTACCGGCGGCTGGGCTTCGTCGAGAACCCCTGTCACTACATCCACCCCTCCTACGAGGAGCCCTTCGCACCCCATCCGCTGGTGGTGATGAGCTACCCCGAGCCGCTCACCCCCGCGCAGCTCCGCCGCGCGGTCGACTTCGTCCGCGAGCGGGTGCTCCGCTACTCGGGCCACGAGCACCCCACCCTTCCCCGGCTCGAGGAGCCGGAGCGGTAGCTCCATCCGGGGCTGCGCCGGCGCCGCACCATTTCCCCGTCCGGGTCCTTCGCACCGAGAGGCCCCGCCCGGCGCCAACCATTCCGAAGCGCCCCGCCACTTATGGAACACCCCGCTCCTCCAGACGGAAGAGCGGGGTGTTCGGCAGGTTGTACCTGCACAACGCCAAAGGGAGGCAAGGGGGCTGCCCAAAAGCGTCAAGAGAACAAGGGAGGTGCCGGCAAACGCGCCGGGGCCACTTACCGGAAACACTCCGGCAACAGGCTCCGGCTACGCACATCGGCAACAAACCGGCAGCACGCCGGCAAAACGCACCGACAACTGGCGCCGGGAGCCGGCGGGGTCACACCTCTCCGAGGAAGCGTTCCAGCTCGGCGAGCCAGAGCGCCTTATAGGGAAATGCGTCGTCGAAGGCGAAGCTGTGGCCGCCGCGCGGGTAGACGTGCAGCTGCGCCGGAACGCCCCGGGCGCTCAACGCCTCGTAGTAGCGCAGCGAGTGCATCGGCGAGACGGCCGCGTCGTCCTCGGCCAGCACGATGAAGGCGGGGGCGGTCTGCGGCGTGACGTGCAGCTCGAGCGAGAGAAGCTCGCAGAGCTCCGCCGAGGGGTTCTCGCCCATCAGCCGGCCGCGCGAGGGGCGGTGGGCCCAGGCGTCGAGCATCGTGATGACGGGGTAGAGCAGAATCTGGAAGGCCGGGCGCTCCTCCCCCTCGAAGAGCGTGGCGGCCGTTGCGGCGATGTGGCCGCCGATGGAGGCCCCCATCACGCCGAGGCGCGTTATGCCCCACACGGCCGCCCGTTCGCGCATGAATGCCAGCGCGCAGCGGATATCCTCGGCCGGAAGGCCGGCACGTCCGTGCGGCATGCGGTAGCAGAGCACGGCATAGGTCACGCCCCGCTCGTTGAACCAGCGGGCGAAGGGGTACCCCTCGCGCTCGAGCGCCACCTGGTTGAATCCACCTCCCGGGCAGGCGACGACCGCCTGGCCGTTGGGACGGGCGGCCGGCCAGAGCAGCAGTTCGGCCGCCTCGTCACCCTCCGCCCCGGCTCCGAGCCGGAAGCGGAGAAACGCTTCGTTGTGTTCCATCTCCTTCATATCGTATGCGGAGTCCGCCCCGTCCGGGACGGAGGCTCCTACAACCATTCAACCACGTATTTGGTCACCAGATAGCCGCCCACGACCAGCCAGAGGTAGAGCGCTCCGGCCAGCAGGAAGGGCTTGGCGCCCGCCTGGCGGAACTTGTCGATGCTCGTCTCGGTGCCGAGCGCCGTCATGGCCATCGTCAGCAGGAAGGTGTCAATGTACTCGATGGCGCCGTTGAGCGGAATCTCCTTCACGGAGTCGACCCCCAGCAGGTACTGCAGCAGCGAATTGAGGCAGATGACGCCGATGAATCCGAAGGCGAACCAGGGAATCGTGATGCGGCTCTTGCCCGCAGGGGCGTCGGCCGAAGCTCCTGCGCCGGCGGCGGTTTCGCGGCGGCGGCGCGAGAGCGCGAAGCTCATGATGACGAGCACGGGGGCCAGCATCATGACGCGAATCATCTTGGTGATGGTGGCCGTACCGGCGATGCCCAGCGAGTCGGTGGGGTCCATGGCGTTGCCGGCGCCGGCCACGTGGGCCACCTCGTGGAGCGTGCTGCCCGTATAGATGGCCACGCCCGTATCCGAGAGTCCTTCGAGCAGCCCCGTGCGGTACATAATCGGGTAGAGGAACATCGAGAGGGTGCCGAAAATCACCACCGTCGAGACGGCGATGGCGGTCTTGTAGCCCTCGCAGCGGACCACCGGCTCGGCGCCCAGCACGGCCGCCGCACCGCAGATGGCGCTGCCCGTCGAGGTCATCAGCGCCGTGTCGCGGTCGATGCGCATGAGGCGTCCGAGGGCCACGCCGCCCAGGATGGTCACCGTCACCACCACCAGGTCGACCACCACGGCCGGAACGCCCACGGCGGCCACCTGGGCCAGCGTCAGACGGAAGCCGTAGAGGATGATGCCCCAGCGCAGCAGCTGCTTGGTGCAGAACTTGATGCCCGGGACCCACGTCTCGGGCAGGCGGTTGCGCAGGCTGTTGGCGTAGAGCATGCCGAGGATGATGCCGACGATGAGCGGACTGAACGAGAGGCTGCGGACGAAGGGAATCTCGGCGATGTAGAATGCCGCGAACGAGAAGAGCGCAATGAGCAGGATGCCGTGGAGGGTGTTGGCTCGGGTACCTTTTTTCATCATGACTTTTCGGGTTTTTTCGTGTTTTCTCTTTTGGTGGGAGGGATGCGCGCGGCTGCCGGGGCGGCGGGCGGACCCTTTTGCGCCGCAAAAGTACGAAACGGCGCGGAGTTGTCAAAACGAAAAAGGGTTATAAGCGATAACCAAAAGTTATAATGAAGGGGTGAAAAGGGGTGGAAAGGAGGAGGCACGGACGCTGGAGGTACGGGGCGCGGTGCTGCGGGCAGGGACAGGACGGGACGAGAGGAGGAGGCGTGGGGCGCGGAGTGTGGGGCGCGGGGATGCGGAGCAGAGCGAGGCGCAGGGCAACAGGGCGGAGAGGATGAAACGCTGGAGACGCGGGCAAGGGCTACAAAGCGGCTGCCCAATTTGAAGTGAGAACGCTCGGCGGGGGTCTCCTGCAAACCCTCAGAGCGAGGCGCGGGCGAAGTCCGTGAAGCGGCGGACCGATTCGGGAAGCTCGGCCGCCGGGTGGACGAACGAGAAGCTGCGCCGCAGCGAAAGCCCCTCGAGGTCAATCACCCGCAGCTCGCCGCGCCGCAGCTCGTCGACCACCGCAATGACCGAGACGATGGCCAGCGTGTCGCTGTTGCGCACGAAGGCCTTGATGCCCTCGGTGCTCCCCAGCCGCATCACAATCCGGAGCATCCGCAGCCGGATGCCGGCGCGGGCCAGCGCCGCGGCCGTCACCTCGAGCGTCCCGGAGCCCCCTTCGCGCATGACCAGCGGCAGCGTGCAGAGCTGCTCGGGGGTGACGCTCTCGAGCCGGCCGTAGGCCCCATCGGGGCGGGCGACCAGCACCAGCTCGTCCTCGGTGAAGGGGTCGTAGAAGAGACCGTGGCGGTGGCTGAAGCTCTCGACGATGCCCAAATCGACGGTGCCCCGTTCGAGCGCCTGCTCAATCTGGTCGCTGTTGCCCGAGGCAAGCGTTACGTCAAGGTGGGGATAGCGGGCAGTGAAGCGGGCCAGAATCGGCGGCAGGAGGTATTGGGCGACGGTCGTGCTGGCCCCCAGGCGCAGCTCCCCCTCGAGGCGCTCGGTGCAGCGGCTCATGGCGTACTGCAGGTGACGGTACTCGGCCTCGAGCCGCTCGGCGCACCCCAGCAGCACCTCGCCCGCGGCCGTCAGACAGAGGCGGCTGCCCCGCCGGTTGAAGAGCGTCACGCCGTAGGCCGTTTCGAGCGCGCTGACATGCTTGCTCACGGCCGGCTGCGAGATGAAGAGCTCCTCGGCGGCCCGGGTGAAGCTCAGCGTGCGGGCCGCCGCCAGAAAGACGCGGAGTCGGAAGTCGTCCATGCCCGGGGCGCGGTGTTAACGTTAACCCAGTCCGCCCTGCTCGGCGAATTCGCGCACCGAGCGGATGTAGTGGGCGATGGTCTCCTCCATCGTGAGGAAGGATTTGCCGCCGGCGGCATTCTTGTGGCCGCCGCCGTCGAAGTACTTGCGGGCGAAGAGGTTGACATCCACGTCGCCGCGCGAGCGGAGCGAGATGCGGATGAACTTGCGGTGGGCCAGGAACATGGCCGACATCTTCACCTTCTTGATGGTGAGCGCGTAGTTGACGAAGCCCTCGCTGTCGCCCTGCTGGAACTGGAAGCGGCGCATCTCGTTCTCCTTGAGCGACATGTAGGCCACCGTACCATCCTCGATGAGCTCCATCTTGCGGTTGATGGCGTAGCCGAAGAGCCGCGCGCGCCCCTCGGTATAGGCGTTGTAGACGTTGTTGTGGAGCGTCGGGATGTGGATGCCCTTCTCGACAAGCACCGCCACGGCGCGGAACAGCTCGGGCGTGAGGAACGAGAAGGCGAAGTTGCCCGTGTCGGTCATCATCCCGACGTAGAGCTCCTCGGCCATCTTGAGCGTGATGGCGTCGGTGCCGAACATCCGCTCGATGAGCGTATAGACCAGGAAGCAGGTGCTCGACGACTCGGGGTGCGAGAAGGCGATGTCGAACTCCTCGACGGGCGAGAGGTGGTGGTCGATGAGCACGCGGCGCGCCGTGGTGTTCGAGGCGAGCTCCTGGCTCAGGTTCTCGAGCCGCGAGATGGCGTTGAAGTCGAGGCAGAAGATGATGTCGGCCCCGGCGATGGCGCGGGAGGCGCGCCCCTCGGTGTCGGTGCGGTGGATGACCACGTCGGCGATGCCGGGCATCCAGTCGAGGAAGTAGGGGTATTTGTTGGGGACGATGCAGGTTACGCGGTGGCCCATCGAGGTGAGCACGTCGCTCCAGGCCAGCGACGAGCCGATGGCGTCGCCGTCGGGGTTGGTGTGCGAGAGAATCACGATTTGCTGGCTGGGCCGAACGAGCAGGGCGCGCAGGGCATCAATCCGGTCTTGCGAAATATTCATGGCGGGAGGTTGTCAATACCATCGCAAAGATAATGAAAAAGTGCGAGTTCGCAAATGTCGTCCCGGACGGTGCACCGCGCGGCGTGCGAAAAAAGCGGCGGAGCTCCCCGCAAGGGGTTCCGCCGCCGGATTGCAGCATCCGGGCCGGCACCCTGCCGGCCGAGGGGTCAGTACTTGTATTTCATCCACTTGAGCAGCTCGCGGAAGGTCGGCTTCTTGCCGTACATGAAGATGCCCACGCGGTAGATTTTGCCGGCCAGCCAGACCATCGCCACGAACGAGGCGTAGAGCAGCACCAGCGAGAGGACCACCTCCCACGTGGGAATGCCGTAGGGGATGCGCGCCATCATCACCACGGGCGAGGTGAAGGGGATGAGCGAGAACCAGAAGGCCAGCGGCGAGTTGGGGTCCTTCATCACCGAGACCATCACCAGGAAGGCCAGGATGATGGGGATGGTGATGGGGGTCTGCAGCTGCTGGGCGTCCTGCACGCTGTCGACGGCCGAGCCCACGGCGGCGAACATCGCCGAGTAGAGCAGATAGCCGCCCACGACAAAGAGCAGCAGGCAGACGAATATCTGGACCAGATAGCCGAAGTCGGTCATCGTCGCCACGGCCTGCATCATCTCGGGGCTGACGCCCGAGAGGGCCGCCGCTTCGGGCACGCCCTGCTGCATGGCCTGCGCCCCGGCCATCACCTCGGCGGGCATCAGGTGGGGGATGAGCAGCGCCCCGACGCCGCAAATCAGCACGCCCCAAATCAGAATCTGGACCACGGCCACCGAGGCCACGCCCAGGATTTTACCCATCATCAGCTCGAAGGGGCGCACCGACGAGACCACAACCTCCAGCACGCGGTTGTTCTTCTCCTCGATGACCGACTGCATGACCATGCCGCCGTAGATGAGCAGGAACATGTAGAGCACCATCCCCAGCACGAAGCCCGAAGCCGAGGCGATGACCGACGAGCGGGCCTGCGAATCCTCCTCCTGCGACTCGTCGTTGCGGAAGGTCTGCATGTGAACCGTGGTCTTCACCTCGTCGAGAATCTGCGGCAGGTTCTCGATGTGGTAGGCCTTGAGCTTCTCCGTCTCGATGATGTCCTCAATCTGGCCGGTGATGTTCTCCTCAACCGAGAGCGACGAGGAGCCGTTGAGGTAGAGGCGCACGTTGTCGGGGTTGGTCATCACGTCGCGGCCGATGTAGAGGATGCCGTAGACATCCTCAAGGCTGCGGCGCGCCTCGTCGGTGGTCAGCTCAGTGGGTTCGAAGCGGAACTCCTCGTCGCTTTCGAGCGCGGGGGCCACCCGTCCGCTCTCGTCGATGACGGCGATGCGCTTGAGCTCCCCCGTCGAGAAGCGCATGATGAGGGCCGGCGCCGCCATCAGGGCGAGCACCAGCACGGGCATGAGCAGCGTGGTGATGATGAAGGATTTCTTGCGGACGCGCTCGTTGAACTCGCGTCCGATGATGATGGAGATGTTCGACATGGTCAGTTTCTCTTGTTCGCAGTTGCGGTTTGTGTTCCTATGCTTGTTTTCCGTGGCTCACCAGATACCACAGGCCGCCCGCCGAGAGCAGCACGGCAAGGGCCAGCGGCAGCGCCGTCTCGCCGCCCCGGGCCATCAGGCGCAGGCAGGCCAGTGCCTCGTTGACCGAGATGACGAAGAGGAGCAGCCCCGTAATCTGGGGCGCCGTGAGGCTGCGGCGCCAGGCCGGACGCGCCGACTCGTCGCGGCGTGCGGCCCCCGCGGAGGCCGGAGCGGCAGCAGAGGCGTCGAAGGTGCCGGCCGGGACCCCGGCGGCGGTCGTTTCGGCGGGGTTGCCGGCGGAGGCCGTTCGGGCGGCGGTGCCGGCGGATTGTCCCGCCCCGTCGTCGGACTGCGGGGCGCGCAGCGACTCCCGGAGCGAGAGCAGGTGGGTCACCAGCAGCAGGACGACGGCGAGCCAGAGCTTCACGTCGGGGCGCTCGCCCGTGAGCAGGCAGCCCAGCAGAAGCAGTACGGTAGCCGCAAGCAGCGTGCGGCGGAGGGCGTTTCGGATTCGTGCTTTCATGGCCGGAGGGTTTTTCGGGCGGCGGCTCAGAGCGTGCCGTTGACCGCCCGGATGAAGATATCGTTCATCGAGGGGATGATTTCGGTGAAGGAGCGGAGCTCGACCGCCTCGTTGGCGCGGCGAATCACCTCGCGCACGCGGGCGTCGTCGTCGACGTGGAGCTTGAGCGAGGAGTAGTCGGCCGTCGGCTCGTCGGCCGCGCCCAGCACCTCGCACAGCGGGGCGAGCGCCTCGCGCAGCGCCGCCTCGTCGCCCCGGTAGTAGAGCTCGAAGATGTTGTTGCCGTGGCGGCGGCGGATGTCGTCGACGCGCCCCGAGAGGATGTTGTGCGACTTGTTGATGAGGGTGATGTGGTCGCACACCTCCTCGACCGACGACATGTTGTGGGTCGAGAAGATGACCGTCGCCCCCTGGTCGCGCAGCGCCATAATCTGCTCCTTGAGCAGGTTGGCGTTGATGGGGTCGAAGCCCGAGAAGGGCTCGTCGAAAATCAGCAGCTCGGGGCGGTGCAGCACCGTGACGATGAACTGCACCTTCTGGGCCATGCCCTTCGAGAGCTCCTCGACGCGCTTGTCCCACCAGTTCTCAATCCCGAAGCGGGCGAACCACTCCTTCAGCCGCGCGGTCGCCTCGCGGCGCGAGAGCCCCTTGAGGCGGGCGAAGAAGAGGGCCTGCTCGCCCACCTTCATCTTCTTGTAGAGGCCGCGCTCCTCGGGCAGGTAGCCGATGCGGCGGACATCTTCGGGGGCGATGTCGCGCCCGTCGAAGAGGACGCGGCCGCTGTCGGGGGCCGTGATGCGGTTGATGATGCGGATGAGCGTCGTCTTGCCGGCGCCGTTGGGGCCCAGCAGGCCGTAGACCGAACCTTTGGGGATGGAGAGCGAGACGTCGTCCAGAGCCGTATGTTCGGCAAACCGTTTCGAGACGTGCTCGACGCTGAGAATGTCCATGGTGGAAAGAGTGTTTTGGGTGACGTTCCGTCACGGTTTATCACGAGCAAATATAGGGATTATTTCCGAAATATCGACAATTATTTATCGTTTTTCGATAAAACAGAAGGTTCGGGCTTCAAAAAACGGGCGTCGACCGCGCCGCCGTAGGGGGAAAAGCGTTAATTTTGCGGCAGCTGCCCGGAGGCGCCTGAGGCCGGTGCAGCGACCGGAGACGGAGGCACCGGAGGCGGGCGGAAGAGGCGGCCGCGCGGGGGCCCGACGACGGGACCGGCGGGGCCCGGCGGCAGAGGCAACCGGCAAACCCGGCGGCGGAGGCAACCGGAAGAACCGACAGAGGCCGCCCCGCAGAGCCCGACGACGGGGGTCGGCGAAGGGACAAACGGCGGGGCCCGGCGGCAGAGGCAACCGGCAAACCCGGCGGCGGAGGCAACCGGAAGAACCGACAGAGGCCGCCCCACAGAGCCCGACGACGGGGGTCGGCGAAGGGACAAACGGCGGGGCCCGGCGGCAGAGGCCGGAGACGGAGACGCCGGCGGCCCTTCCGCCCCACAGACCGGCCGCGGGCGGCTACAGAGAGACAAGCGACTATCAATCAAACTATACGGTTATGGAGCAGAACAAGAACAAATGCGTGCTGGTCAGCGGCGGCGCCGGATACATCGGCTCGCACACCTCGGTCGAACTCATCGAGGCGGGATACGACGTGGTCATCGTCGACAACCTCTCCAACTCGGACATGGGCGCCGTCGAAGGGGTGCGCAAAATCACCGGACGCGAGGTCCCCTTCGTCCAGGTCGACTGCTGCGACTACGAGGCCTTCCGCAAGGTCTTCGAAGAGTATGAATTCGACTCGGTGATTCACTTCGCCGCCTCGAAGGCGGTGGGCGAATCGGTCCACAAGCCGCTGGAATACTACCGCAACAACCTCACCTCGTTCATGAACGTCATCCGGCTCATGCGCGAGTTCGGACGCCACAACATCGTCTTCTCGTCGTCGTGCACCGTCTACGGCGAGGCCGACAAACTCCCCGTCACCGAGCAGACGCCCCGCAAGCCGGCCACCTCGCCCTACGGCAACACCAAACAGATGTGCGAGGACATCCTGCGCGATTCGCTGGCGGCCTACGACGGGCTGCGCGGCATCGCCCTGCGCTACTTCAACCCCATCGGGGCACACCCCTCGGCCCTCATTGGCGAGCTGCCGCGCGGCGTGCCGCAGAACCTCGTCCCCTACATCACGCAGACGGCCGCCGGCGTGCGCGAGTGTCTGAGCGTCTTCGGCGACGACTACCCGACGCCCGACGGTTCGTGCATCCGCGACTACATCGACGTGGTGGACCTGGCGCGGGCCCACGTGACGGCCATCGCGCGCATGGTCGAGGGGCGCAGCAAGGCCGACTACGAAATCTTCAACATCGGCACCGGCCGCGGCGTCTCGGTGCTCGAGCTGGTGCACCGCTTCGAGCAGGCCAACGGCGTGAAGCTCAACTACCGGATTGTCGGCCGTCGTGCGGGCGACATCGTGGCCATCTGGGCCGACCCGAGCTATGCCAACACCGAGCTGGGGTGGAAGGCCGAGCGTTCGCTCGACGACACGCTCCGTTCGGCCTGGGCCTGGGAGAAGCATCTGCGCGGCATGGCCTGAGGCGCGGCACGGCCCTGATGCACAGCATGTTTCAGGGCACGGAGCGGACTGAGATGCGGCGCGGGCTGAGATGCATAAGCCGCCGCGCCGGAATCCGCCGGTCAGCGGCCCAACGGCCCCGAAATCCGCCGACAGCAGCCCAATAACCCAATAACTAAGAAGAGGGGAGGAAATCCATTCGCAGGAATTTCCTCCCCTCTTTTTAGTTCCGCATTAGTTCCGCGGCATTCCCGGTTCCGCTTTACTCCCGGTTCCGCTGTTGCTCGCCTCCGCTGCTTTTCCGACTCCCGGGACAATACGCCTCCGGACGACAGAGTACTCCGCCGCCCTTGCGTCCTTTTCCACCGTCTGTCGGCCGTCTCCGTCCAGCGGCAAACTCCGCCGACAATCCTCCTCCAACAGCCGCAGCCGCCCCCGCTACCGCTGGGGGTCCATCGAGGCGGGGGTCACCCCTATCGAGGAGCGGGCCCAGTCGCCCCGCGCACGGAGCACCTGCTCGATGATGTCGCGCACGGCCCCCCGTCCGCCGTTGAATTCGGAGACGTAGCGCGCCGCCTCGATGACCTCCGAGGCGGCATCGGCCGGGCAAACCGGAATCCCCACCATGCGCATGCACTCCAGGTCGGGGATGTCGTCGCCCATGTAGATGACGTGGGCCGGGTCTATCCCCTCGCGTTCGAAGTAGGAGCGCATGACGGCAATCTTGTCCATGCAGTCCATATAAAAGTCCTTGACGCCCAGCATCTGAAGGCGCCGCTCGAGCGTAGCCCCGTGGCCTCCCGTGATGACGCACACCCGGTAGCCCTGACGCACGGCGTAGGCCAGTGCGTAGCCATCCTTGGCGTTGTAGCGGCGCAGAAAGTCACCGCCAGGCAGCGGCATAATCGAGCCGTCGGTCATCACGCCGTCGACGTCGAAGACGAAGGCTTCGGTGAGGGCTATATCTTCCTTGAAGTTTCCCATATGTATTGACTCATTGAGTTGTATATTTCGAGCAGCAGCGCATCCCCCGCCAGACGGGCGCGGTGGCGCTCCAGCGTCGGCAGGTCGCCCCGCACGGCGGGTCCGGTCTGCACGGCGGCGGGTGACGGGGAGGCGAGGGCCTTGGCGGCCGTCTCGGCAATCAGCGGCTTGAGCACCTCGAAGGGGAGCCCCTCGCGGGCGAGGGTCCGCTCGCCCGCGGTGTAGAGCGCGTTGACGAAGTTGCAGGCGAGGACGCCCGCCAGATGGAGGGCGCCGCGGCGCTGCGAGTCGGCCGGGTATACCTGCGTCGAGAGGCGCCGTGCGAAGCGCTCCACGGCCCCGCGCGTGGCCTCGTCGGAGGCCTCGATGAAGAGGGGCACCTGCGCAAAGTCGACGGCGCGCCCCGCCGTGAAGGTCTGCAGCGGGTAGAGGACCGCCCGGTGCGCGAAGCCTCCGAGCGCATCGAGGGGGACGCTGCCCGCCGTATGGGCCACCACCGCCCCGGCGGGAACGGGCAGCGAGGCGGCAACCTCGCCCACGGCGCGGTCGCTCACCGCCACCAGGTAGAGGTCCGCCGCGGCCAGACTCCGGGGGTCGTCCGTCCAGGTCGTACCGCCGAGCGCCGCCACACGGGGGCCGCGCTCCGGATTGCGGGCGAAGAGCTGGCAGAGCTCCACGCCGCTCGCGGGCAGGGCCCGCGCCAATGCTTCGGCAACATTTCCGCTGCCGACAATCACTACACGTTTCAGTTCCATCTCTGTTCGATTCGTTCCGGACGCACACCCGCCGCCCTATTCGGGGATATCCACCAGGCGGAGGTTGTCGCCCGACATGCACGCCGCCTGCTTGACCCGCTCCAGTTCGCGGTCGACGCTCGCCAGTTCGCGGCTCTCGTTGAGTGCGAAGGAGGTCTGGCCGGCATCCTCGACCGCCTCCAGCACGCCGTAGAGCGTCAGCGAGTTGATGTCGCGCCCGGGGACGAAGCCCTCGTCGCGCTCGCCGTCGCTCCGCCGCACGGCCACCAGAAGCCCAGCCTGCACCAGCTGGTAGAGCACATCGTTGAGGATGCGCGTCGGGAGGTTCATCCGCGTGCGAATCTCCTCGACAGCCATCGCCCCGCCCTCGCGGCGGAAGCGGCGCACGACCACCAGCATGACCGCCAGCAGCACCTTGCGCCGCTGGTCGTAGCTGATGCGCAGCGACTCGCGCTCCTCGCTGAAGCGGGCGATGTTCTGGTAGGCGAACGAGAGCTCGCCGCCAAAGAGGAGAATTTCCCACGAGAACTGCAGCCAGAGCAGGAAGAGCGGCAGCGCCGCGAAGCTGCCGTAGATGGCGTTGTAGGAGGTCATCCAGCGCTGCACGTGGATGTAGCCCCACTGGAAGAGGATGAAGAGCGTGCCGGCGACCAGTCCGGCCGTCAGGGCGCTCGTGAAGCGCACGCGCGTATTGGGTATTATCAGGTATAGAAGCGTGAACATCAGCCAGATGAGCACGCCCGAGGCTGCCTTCGAGAGGAGGATGTAGGGGAGCGAGTCGCGGAAGCCGAGCAGCTCCTCGGCGTAGGAGCCCAGCGCGTTGGCGACAATCCACAGCAGCGGGCCGATGAGCACCACCGAGATGTAGTCGGTCCACTGGCGCGCCACGCTGCGCGTGACCTTCACCTCCCAGATGTTGTTGAAGGCGCTCTCGATGGAGCCGAAGACGCGGATGACCGACCAGAAGAGCATGACCAGCGCCACGGTGGCCACCACGCCACCCCGCGTACGGGCCAGCGCATTGTCGGCGAACGAGACCAGGTAGTCGACAATCTCGGGGTTGCGCGGGAAGAGGCCGTAGAGCTCCTGCACGAGCCCCTCGGCCAGCCCGAAGCCCTTGACCACGGCGAAGATGACCGCCACGATGGGGACCACCGAGATGAGCGTGTAGAAGGTCAGCGCGGCGCTCCGCACGAAGGTGTCGTGCTCGCGCATCCCCCGTGCCGTATAGAAGAGCAGGCGGTACTGCCGCACGAACCACCGCATGACGGGGTTGCGGAATTCGCCCGGCTCGCGCGAGAGGAGCGTATCGGTCAGGTATGTGGGCAGCTCCTTGAGTTTCATGGTCTGGTTCGGTCGGTTTTGGTCGGTTTTGGCTTTGGCCCGGGCGCGGCATTCGGTGCGGCGCAGTTTTCGGTCCGGGTCCGGACGCGGCATCCGGGTGCGGACGCAGCATTCGGCACGGGTCCGGCGCTGTTTCGGCGCGGCTTTCAGCGCGATGCTGGTCCGGCGGGCGGAGGCTCCGTAGCGGGCGGAGGCTCCGTAAAGATAACTATTTTAGACGTATTGTCCAAAAACGCCCCTCGATTCGCGTGAAGGCCAGACGCGGTCCGCCGCCCCGGCGCACCCCCAGCCGGCGGGCAAGCTCCTCGCCCGAGAGCGGGAAGTCGTGCTTGAGCAGCTCGGCGCCACGGCCCCGCAGCTCGCGGCGCAGGCCGCGCGGGTCGAAGGGCTCGATGCGTTCGATGGCAAAGACCCTGCCCAAGACGCCGCGGGGCTCCTCCACGGCAAAGCCGTATCCGTTCTCGCTCCACAGGTCGGCCACCCCCGCCAGCGCCCGGCGGGCCAGGCGGCACTTCTGCAGCGCCACGTCGGGCTGCACCAGCCAGCGGTAACGCTCCGCCTCGAAGGGTTCTGCCGGCGGAAGCTCCTCCCGCTCACCGACCGGCAGGGCGAAGGCGCCCCGCCCGAGCGCCGTTGCCGCAAGCTGCGGCGGAGCGCCGTCGATGCGGACCACCAGCTCCTTGCACTCATCGCCCAGCGAGACCGCCTCGACGCTGCAGGGGGTGAAGAGGCGCAGCGCCTCGTCGACGTCGAACAGCGGCGAGAGCTTGAAGCAGAGGCGGTCGGCCACCTCGCGGAGCCGCGGGAGCAGCGCCAGCACGTCGGGCGACGAGGCCTCCAGGCGCAGCTGCTTGCGGCCGTCGGCGCTCCGGCGGTCGGGGTCGGCGTAGAGCCAGTCGAAGTGTTCGGTGCAGCGGGCCAGATACTCCTCGGCCGAGGCGGTCACCACCTCGACGTTCCCGACCCCCAGCCGGCGGAAGTTCTCGCGCGCCACGGCGGCGAGCACCTCCGAGCGTTCGAGCGTCACCACACGCTCGAAGCGGCGCGAGAGGTAGAGCGTGTCGACGCCCAGCCCGCAGGTGAGCTCCAGCAGCCGGCCGCCGCCGATTTGCTTGTGGGCGGCGCACGCCTCGCTCGAGGCCTGCTCGAAGGCCAGCGGCGGGAGGATGCACCCCGCGGCGGCGTACGAGGGGAGCTTCGCGGCGGCGCGGGCGAGGTACTTGACCTGCGTGGCGACGAGCGCCGCATGGGGCAGGTGCTTGTCGAGGGCCACCTCCAGCGGGTTGCGGCCGCGGTTGGCCTCGACGGCGCGCCGCACGTCGGGCTCCATGAGCAGACGGTATTCTTCGAGGGTCATCATCGCGGCAAAGTTAGCGTTTTTTTCGGCTTCCTGCATGCGCCCCAGAGTGTCGCCGCAGCCATCAGGGCATAGAGCGCAGCCGCGGCTCCGCCCGGAAGCGACACCTCGACGGCGCCCCAGCGCCATGCGGCGGCTGCGGCCACCAACCCGTCGAGCCCCTCGGCGGCGGCCGTAAGCAGCGCCGACAGGAGCGGGCGCAGCACTCCGAACGGGAAGAGCAGCCAGAGGAGCGAACCCGTGACGACCACCCCGCCCAGCAGCACGGCCACGGGGTTGACCACCAGTCCCGAGAGCGAGAGCAGCCCGAAGGTGTGGGCGACGAGCGGCGCCGTGGCCACCGTCGCCACCAGACTCACCACCACGCTGTCGACCAGCAGGTTCACGCCGCGCCATCGGCTTCGCAGCCGGCGACAGAGGGGCACGCCCCAGAGGATGATGGCCGCCACGGCGAGGTACGAGAGCTGGAAGCTGATGTCGAAGAGGTATCCGGGGTTCCAGGCGAGCATGAGCAGCGCCGAGGCACAGAGGGCGTTGAGCGAGGCGTAGTCCGAGCTCGAGACCAGCGAGGCCTGCAGCAGCGTGAACATCACGGCGGCCCGCACGGTGCTGGGAGCGAATCCCGTCGCGGCGGCATAGAGCCAGATGCAGGCCACCGCCAGCAGGCTGCGCACCAGGTGGCCGCGGCGCAGCAGCGGAAGCCACCCCAGAAGCAGGTTCACCGCCGCGAAGACAATCCCCACGTGGAGCCCCGAGACGGCCAGCAGATGCGACGTGCCGCTGCGGGCGTAGCGGTCGCGCAGCCCGGGCGTCAGGCCGCTCCGCTCGCCCACGGCCATGGCCCGGCACAGGGCTGCGGCCTCCCCTTCGAGGCCCAGCTCCGCGAGCCGTCCGACGGCGGCCCGGTGGAGCGAGAAGCCGGCCGGTGCGGAGCGCTCCACGACGCCCCCTTTCGGGAGCCACATCCTGCCGGCATATCCGCGGCAGGCCATCAGACGGCGGTAGCTCGCCGCACCGCCCGAGAAGGGGCGCACCACGCCGCGGCAGAGGAGCCGCTCCCCGGAGCCGAGGTGCAGCGCCGTGTCGGCCCGCAGCATCACCAGCGCATCGGCCGGGTGCCACCGGCCCGCCTCGTCGCGCCACGCATGGACCCGGGCCGCAGCCGAGCAGGTGCGGCCCCGCACCGTGGGGAACTCCCCGATGCTCACCGCGCAGAGCAGGCTCCGACCCGCGGGCAGCTGCCGCACGGGACCGTGCACCTCGACCGCCCCGGCACCGAAGAGGAAGAGCATCGCCGCCGCATGGAGCGGCGAGCGCAGCAGCAGGGCCGCCGCGCCGCAAAGCAGGAAGCCCCCGACGAGGAGCCACAGCGGCAGTGCGAAATGCATTGCCGTGAGGATGCCCGCCACCACGGGCAGCAGCGCCCGCAGCATGGGGAGCCCCTCGAGCCGTTCACCAAGATAGCGCAGTTTCACGAGGACAAAGATACCAAAAAAGGGCGCGCGGATGGCTCTGCACGACCCCTTTTCAGTGCCGTTTCCTCCGCCGGCTCCTCCAAAAGGGCGCCGACGGTCCACGGACGGACAGAATCTTCGGGTAAACGGTTCGAGCGTGGGGAGATTTTTGGGGGGCAAGGGTCTCCGGAGACAGGTGAATTCCGGGAAGGAGTTCCGGGAGCGGGGAGGCTTCCGGGGAACGGCCCGGGCTTCGTTCGGAGGAGGTCGACGCGGCCCGGCCGGAAGTTCTCTCCCGCCTACACTGAAAAACCGCACCGCCGGAAGCCCCGTCTACGCGGGAAAGCCGCCCCGCCGGGAGCCCGGCCGAGGCGCTGCCCGGCCGAAACCCCACCCCGCCTATGCGGGAAAATCGGCGCGGAAGAGCTCCCAGCCCCGTTCGAGCGCCTCGCGCGGCGCCTCCACCCCGTTCTCCATGAGCGAGATGGCCGCCGCCAGGGGGAGCATCGTCGCCCGGCACGAGGTATCGAGCGGCTCGTCGGCCTTCAGCCCCGTCCGTTCGGCCACGAAGCGGAGGTAGAGGTCGGTGCGGTTCTCCGAGGGCGGGGCCCAGCGGGCAATCATCCCGTCGAGGCTTCCGAGCCCGTAGCGCACACGGTAGGTGTGCAGCAGCACGAAGATGGCCCGGTAGCCCCACTCGAGCGATGCGAACTGCTTGAATTCGGGGTCGCGCGAGGGGCGCACCTCCCCCTTGTAGCGGGTCCGCGAGCGGCGGATGTTGCCCGGATTGCAGTTGCTCATGCCGCGGCTCATCGCACACCTCCCTTCCCGCCGCGGGAGCCCTCGTGCAGCCGACGGTGGAGCACGCGGCGCATGGCCCGGAAAAGGGGCGCATCCGACAACTGGGCGGCATTCTCCAGAAAGGACCACATCTCCACCCCGCAGACGAAGCCCGTCAGCAGGTTGGCCAGACGCAGATGCAGGAAGTCCAGCACGCAGCAGTCCAGCAGCCAGGCCATGCCCACCGAGACCACCACCAGCGAGAGCTTGCGCACGGTGCGCCACGCCTCGCAGCTCTCGAAGTACCACACGCGCCCCTCGCGCCGGGCGGCGGCGCGGTCGGCCGCCACGCCCGTCACGAAGTCGACCCCGATGAAGAGCGTGACGCAGGCCACGAGCGGACCGACGGGGGCGAAGAGCGAGGCGACGGCCGTCAGCGTGCCGCTAATGAATCTGAACAAGGTTTCCATCGATGGTGCAGCGTTTGAAGATGTTTTCGCGGGGTTGGTATTCGGGGTGTTCGCCGGCGTGGGCGTCGAGCCACTCCGACATGCGGTGCAGCAGCGTCCGCGCGCGGCGGCGCAGCGCCCGGAGCCGGGCCGTGCACTGCTCCTCGTCGGCCGGTTCGAAGCAGTCGGAGCGGGGTGCCGTCGAGCCGTAGGGGCCCGTGCGGATGTCGAGCATCGGCTGCACCGAGAGGCGGACGCAGGCCGCCAGCGCCGGGGCGACGTAGTCGTCGAGCAGCTGGGGGTAGCCCCCCTCGCGGAGCCGGTCGCAGAGGGGGCGTCCGACCACCGGGAGCAGGAAGCGCTCCTCGGCGGCCGCGATGTCGGCCTCGGTGACGGCTCCGGGCGGCAGGAATTCGCCCGCATCGAAGGCGAGCTCCGCAACCTGCCGTGCGGTAATGAGCGTATTCATGGTCGTGTGAGGGTTTTACGGAGCCGGGCATCAGTCGATGCTCCGGATGTTGTACTTGGTGATTTCCGAGAGGAACTGCTGCTGGCGCGCATCCCCGGGGTCGTACTCCAGGCCGTCGGCCTTGCGCGCCTCCCACACCTTCATGTAGATGGGTTTCGAGCGGGTCGGCGGGCGGTTGACGATTTCGACCGACGAGGCGTCGAGCCCCAGCACCTCGCCGATGAGCTTGCGCACGGGTTCGAGCAGCTCGGCCTGTTCGCCGAGGATGACCGTGTTGAGCGCCACCTCGTACTCGTGGAGGATGCGCTCGGCGTTGAAGCCCCCGGCGTAGTCCAGGCCGCTCAGCGTCCGGAACCACGAGTGGGCCACGACGATGTCCGAGACGGCCTGCTCGTGGAGCGCCTTCCAGTCGCCCTCGTTCTGCGAGGCGATGGGGATGAACTGCGAGTGGTCCTTCTCGTCGCCCTCCTTGATGACGAACATCACCTGCCCGGGCCGCCCGGCGAACTTGCGTTCGGCCGTGCGCACGATGCGTTCAGCCTCGGCCTCGCTGTCGACCGCGCCGTCGAGCATCATGACGCCCGAGAGCTGGAACGAGTTGTCGAGCCGCGAGATGTTCCAGCGGTCGGTCTTATAGGCGATGGCCGAGACGTCGAAGCCGGCGATGTAGGGCGGCACGCCGTAGTGGGCGAACGTCGGCTCGTAGTCCTTGTAGTGGACCATGGTGCGCAGCGTGCCGTCCTCCTGCCGCTCGTAGAGGGGGTAGAGGGGCAGCGTGCGCGCCTCCGAGGGGCGGAAGGCGCTCCAGTCGTGGTGGAGCAGCACGTGGGCCGAGTCGCGGGCCAGGCGGCAGCGCGAGGCGTCCTGGTGGTAGAGCGCCAGCAGCGTGTGGCGTTCGTCGGTCACCGCCTCGAGGAAGGCGTTGCCGAAGAGCGCCTTGTCGAGCGCCAGCCGGTTGAGCAGCCCGCGGAGGCTCTCGCCCTGGCCGTTCACCCGCTCGACGAAGGCCTGCAGCAGCGGCGAGGAGGCGTCGCATATGACCCCCTTGCCCGAGATGTAGTCGGCCTTGTCGTTGATGATGCGGCGATGGGTGGTCGAGCGGCGCGCCATGAGGGCCAGCGCCTCGGGGAAGAGGTTGTCGTCGCCCCAGCGCCAAAAGCGGTCGCTCTGGATGCGCCCGCCGCCGAAGAGCGGCTCGGGCTCGCCGCGCCCCGTGACGGCAAGCGCCGTTTTCGGATTGCACTTCTTTTTCTTCATGGTTCAATGTTCAGTCGTTGTGCGGAGGCGGCGGGGCGCCCCCCGAGGGGAGGGCCCCCGCCGTCGGCCGCGGTTGGTCAGGCCTGCTGCCAGGCGTAGGAGAGCATCGTCTCGTCGAGGATGTCGCATCCGGCCATGAAGGTGGCGCGCTGGCGGTTCTCCATCAGGTCGGGGTTGTACCACATGCGGATTTCGGTGCCGGGGAAGTCGGCCGTGTTGACCGCCAGCACCAGATTGCGGCGGTCGGTCAGCAGGCAGAACGACTTGGGATAGGTCGAGTCGGCGAGGTAGGCACCCAGGCGGACGTCGACCACAGGAATGCCGTGGTAGGCGAGCGTGCGGCGGCCGTTGACCGTGTCGATGTAGGAGGCGTCGGCGCCCTTCGAGTCGAGGTACTTCTCGTAGAGGTGGCAGATGTCCGACGTGGCGAAGAAGGCGAGCTGCCCCTCGGCCTTGAGGTCCTGCAAGCGGCAGTCGGCTTCGTTCCACAGGCGGTCGAAGAGCTCGACGGCATCTTCGGGCGCAGCCAGCTCGGAGGAGGTGTAGGAGAAGGTGTGGATGTCCTCCTCCTCCTCGCTTGCGGCGAAGGCGGTGAGCGCCTTGAGGAAGCCGTCGAAGGTGTTGAGCCCCGCCTCGCCGGCCGAGTCACCCATCCACATCGTCGCGCGGATGCCCTCGGCCACGGCCTGCTTGAAGAGCGTCGTCTCGGCCTGCTCGAGCTCGGTGCCCGTCAGGTCTTCCATGTTGACGTCGGCGCGGGCGGCAATCAGCTCGTAGACCTGCGCGAAGTAGTCGGCGGCCGAGAAGCCCAGTTCGGCCTTCACGCGGCTGAGCTGGATGGTCTTCTGGTAGCGGTGGGCCGTCTCGCCGCCGCTCCAGCCGGCGGCCGTGTACTTCTGGAGGATGTCGCGGCGGCCGTCCCACAACTGGACGGTCGTCGGCACCGGCATGTTGTAGAGGATGCGCACGCCCAGCTCCTGGGCCGAAGGGCCGCTCAGCATCGGACGGAAGAAGATGGTTTCGAGCTCCTGGCCCGTGTACTGCTTGGGGTTTTCGAGAAAACTCATGGCAAACTGTGTTTTTGGATGGTTAAAGGGTTGATTGTTCGTGAAGGGCTCCGGGGACCGCGCTCCGCGGTGCGTGGCATCCCGGGGCCGCCTTTTTTCAGTTCAGAAAGGAGAAAGTTGACGGAAGAGGGGGGCGTCGGAGGAGGGTCTCCGGCCGGCGGAAGGGACCCCGGGCCTCCGCCGGAGCGGCCGGGAGGGGGGGGGCCGCCGGGCCGGCAGAGGGGTACGACCCGACGCTCCCGCCCGCAAGGGGTCAGCTCTTGGCGAACGAACGGGCATCCTCGGCATAGGCCCGCTCGTTGGCCGTATGGAGCCGCTCGCGGCACGAGGGGTCCTCGACGGGACGCACCCGCGTGGGCTCGACGCGCAGCTGCGCCTCCCGCAGCGCCAGCACCGAGCGCCGCATCGACTGCGGAATGCGCTCCGAGGGCTGCACCGCCGCCGACACAGGAACTGCCGACGCAGGGGTTGCAACAGGACCCTCCGGCGCGGGGGCTGCGGCAGTACCCTCCGAAGCGGGCGCCGCCTCCGACGGGAAGAGCGCCGCAGAGCCTCCTGCTCCGGGTGCCGCCTCCGATGCGGGTACTGCGGCCGAGGCCTCGGGCAGAACCGGCTCAGCAGAGCCGCCCGGCGCGGGGTGCTGCTCCGCCGGACCGCCCGGCGCCGGATGCTGCGATGCGGAGTGTTGCGGCGCGGCCTTTGCCGCAGCCGTGCGATGCTCCGTCGTGAGGCGCTCCCGCCAGCTGCGGAGCGTCTGCCGCACCCAGCGGACCAGTCCCTCGGGCAGTCCGCTCCGCCGCGGCCCGCCGCCGAAGGCTTCACCGCCCGCAGCAGCCACGGCCGAGCCCGCAGCCGCATCCGAGCCGGAGCCGTCAGCGCCGTCGGGACCGTCGGAACCGTCGGGACCGTCGGGACCGTCGGAGCCGTCGGGACTGTCGGGAGCCTCCGCATCCTCCCCGCCGTCGAAGCCGTAGAGCTCCTCACCCCCGGCGGCACTCCCCTCCGAGGGGTTGCCTGCCTCGGCGCCGATGACGCGGTCGGCCAGCCCCGCCGCCACCGTCTCCTCGGGCGAGAGCCAGCGTCCCGAGCCGTTGTTCTCGGCCATCAGCGCCGCAAATTCGGCAGCCGGACGGCCCGAACGGACGGCATAGATTTCGGCCAGCCGCTCGTCGGTCTTGCGCAGCAGCCCGATGCGGGCCTCAAGCTCGGCGACGTTGCCCTCGACCGAGCACTCCGAATTGTGAATCAGGTAGAGCGCCCCGGCGGCAATCTCGCGCCGCCCCTCGGAGGCGGCCTGCGCAATGAGCGTCGCGGCCGAGGCCGTGTAGCCGTAGCAGCGGGTGGTGATGCGTCCCGGCAGGGTGCGCAGCGCGTCGTAAATCAGCAGCGCGTCGTTCACGTCGCCGCCCGTCGAGCGAATCGAGACCACCACCTCGGCAGCCTCCAGCGCGGCGATGCGCGCCGCGGCGGCCCGGAACCGCTCGTAGGTGGCCACCCGCGCTCCGGGGTCGTCGAACTGCCACTCCTCCGGCACGCCGATGTTGCCTTCGATGTCGATGTAGCAGACGTCGGCGCTGTTTCTAATCCGAATTTCCGATTTCATCATGGTTACTTTTGAAAGTTTGATAATAACAGTTGCGTACCTTTCCATAGGAACAGGCGAGCTCCACGGCCACGGCCTCCATCGCCTCGCAGCACCCCGCACCCGCGGCGATGCGCCGCTCGACCTCTTCGCGGAGCAGCCACCGCTCGCAGGCCCCGCGGGCGACCAGCCCCCGCGCAAGCAGCCGCCGCGCCGCCTCCTCGGGGCTCCGTCCGCGGAGCTCCCGGGCGAGCATCCCCACCAGCCGTTCCTCACCGCTCATCGCAGGCCGTCCTCCATCAGACGGATGAAGCGGCAGCGGGCCGACGACCGCTCGGGGTCGTAGCGCTCGACGGCCTCGAGGATGGCGACCACCTCGCCCGCGCCCGTATCCAGGCGGAAGCGCGAGCGGATGTCGGGCATCCCCGTCCCGGGGGTGAACAACGCCGCATATTCGTGGGGTTCGAGCCGCAGCGTGAGGGTGATGCGCTGGCGGAGGTCCTCGATTTCGCTCTGGGCGAGGTAGCGGCTGCGCAGCCCCTCGGCCCCCTCCAGGTCGCCGAAGGTGAGCGTGAAGGGCTCCGTCTCGTCATCGCCCGCATGGTTGAAGGCCGCCAGCGGGTACTCGGCCTGCTCGTAGGGGAATCCCCACCGCTCGCCCTCGGGCAGCGAGTGGAGGCCGCAGTAGCGCACCACCGTGGGGGCGATGTTGCCGTCGGGCACCTCGGCGTCGCGGTCGCCCACCTGGAGCAGCGAGGCCGAGGCGGCATTGGCGTAGTAACCCTTCACGCTGAAGACCGGTGCAAAGAGGGGGTTGCGCAGCCGCTCCTCGCCCATCTTCGTGGCCCGGCTGGTCATCTCGTAGCTCCAGGCGCCGAACTCCTCGCCCGACTCCTCGTCGGCTCGGGCCACGGCCCCCTCGGCAGCGGCGTAGCACCACGTGCGCCGCTCGCGGAATCCGGGCGAGAGCTCCTCGAACTCGACCGGCTCCGAGAAGTCGGTCCGCGAGCGCCAGTCGGCATCGGGCCCCGCGCCGTAGAAGTCGTCGGCCGGTTCAATCCAGACCCTCCGCGAGGGCTCCTCGGTGAAGAAGCGCAGGTTGAAGAGGTGTCCGACGGCCTGCAGCAGCTCCATCTGCCGCACCTCGTGGCGCGCCACGTCGCCGAATTCGAGCAGCTCATCGTAGCCGGGACGCCCCGAGAAGAGGGGGCGCATCGAGCACTCCTTGTCGAGCGTGAGGGTCATTCCCGGCTCGGCGCCCTGGAAGAAGATTGTGTCGAAGCGCACGGGCGAGGTGGGCGAGGCGGTGACGGGCGTCGAGCTCACCCGCAGCTCGACGGTCGTGGTGCCCCGCTCCTCGAGGTAGCCGTCGTAGAGCGCCCAGTCGAGCGTGTACTCTATCCAGACGTTCAGACCCCGGCGCATGAGCATGGGGTTCGAGAAGGAGCCGGTCGGAGGGGTGGAGACCTTGGCCGTGCGGCCCGAGAATTCGCACCAGGTCTGCGACTTGCCCCCGGTGACGTAGGTGAGCCGGTACTCGGCCCCCTCCTTGTGGCCGAAGACTACCACCAGATACTCGTAGTTGGGGCTCAGGTTGTTGCGCCGGTCCACAAAGCGGTTGGCCAGCGAGAACTGCAGCCGGCTCCCCGTCCCCAGGTAGAGCGAATCGAAGCCCGTGAGGCGGTTGCGGTCCAGAATCCGGTGCTCGGTCGTGTAGCGGAGGAAGTATTCGAAGCCGACGGTCACCTCGCTCAGGGGGCGGAAGACGATGCCGCCATCCTCCTGGCGGAAGCAGCCGCCGTTGTTGAAGAGCTGCTCGCCCAGCGGCTCGCCGTCCTCGTCGACGCTCTGCGGCTGGGCCGTCTCGACGATGTTGCCCACGCTGTACTGCGTGCGGTAGGGGTCGGCGTAGACCCGTCCCAGGGAGTCGGCCTGCGCCCGGGCGGTGCTGAGGCGGCGGGCGAAGAAGCCCATGCGCTTCTGCAGGAGCGAGGTGTCGTGCGAGGTGTAGGCGCCGCTCATGTAGAGCGAGCGGAAGAACTCCGATTCGAGGAAGCGGCTCTCGACCGTGTAGCCCGCCCCGGTGAAGATGGCCTCGACCATCGGGGCCAGCTGCAGGAAGGGGTGATAGTCGTCCACCGAGAGGAGCCGCTCGGCGGGATAGAGCCCCGTTCCGGAGCTCTGCTTGGGGTAGTCGTCGCGCACCACGGGGAAGAACTTCACCGCCGAGGAGTCGCTCCACCCGGCGCAGATGTCGACCGGCGTGAGCTGCATGCGGAAGGAGACGGGCAGCGTCCGGAGCATTCCCAGCGCGGCGCTGCGGGCCCACTGCGGCGCCCCGTCGCGCAGCTCGAGGCGGTAGCCCTCGGGGCCGCACGAGAGCAGGCGCGCCGTACCGCTGAAGAGGAGCGCCCCCTTCCACTCGATGTCGACGCGGCGCGTGGTGAGGTTGAAGGTGCGCGTACCCTGCGGCGCATAGGCGTCGCCCAGCAGGCGGTCGTTGCGCGGCGAGCGGGGCAGCAGCAGCTCCATGGAGGAGCCCTCGCGGGCGGTCGCCGGGTCGGCAAGCGCCGCGGCATCGAATCCGGGGCGGAGCTGCGGCGTACCGTTCAGGTCGCAGGGCTGGTCATCGATACGGATTTCGGAACTCATAGCGCAACCTCCTTACGGGTGGGACGAATCGCAACCTCGAGCGCGTCGTAGGTGCCGTGGTGGTTGATTTCCACCTCGCTGGTGACCACGTCGACGGGCAGGTACACCTCCCCGCAGAGCAGCCAGGCCTGCGACGAGGAGACGATGCCGGCGAGCGCCTCCATCACCTCCTCCCGCTCGAAGGCCGAGCGGAGCGTCACGAGGCGCTCCGAGGTGATGCGCACCACCTCGTGGCCCGCGGCGCCGTAGACGCGCTCCTTGACCGTCTGCTTGGCCACGACCGTCTCGAAGGGGAAGGTGTAGTGCTCGACGGAGCCCGCCGCGCTGCGCCACGCCAGACGGCGGCTTCCGTGGGGTGCCGGCGCCACGGAGTAGGTCACCGTGCCCCACTCGCCCGCCTCGACCGTCACGCGCACCGTCTCTTCGGACAGGTCGTTCATGTTGAGCCGGAAGAGCTGCCAGCCGCCGTGCGTCGAGAGGTAGCTGCTGCTCTCGGTCCGCTCGCCCCCCATATGGGCCGTCACCGTCACGCGGAGGGGCTCTTCGGCAAAGAGGGTGAGCTCCTCGCACTCGACGGGGGAGATGAGGCGGCAGAGGGGCATCGTCGTCCGCAGCCCGGGGGCCACGGCCTTGCCGGCCTCCTGCGCCGAGACCCCGCCCACGGGCAGGAAGAGGAGGGCGTCGGAGCGGGCATCGTCGGCCCGCACCACAATCTGAACCGTCCGGACCTCGTCGTCGAAGAATCCGGTCGACCCCGCGGCGGGGGTGAAGCAGGCCTGCGGGCGGAGCATGGGGGCGATGTCGGCCGACCCGCCGAAGCAGCGGGCATAGCGCCGCGTGGCGAGGGTGTTGCCCGTCCGAGCATCGAGCAGCTGCAGAAGATGGTCTTCGGCCTCGCCGCTCACATCATCGAGTTCGAAGATGCAGCGCAGTTCGCCGCCGAGCGGCGCATTGTTTTCGGGAAGTTGCGTAAACTGTATCATATCGCGTGGTGTGTTGGTTTTTCGGGATAGGGTGCAGATGGGGTCCGGGGAAGGGCGCCGGGTTGGACCCGGGGGGGGTCGGGGGGGGTCGGGCACCGGGGGTTGAGCATCGAGCTTTGGACGCCGGGGTTGGACGCCGGGGTTGGGCCCGGGGTTGGGCCCGGGG
>NZ_NFIO01000002.1:2500-411312 GCF_002159425.1 Alistipes sp. An31A
CGTATGGTTTCAGGTTCTTTTTCACTCCCCTGTTCGGGGTACTTTTCACCTTTCCTTCACAGTACTGGTTCACTATCGGTCTCTTGGGAGTATTTAGCCTTACCGGGTGGTCCCGGCGAATTCAGACAGGATTCCTCGTGTCCCGCCCTACTCAGGATACCGCTATCGCATGACTTGATTGCCTGTACGAGCCTTTCACTCTCTATGGATAACCTTTCCAGATCATTCCAGTTCTCAGTCACTTGAACATTGCAGTCCTACTACCCCGCATTTGCCGTAACAAATACGGTTTGGGCTCCTTCCATTTCGCTCGCCGCTACTTTGGAAATCGATGTTTCTTTCTTTTCCTCCTCCTACTAAGATGTTTCAGTTCAGAGGGTTGGCCCACTTTCGTGTGACAGGTCTTCTACCTGCCGGGTTGTCCCATTCGGAAATCTCCGGATCAATTCTTGTTTGCAAATCCCCGGAGCTTTTCGCAGCTTACCACGTCCTTCGTCGCCTCCAAGAGCCTAGGCATTCCCCATACGCCCTTCATTACTTTCTTCCTTCCTTCCCGAAAACCCTATTGCGTTCTCGGGAAGCCTTATCTCATAACCTCAATCATGTCAAAGAACTTCGGAACTTGCGTTCCTCATGAACAGCACTCGGTTCGAACCTACGCCTAAAGCGGTGCTGTTGTAGCGTGTCTTTGAAGTTCAGAGCAGCTTACCTTTGAAACAAGCTCCAGAAAGGAGGTGTTCCAGCCGCACCTTCCGGTACGGCTACCTTGTTACGACTTAGCCCCAGTTACCGGTTTTGCCCTAGGTCGCTCCTTGCGGTCACGAACTTCAGGCACCCCCAGCTCCCATGGCTTGACGGGCGGTGTGTACAAGGCCCGGGAACGTATTCACCGCGCCATGGCTGATGCGCGATTACTAGCGAATCCAACTTCATGGAGGCGGGTTTCAGCCTCCAATCCGAACTGAGATAGGCTTTCGAGATTCGCATCCCTTCGCAGGGTAGCTGCCCTCTGTACCTACCATTGTAACACGTGTGTAGCCCCGGACGTAAGGGCCGTGCTGATTTGACGTCATCCCCACCTTCCTCTCGGCTTACACCGGCAGTCCCGCTAGAGTGCCCAGCTTTACCTGATGGCAACTAACGGTAGGGGTTGCGCTCGTTATGGGACTTAACCCGACACCTCACGGCACGAGCTGACGACAACCATGCAGCACCTAGTTTCGTGCCCCGAAGGGAAGACTTGTTTCCAAGTCCGTCACTAACTTTCAAGCCCGGGTAAGGTTCCTCGCGTATCATCGAATTAAACCACATGTTCCTCCGCTTGTGCGGGCCCCCGTCAATTCCTTTGAGTTTCATTCTTGCGAACGTACTCCCCAGGTGGATAACTTATCGCTTTCGCTTAGTCACCGACATTGTATCGCCGACAACGAGTTATCATCGTTTACTGCGTGGACTACCAGGGTATCTAATCCTGTTTGCTCCCCACGCTTTCGTGCCTCAACGTCAGATATAGCTTGGTAAGCTGCCTTCGCAATCGGTGTTCTGTATGATCTCTAAGCATTTCACCGCTACACCATACATTCCGCCTACCGCAACTACTCTCTAGTCAAACAGTATTAGAGGCAGCGCCGGTGTTAAGCACCGGAATTTCACCTCTAACTTATCTGACCGCCTACGCACCCTTTAAACCCAATAAATCCGGATAACGCTTGGATCCTCCGTATTACCGCGGCTGCTGGCACGGAGTTAGCCGATCCTTATTCGTACGATACTTTCAGCCGAATACACGTATTCGGGTTTACCCTCGTACAAAAGCAGTTTACAACTCATAGAGCCGTCATCCTGCACGCGGCATGGCTGGTTCAGACTTCCGTCCATTGACCAATATTCCTCACTGCTGCCTCCCGTAGGAGTTTGGTCCGTGTCTCAGTACCAATGTGGGGGGTTAACCTCTCAGTCCCCCTATGTATCGTCGCCTTGGTGAGCCGTTACCTCACCAACTAGCTAATACAACGCATGCCCATCCATAACCACCGAAGCTTTCAACCCCAAGTGATGCCACTCGAGATGTTATGGGGTATTAGTACCAATTTCTCAGTGTTATCCCCCTGTTATGGGTAGGTTGCATACGCGTTACGCACCCGTCCGCCGGTCGCCGACAATTGAAGCAAGCTTCAATCTCGCTGCCCCTCGACTTGCATGTGTTAAGCCTGCCGCTAGCGTTCATCCTGAGCCAGGATCAAACTCTCCATTGTAAAAAAATGTTTTGTTAAATCTTTAGCTCTATCTCAAAGGTATTGTTTGAAATCACTCCGAAGAGTGGATAAACTTTAGCTGCTCAAATACTTCAAAGAACACCGTTCCTATATTGCTATAAAGAACTTTCTCTTTTTTTCAGTCCCCCGCCGGCCTTGTCGACCCCTCGGTGAACCGTCCCAGTTTTTAGTGGGAAAGTGGTGCAAAGGTAATTCCTTTTTTTGAAACCTCCAAATCTTTTTCGATGTTTTTTTCAAACCCCGAATCAGACCGGATATTCGAAAGAACCTTGCTCCGCCTCGAGTTCCAAACCCTCGCGGGTTTCTCTCTCAAAGCGGGTGCAAAGATAAGTACTTTTTTAGCTTTTTTACAAACTTTTCACAACTTTTTTTCGATTTTTTACACCCGAAAAAGCAATCGACAGATTATCAGCGAGGTTTCAGAATGACATGGAAAGCATTATCTTTGTCCTGCAAAGAGAGAAGTGCATGAAACATTTATTAATATATATAGGTATGGCATGTGCCGCTGCCAGTTGTACCCCGGCCCGGCCGAAGCTTCAGAGCGGCGATTTGCTCTTTGAGGCGGGAGCCGGCTCGGCAATGAGCGAGGCTATTCGCTCGGCAACGGGCTCCGCTCGGGAGCTCTCCTACACCCATGTGGGCATCGCCGTGGTGAACGGCGGGGCCGATTCGGTACTTGAGGCGACCTCGGAGGGCGGCGTGCGGATGACGACGCTCGAAGAGTTTCTGGAGGGGGCGGCACGCATCGACGGGGCCCCGGCCGTCACGGCAGCGCGACTGAGGGATACATCGGGGCTTGCCGCCTCACTTAACCGCGCACGGCAGCATCTGGGCGAGCCCTACGACTACTCGTACCGGCCCGACAACGGAAAGATGTATTGCAGCGAATTGGTATGGGAGAGTTACCGCCGGCCGTCGGGCGAGCGCATCTTCCCGGCACGGCCGATGAACTTCCGCGACGAACAGGGTGAACTGCCCCGCTACTGGAGGGAGCTCTACGAGCGGCTCGGCGAGGAGGTGCCGGAGGGTGTGCCGGGAACCAACCCCAACGAGATGGCACGCGACAGCGCACTCCGCATCACGGGCCACTTCTTCAGATTCAGAGACAGATAACGGCCGAAAGCCGGGACAAAGGGCGTTCAGACAATCCGTTCGACCGTGATATCGGGGTCATTCTGCAGCACGGCCAGGTAGCGGTCTTCACCCGCCGAGCTTTTGGCCCGAATGACGAGCGTCGCGCGGTAGAGCATTCCCTCCCCGCTCCGCTCGGCCGTCACCTCGTAGGAGAGGACCGTATAATCCTCGGACTTAAGGCGGTTGAAGGCCTCGTTGAGCACGTTGCGGTCGGCAGCCGAGAAGACGAGCATGATGCGCCGCTGCCCCAGGCGGCGGAAGACGAGGTTAAGCCCCTCGAGACCAATCAGCGTGAGGACCGTCGCCGCTCCGGCAACCAGATACATTCCGGCGCCCGAAGCCAGACCGATGCCGGCCGAGGCCCAGAGGCTGGCGGCGGTCGTCAGGCCGCGGACCAGCTGACGGTGGATGATAATCGTACCGGCACCGATGAAGCCGATGCCGCTCACCACCTGTGCGGCGATGCGGCTCGGGTCGAGCTTCACCTCGGGCACGGCCGAAAGAATGTCGCTGAAACCGTACTGAGAGACGAGCATCATCAACGCACTGCCCATCGCCACCAAAAAATGGGTGCGGAAACCTGCATCCTTCACCCGATATTCGCGGTCGAGTCCGATGACCGTTCCGCAGAGCCCTGCCACGCAGAGCCTCAAAACAAAATTCCACTCCATGATGTGCTCTTCCACTATTTTAGGACGGCAGAGGCATCCGCCACCGAAGCTCTTCGCACCTGAGCAACCGCGCCCTTCAGGCCGGGCCTCTCGGCAGGCCCCGTCACGGACAGCCCCTTCCGTACTACAAATATAGTACAAAACAGCCGGACGGCCAACCCCCGCCGGCTACTGCGGGGGGATATGACCCTCACGGCGCAGGCTCCACCCCGCCCTACCCCCTCTGCGGCGGTTGCCGGCAGGAGATTTTGCGTCCGAAATACGAAAAATTTGTTCCGAACGTATTGTTCCACGAAAAAATTTGTATCTTTGCAGGCTATGTTTAACGAATTAACTGTTTACGACCATGCCAAAAATGAAAACTAATGCCGCTGCGAAGAAGCGTTTCACCTTCACCGGCACAGGTAAGATTAAGCGTCAGCACGCTTATCACAGTCACATCCTGACCAAAAAGACTAAAAAACAGAAGCGTAACCTCTGCTATTCGGGTATCGTTTCGGCAGCCGATGAGGCTAAAATCAAGAACCTGCTCGTCAAGTAATTGACCTGCGGAATTTTACTAATCAAGAGCGAATCAGCCCCGAAGAACGTGAGAGAAACACGTCGCTGACAGCTCTCAAAAACTTTAATCACTATGCCACGTTCAGTTAATGCTGTTGCGTCTCGCGCAAGAAGAAAAAAGGTTTTGAAACTTGCCAAGGGTAACTTTGGTTCAAGGGGAAATGTGTGGACCGTTGCCAAAAACACGGTCGAGAAGGGTCTGCAGTATGCTTATGCACACCGTCAGCTCAAGAAGCGGACATTCCGTTCGCTGTGGATTATGCGTATCAACGCTGCCGTCCGCGCGCAGGGAATGACCTATTCGCAATTCATCGGCAAAATCAACGCCAAGGGCATCGTCCTCAACCGCAAGGTTCTGGCCGACCTGGCAATGAACGAGCCGAAGGCATTCGAAGCAATAGTTAATGCAGTTAAATAGCACGGTCGGGCCTGAGCCCGGCGAGTTCACCGCAGCCGCGTCGGAAAGGCAACTTGCCGCCGCGCTGCAAAAAAGGCGGGACGCCCCACAGGGTGTCCCGCTCTTTTTTGTCTGAAACATAGAAGTCACCGGCCGAGCGCTCAAACAAAAAGCGCGGCTCCGTTGCGGAACCGCGCATGACCGGACAGACGGCCGTCTCTCATCGGGGCTGCCTCCAGCTCTCCCGGACGACGTCACTCAGAGCTTCATGACATCGTCTATTCCCATATCCTTGTAGGTGGTGGCCAGCTCCTCGCCCCGGTCCGAAATCACCAGCAGCTTGTCGCCCACCTTCAGCTCGGTCTTGCCCTGCGGCACGAAGTATTCACCGTCGCGGCAGACCATCATCACCAGCGTATTGTCCGGCAGAATAATCCGGCTGAGCGTATGTCCGTTCTCGAGCATCCCCTCGTTCACCTCGACCTCGGTGAGCACCGAATGGATGTTGTCCTGCATGTCGACGTCGAACGACGGCTTGCGCTCCTTGAAGGCCAGGCCGAGCAGGTTGGCCATGCCGCTCACGGTCGTTCCCTGGACCAGCAGCGAGATGATGGTTCCGATGAAGACCACATTAAAGAGCAGCTCGGCATGCTCGACGCCCGCCATGAGCGGGTAGGTGGCAAAGATAATCGGCACGGCGCCGCGCAGCCCCACCCACGAGACGTAGAGCCGGGCCTTGGCGGAGAAGCGACGGAAGGGGGCCATGCAGAGGAAGACCGAAACGGGGCGCGCCACCAGCATCAGGCAGGCGGCCACCACCACGCCGAAAATCAGCACGCGCGGCTCGAAGAGTTCATGGCTGTTGACGAAGAGGCCCAGCGTGAGGAACATCACAATCTGCACCAGCCAGGTGAAGCCGTCGAAGAAAATCGTCAGCGTCCGTTTCTGCGTCAGCTTGTAGTTGCCCACGACCAGTCCCGAAATGTAGACCGCCAGATAGCCGTTGCCGCGCAAAAGGTCGGTAAACGAGAAGGAGAAGAAGATGAAGGCCAGCAGCAGCACCGAATAGAGCGACGTGTTGGTCAGATTAATCCGGTTGATGGTCCAGACGGCCAGCCGTCCGATAAGATAGCCCGAAAGGGCTCCGACAACAAACTGAACGACCAGCATCAGCAGTCCGGAACCGATGCCCATACCGCCGGCATCGGGCGAGGTGAGCACCCCGACCAGCAGCACCGTAAGCATGTAGGCCATCGGGTCGTTCGAGCCGCTCTCGAGCTCGAGCAGCGGACGCAGGTTCTGGCTCAGCCCCTGCTTTTTGGTTCGCAGAATCGAGAAGACCGACGCCGAGTCGGTCGAGGCCATCGTCGAGGCGAGCAGCAGCGCGAGGGCAAAGGGCATCTCGATGCCGAGCCACGGCGCGATGAACCAGACCAGACCGGCCACGATGAAGGCCGTGACAATCACACCGACCGTCGCCAGCAGCACTCCGGGCCCGATAACCGGACGTATGTCAGAGAACTTGGTATCCATGCCGCCCGTGAAGAGGATGACGCAGAGGGCAATCATGCCGATGAATTGCGTCATGTCGAGCGAGCGGTACGAGATGAAGTGCCACCCGAAGAGCATGCCGACCCCCAGAAAGAGTAGCAGCGCCGGTGCGCCGAAGCGATAGGCCAGCTTGCCCGCCATCACCGCCACGAAGAGCAGCAGGGCGCCAATCAAGACGATATTTTCGGTACTGAAGTAAACCATCGATATTCGTTTGTTACAATTCGGAAATCCACATCGGCAAGGCCCCGCCGTCGGGGTCATGCCGCCCGCGTGCACGGCGCGGCGCGCAAAAAACGGGCCATAACCGACTGATGCACAACTCAGGCCATAGTGCCCCGCCTGCGGTTCACGCCGTCTTCCGCCGTCCCACAGCCGGCGCAGACAGCTCCGCCGATGCGGAGGCGCAACCGGGTGCAAGACGAAGGTTCCTCCGACAAAGAGGCACCCGGACCGGCTTCCCGACGGAACCGCATCATCGGAACGTTACAAAGATAGGAAAAATTATCCGCCAGAGGCTGCTCCCGCTCCGAAAAAGCCCGTCGTTGGCGAAAAATGGGAGAGCAATCGGGAAAAATGGAAAAGGCGGCCCTCATCCGCCTGCAGCAGAGAGCGGCGTCTCGCTGCGGAGAGATTCCCGCCTGTGAAACGCCCGGCCGAAGCTGCCTTCGCAAACAGCAAACGAGAGCCGGGATAGCGAAAGGCGACAAGAAAAGAGGGCGCAAACCGTCGAACAGTCCGTGCGGAGCGCACCGCCCCGCATGCCGGAATATTTCCGGACACGCCAGGGCATGCTGCTCGCCGGGGCATGCCAAGACACACCCTGCGCGGCAAAGCCCGGACCGGATATGCTACTGGGGAATGAAGATGTAGGTGATGGTTCCCGTCTGACGTGCGGGAGCCGAGTCGTCGATGTTGAAGAGCGAGTTGCGCGCGGCACGTTCGGCCATCTCGCGCATGCAGGCGTCACCGCCCGACCGCACACGGGCGGCCGTCACCTCTCCGGCCCGGTTGACCGTGATTTCGACCACCACCTCGCCGCCGCTCTCGCACCGGTAGGCCGGCACCTCGAGGTAGCGCTTCGTCCGCACGGGATTCTTCAGCGAGAAGGAGACCGTCACGCGTCCCTTGACCTTCACGTCGCTGCTCTCGCCCGTTTTGCCGCCGCCCCGCCGCTCGCGGATGGCCCGCTCCTCGGCCAGCCCCTGCTCGTAGGCCTCGCGGTTGGCCCGCAGCCGCTCCTCGGCGTCGGAGGCCGCCTCGTCGAGCGCACGCATGTCGGTGCCGCGGTCGTCGCGCAGTTCCCCTTCCGCGGCATTCTCGTTCGACATGCGGTTGCGGATGCTCGCCCAGTCGGCCGCATCCTGCTGCCGCTGGCGCACCTCCTCCTCGAGCTGCTCGCGCTGCTCCTCCAGCTCGGAAAGCGTCTGCAGGTCGATGAACATCCCCTGCGTCTGGGCACGCTGTCCGATGACGATTTTCGAGCTGACAAAGACAATCATCACCACCAGATAGGCGATGAGCGTCACGCACAGACCCACGCGATGGTCATAGGCCCACGACCCCGCATCCTCGCGCCGGTTGTCGAAGGGCAGGTTGAGCCGGGGACGCCGTCCGGCGGGACCCTTTCCGCGCTCCGGAGCGGGGGCGGCTTCACGACCGGAGGAGGGTTCGACCGGATTATTCTGTCGGCTGGGAGTCATTCGCTGTGCTGAAATTTGTCCGCAAAAATAACGCTTTTTAACGAAAAATTAATATCTTTGCGCGCAAATATACAACAAATTCACCGCCTATGTCTACCAAACAACAAACGCTCAAGGCTCCCATCTCCTTTTCGGGAAAGGGCTTACATACCGGCGTCAGCGTGAACATGACCATCCGTCCCGCTCAGGCCGACCGCGGCATCGTATTCCGGCGCATCGACCTCGAGGGCTGCCCCGAGATTCCGGCGCTCTGCGACTACGTAGTGGATACCTCGCGCGGCACGACCATCGAGCATGCCGGCAACCGGGTCAGCACCATCGAGCACGTCATGTCGGCCCTCTGGACACTGGGTGTGGACAATGCCGTCATCGACATCGACGCCCCGGAGACCCCCATCATGGATGGCTCGGCACGCGAATACGCACAGGCCATCAGCCAGACGGGCCTCGAGGAGCAGGAGGCGGAACGCAAATACTTCCAGGTGACCGAGAAGATGGTCTACACGATTCCCGAGAAGGGCGTGGCCATCATCCTCTTCCCCGACGACGAATTCTCCGTATCGCTCCACGTCGACTACAACTCGAAAATCATCGGCAACCAGTACGCCACCTTCAACCCCGGTGACGACTACACGGCCAAAATCGCCCCCTGCCGCACCTTCGTCTTCCTGCACGAGCTTGAGCCGCTGATGAAGATGAACCTCATCAAGGGCGGCGACCTGGACAATGCCATCGTCGTGGTGGAGAATCCCGTACCCGACGAGCAGCTGGAGCACCTCAAGAAAATCTTCAACAAACCCGATATCCGCATCACGGGGGGTTATCTGAACAACCTCGAGCTGCGCTTCAACAACGAGCTGGCACGCCACAAGCTGCTCGACCTGCTGGGCGACTTCGCCCTGCTGGGCCAGCGCATCAAGGGCCGCGTATGGGCCACCCGCCCCGGCCACTTCGCCAACACGGAGTTCATGCGCCAGCTCAAGCACACCATCCGCAAGGCGGGCGAGAAGCCGCGTTACTACTACGACTGCCGCAAGCCGGCGCTCTACGACATCAACGACATCCGTCGCATGCTGCCCCACCGCCCACCCTTCCTGCTCATCGACCGCATCTTCCACTGCGACAGCACGTCGGTGGCCGGCATCAAGAACGTCACGATGAACGAGCCCTTCTTCGTGGGACACTTCCCCGAGGAGCCCGTCATGCCAGGCGTGCTGATTGTCGAGGCGATGGCCCAGTGCAGCGGCATCATGGTGCTGCGCAGCGTTCCCGACCCGGAGAACTACTCGACCTATTTCATGAAGATTGACGGCGCGAAGTTCAAGCACAAGGTCGTTCCCGGCGATACGCTGCAGTTCGAAATCCATCTGCTCGAGCCCATCCGCCGGGGTGTCGCTCTGGTCGAGGCCAAGGCCTTCGTCGGCGAGACGCTCGCCTGCGAGGCTACGCTGATGGCCCAGATTGTCAAGAACAAGAAGTAAAACCCGTACGGAGGGGCCTTCTGCAGCCGGTTGCTGCGGGAGGCCCTCTGCCGTCACCCGGTCTCCATGCGCTGCCGGACAAACGACGATATTCCTATATATGATTAGCAAGTTAGCATACGTACATCCCGACGCAAAACTCGGTGCCAACGTCACCGTCGAGCCCTTTGCCTGCATTGCCGGCGACGTGGTCATCGGCGATGACTGCTGGATTGGCCCCGGCGCCGTGATTCACGACGGCGCCCGCATCGGCAAGGGGTGCAAAATCCATACGGCCGCTTCGATTGCCTGCCTGCCGCAGGACCTGAAGTTCGCCGGAGAGGTCACGACCGCTGAAATCGGCGACTACAACGACATCCGCGAGTATGTGACCATCAGCCGCGGCACCGCCTCGCGCGGCAAGACCGTCGTGGGTGACCACAACCTCATCATGGCCTACGTGCACATCGCTCACGACGACGTGGTGGGCAATCACTGCGTCATCGCCAACCGCGTTTCGCTGGCCGGCGAGGTCGAGGTGGGTGACTGGTGCGTTATCGGCGGCCACGTGGCCGTACACCAGTGGGTGCGCATCGGCGCCCATGCGATGGTCCAGGGCGGCGCGCTGGTAGGCAAGGACATTCCGCCCTACGTCATCGTCCGCAACGATACGCTGCGCTTCGCCGGCATCAACAAGATTGGTCTCTCGCGCCGCGGATTCACGCCGCAGCGCATCGGCGAAATCCACGACGCCTGCCGCATCCTCTTCCAGAGCGGGCTGAACTATCTGGCCGGCTGCGAGGAGGTGGAGCGTCAGATTCCCCAGAGCGACGACCGCGACGCACTGCTGCAATTCATCCGCTCGTCGCAGCGCGGAATCATCAAGCCCTATGCGGCCGATGCGGAAAAAGCATAGTTTACACGGTTTTTTCGAAGAAAGTGTTGGTTTCTTCGGAAATTAATCCTATATTTGCATTGTCGAAAGACGAATGCACGCAGTAAGGGGACGCAAAAGTCCCCTTATTTCGTAGTAATACCCCACCCCATCCGGGCTTTCGCCCCGAAAAAGGGCCACCCTCCACAACGGCCGATGAGGCGTCCGCAGGCACGGACAAAGGAGAAAAGGGCCGAGCGGGCAAGGCCGGAGCGAACAAGGAGGAGGATGCGAGCACGGGAGCCAGGGGGGGGCGAGAGAGGCAGGGGGAGAAAAAGACCAAGGAATCAGGAGGCTGAAGGACCGGGAGGCCGAGGAACTTGAAGACCAAAGGACCTGAAACCCGAAGACCGGCGGAAAAGCCGAAACCGAAACCGAACGAAGCACAACAAGAGACTATGATAGATACTCAGAAAATCATCGCACTGGCCGAGAGCCGGCTCGCTGGAACGGACATGTTCGTGGTGAGCTGCACCTGCACGGCGGGCAACGACATCGAACTGCTCATCGACAGCGACACGTCGGTCGACATCGACACCTGTGCCGACCTGAACCGCGCCATCGAGGAGGTGCTCGACCGCGACAACGAGGATTTCTCGCTCACGGTCGCTTCGGCCGGCATCGGCTCGGAGCTCAAACAGCTGCGCCAGTACCGCAAGCTCATCGGCCGCTCGGTCGAGGTGCTGCTGCTCAACGGCACGAAGATTCTTGCACGGCTCGACGCCGCCGACGACCAGGGCATCACCCTCTCCTACGAGGAGAAGCAGGCCGTCGAGGGCAAGAAGCGCAAGCAGAGCGTCACGGTGAGCCGCACCTACCCCTTCACCGAGGTCAAATACACCAAGGAGTATCTCGATTTCAAATAGCGCCGGAGCCGCCGCGCCTCCATGAGACGGATTGAGGCGGATGAAGACTAAATCGGAAACAAAACAAAAAAACATAGAACGACAATGGACAATCTCAACCTTATCAGCAACTTTGCCGAGTTCAAGGAGTTGAAGAACATCGACAAGAGCACGATGATTGGCGTGCTGGAGGACGTCTTCCGCCACGCGCTGCAGAAGCAGTATGAAACCGACGAGAATTTCGACGTCATCATCAACCCCGAAAAGGGCGACCTCGAAATCTGGCGCAACCGCACCGTCGTCGAGGACGGCGCCGTGGAGAACCCCAACATGCAGATTGCCGTCTCGGAGGTCAAGGCCATCGACCCGACCTACGAAATCGGCGACGAGTATGCCGACGAAATCAAGCTCTCGTCGTTCGGCCGCCGTACGGTGCTCTCGCTCCGTCAGAATCTGGCCTCGCGCATCCTCGACCTCGAGAAGGCCAACCTCTACGAGAAGTATTCGGAGAAGGTGGGCGAAATCGTCACGGGCGAGGTCTACCAGGTATGGAAGAAGGAGGTGCTGGTCCTCGACGACGAGGAAAACGAGCTCATCCTCCCGAAGGCCGAGCAGATTCCCAACGACTTCTACCGCAAGGGTGACACCATCAAGGCCATTGTCAAGAGCGTGGAGATGAACAACAATCAGCCGCGCATCATCCTTTCGCGCACGGCGCCCCAGTTCCTCGAGCGGCTCTTCGAGCAGGAGGTGCCCGAAATCTTCGACGGTCTGATTACCATCAAGAAGATTGTCCGCATCCCCGGCGAGCGCGCCAAGGTGGCCGTCGAGTCCTACGACGAACGCATCGACCCCGTGGGCGCATGCGTCGGCATGAAGGGCTCGCGCATCTACTCGATTGTCAAGGAGCTGCGCAACGAGAACATCGACGTGGTGAACTACACCTCCAACCCGCAGCTGATGATTCAGCGCGCACTCAACCCCGCCAAGATTTCATCGATTACCATCGACGAGGAGAAGAAGACCGCTTCGGTATACCTCAAGCCCGACCAGGTCTCGCTGGCCATCGGCAAGGGCGGTCTGAACATCCGCCTTTCGAAGATGCTCACGGGTTACGACATCGACGTCTACCGCGAAGTCGAGGAGGAGGACGTCGCCCTCACGGAATTCGCCGACGAAATCGACGGATGGATTATCGACGCGCTGAAGGCCGCCGGCTGCGATACGGCCAAGAGCGTGCTGGAACTCCCCGTCGAGGAGATTGCCAACCGCGCCGACCTCGAACTGGAGCAGGCACAGAAGGTCGTCGAGATTCTCAAGGCCGAATTCGAAGAGTAACTTAAAGCAAGAAAGGAGAGAAGAGATATTATGGGTAACGAAAGAAAATTAAGGCTCATTCAGGTTGCAAAGGAGTTCAAGGTGGGGCTCAACACCATCACGGACTTCCTGCAGAAGAAGGGCATCAAAAGCGACGGGTCGCCCAATACGCTGGTCGACGCGGAGACCTACGCCGTGCTGGAGAAGGAGTTCGGCGCCAACCGCAACGCCGGCAACGCCCGGGAAAGTGTCCGCGAACGGATTTCGATGAAACAGGGCACCGTGACTCTGGAGGCCGCCAGACAGAAGGAGCGCGAGGAGGAGAAGGAGGTGGTCATCAAGAGCCACGTCATCAGCGTGAAGGATGAGATTCCGCAGCCCAAGTTCCTCGGCAAAATCGACCTGAATCCCAAACCGAAGGCTCAGGTCGCCCATACCGAGCCTGCACAAGGCGCGGCAACGGCTGCCGCTGCCGCAAACCGTCCCGTACAGACCGCCGAGCCGAAGGCCGAGGCGCCGAAACCGGCCGCTCCCGCACAGCCGGCCGCACCCGCCGCCGAGCCGAAGGTTGAGAAGAGCGAGGCTGCGGCACCGGCCCCTGCCCCCGCCGCTGAAACGGCACCCAAGGCGGTCGAAACACCCCGCCCCGCCGTAGCAACGCCGGCAGCCCAGCCGGCCGAAACGGCGCCCAAGGCTGCCGAAGCGGCTCCGGCCGAGGCTCCGAAGGACAACGTTTTCCGTCCGACCATCACGCCGCTGGCCGGACCTCAGGTGCTCGGCACGATGGATGTCTCGGGCTTCGTTCCGGGCGGACGCCACAAGCGCAAGCGCCTGCAGAAGGAGAAGGTCGACGTGACGAAGAGCGCCCAGAAGAGCGGCAATGCCCAGGGTAACAGGGGCGGCAACGGTCAGGGCGGCCAGAACCGTCCGGGCGGCCAGCAGAACCAGCAGAATCAGCCCAAGCCGGGCGAAGGCCGCCGCAACAAGAACAAGAACAACAAGGCCCCGAAACCCATCGTCCGTCCCGAAGTGAGCGACGAGGAGGTATCGAAGCAGGTCAAGGATACGCTGGCCCGACTGACGGCCAAGGGTGCCAAGAGCAAGAGCGCAAAATACCGCAAGGACAAGCGCGAGGCGGTCGCCGAGCGCATGAACGAGGAGTTCGAACGCGAGGAACAGGAACGTTCGACGCTGAAGGTGACCGAGTTCGTCACCGTGAGCGAGCTGGCCACGATGATGAACGTATCGCCTACGGAGGTCATCACCGCCTGCATGAACCTGGGTCTGATGGTATCCATCAACCAGCGGCTCGACGCCGAGGCGCTGGTGGTCGTCGCCGAGGAGTTCGGCTTCAAGGTCGAGTTCGTATCGGTGGAGATTCAGGAGGCCATCCACAACGACGAGGACAAGGAGGAAGACCTCGTTCCGCGTCCGCCCATCGTGACGGTGATGGGTCACGTCGACCACGGTAAGACCTCGCTGCTGGACAACATCCGCAAGACGAACGTCATCGAAGGCGAGGCGGGCGGTATCACGCAGCACATCGGTGCCTACAGCGTGGAGCTCAACGGACAGAAGATTACCTTCCTCGATACGCCGGGTCACGAGGCCTTCACCGCCATGCGTGCCCGCGGCGCCGCCGTGACCGACGTCGCCATCATCATCGTGGCGGCCGACGACAACGTCATGCCGCAGACCATCGAGGCCATCAACCATGCCCAGGCGGCCGGTGTGCCGATGGTCTTCGCCATCAACAAAATCGACAAGCCGGGTGCCAACCCCGACCACATCAAGGAGCAGCTCGCCCAAATGAACTACCTGGTCGAGTCGTGGGGCGGCAAGTATCAGGACCAGGAGATTTCGGCCAAGAAGGGCATCAACCTCGACAAACTGCTCGAGAAGGTGCTGCTCGAGGCCGAGATGCTCAACCTGAGGGCCAACCCCAACAAGAAGGCGGTCGGTACGGTCATCGAGTCGACGCTCGACAAGGGGCGCGGCTACGTCTCGACGGTGCTCGTGCAGGGCGGTACGCTCCACGTGGGCGACGTCATCCTGTCGGGAACCTACACGGGCCGTGTCAAGGCGATGTTCAACGAGAACGGCAAGAAGGTGACCGAGGCCGGTCCCTCGACGCCGGTCCAGGTGCTCGGTCTGAACGGCGCGCCGCAGGCCGGTGACTCATTCAACGTGATGGACGACGACCGTTCGGCCCGCGAAATCGCCAACAAGCGCGAGCAGCTGCAGCGCATGCAGGGCATCATGACCCAGAAGCACGTGACGCTCGACGAAATCGGCCGCCGCATCGCCATCGGCTCGTTCAAGGAGCTGAACATCATCGTCAAGGGCGACGTGGACGGTTCGGTCGAGGCGATGTCGGGTTCGCTCATCAAGCTCTCGAAGGAGAGCGTCCAGGTGAACGTCATCCACGCCGCCGTAGGTCAGATTTCGGAGTCCGACGTGCTGCTGGCCGCCGCCTCGAACGCCATCATCGTCGGCTTCCAGGTGCGTCCGTCGGCCGCCGCCCGCAAACTGGCCGAGAGCGAGGAGATTGAAATCCGCCTCTACTCGATTATCTACGACGCCATCAACGACATCAAGGATGCCATCGAGGGCATGCTCGAGCCGGTGATGAAGGAGGAGATTGTGGCTTCGGTCGAGGTGATGGAGATTTTCAAGATTTCGAAGGTGGGCACCGTTGCGGGCTGCATCGTCCGCGAAGGCAAGCTCACGCGCAACACCCCGATTCGTGTCATCCGCGACGGTATCGTCATCTACACCGGCAAGCTGGGTTCGCTCAAGCGCTTCAAGGACGACGTCAAGGAGGTCACCTCGGGTCAGGACTGCGGTCTGAACATCGAATCGTTCAACGACGTCAAGATTGGCGACATCATCGAGGGATACGAGCAGGTCGAGGTAAAACGGACCAAGTAACCCGCGTAGAGAGAACAGCGGCACCGACCCGGCGCAGAGCGCTCCCCCGCCCGACTCCGCAAGCATGTGCAGCGGGCATCGGAGCGGCACAGCGCCGGCGGGAACCGCACCCCGGAAACGGCAACAACCAAAACTAAAGGCCTAATACCAAAAATTTACACACACAATGAACACCCAAATCAAATTCACGACACCGGAGGAGGCCGTCAAGGTCATCAAGTCGGGCGACCACGTCCACCTGAGCTCCGTAGCATCGGCACCCCAGTGCCTCATCAACGCCATGTGCGCACGCGGCGAGGCGGGCGAGCTGAAGGATGTACACATCCACCACCTGCACACCGAGGGCCCGGCACCCTATGCCGACCCGAAGTTCGAGGGGGTCTTCCAGCTCGATTCGTTCTTCGTAGGCGGCAACGTCCGCAAGGTGACCCAGAGCGGCTACGCCGACTACATTCCCATCTTCCTGAGCGAGACGCAGCGTCTCTACCGTTCGGGAGTGGTTCCCTGCAACGTGGCCATGATTCAGGTCTCGGCCCCCGACAAGCACGGCTACGTATCGCTGGGTACGTCGGTCGACGCCACGCTGGCTGCCGTCGAGACGGCCGAGCACGTCATTGCCGTCGTGAACAAGCACGTTCCCCGCGCCTTCGGTGACGCGATGATTCACGTCTCGAAAATCGACCTCTTCGTTCAGGACGACACGCCGCTCATGGAGGCACACTTCACCGAGCCCAACGAGATTGAGACGGCCATCGGCAAGCACTGCGCGGCGCTCATCGAGGACGGCGCTACGCTGCAGATGGGTATCGGCGCCATTCCCAACGCCGTGCTGGCACAGCTGGGCAACCACAAGAACCTCGGTATCCACACCGAGATGTTCGCCGACGGCGTACTGCCGCTGGTTGAGAAGGGTGTCATCAACGGCGAGGCTAAGAACATCGACAAGGGCAAGATGGTATCGACCTTCCTGATGGGTTCGCAGCGCGTCTACGACTTCATCGACGACAACCCGGGCGTGCTGATGATGGACGTCGGCTACACGAACGACCCCTACATCATCGCCAAGAACGACCGCGTGACGGCCATCAACTCGGCGCTGCAGGTTGACCTGACGGGTCAGGTATGCGCCGACTCGCTGGGCACGAAGTTCTATTCGGGCGTCGGCGGTCAGATTGACTTCGTCTACGGAGCCTCGCTCTCGAAGGGCGGCAAGGCCATCATCGCCATGCCTTCGATTACGAACAAGGGTGTTTCGAAGATTGCCCCCGTGCTGACGCCGGGTGCCGGTGTGGTTACCACGCGCAACCACATCCACTGGTTCGTCACCGAGAACGGTGCCGTGGACCTCTACGGCAAGACGCTCCAGGAGCGTGCCCGCCTGATTATCTCGGTGGCACACCCCTCGGCCCAGGAGGAGCTCGACCGCGCCGCATTCGAGCGCTTCGGTTCGCACCACCACTATGTGAAGAACTACATGGCCCAGAAGAAGTAGTCCATACTCTTCCCGCCAAATGCAGTCCCTGTCAGAGAGTCTCTGGCAGGGATTTTTTATGCCGATAAAGAGGGGAAAATAGGCTGAAAGGTCCGGTGATGCATCGAAGCAATTTTTTTTGTCTATATTTGATTTCACCCATAAACCCTTAAAAACAACCTATGAAAACCTTTTTCAAAGAAATTCTCCGTACCCTGACGTATCGGAGTGTATTCCTGTTGTCGCTGCCGATGCTGATGCTGGCTGCCCCGTCGTGCGAAAAGAGCGACGAACCCGACCCCACGGCACTCAAGGCCCCGGTGCTCACAGCCGGGGAGACGACCGACACCTCGCTCGAAGTGCGCTGGGAGGCGGTCGAACGGGCCGCGCACTACGAGTGGGAGTTCAACAGCACCAGCGGTGAGACGACCAACCACAGTTTCTTCGCCTCGGACCTTACCCCCTCGACATCCTATACGCTCCGCGTCAGAGCCTGCCCGGCGGCCGAAAACAAGAGCCTGCTGCCGTCGGAATGGAGCGAAATCACACTCACGACCGGCGAACGGAGGCTGGAGGATGTGCTCAGCATCAAGATTCTGCACATCAGCGACATCGGCGTGCAGGTCGAAAGTTCGTCGACGCAGACCGAGGAGACCTACTACCTGAGAATCAGCCCGGCCGACCAGGTCGACGGCCGCTCCGACGAGGAAATCCGCGCCGCCGACCGCGCCTTCTTCGAGGAGGAGGCCCGCACGCTCGGATTCACGCTGAGCGAATACCTCGACCTGCGGCTCGACAAGGGGACGACCGTCACCACCTCGGGGGCACTCTCCCCCAACTCGGCCTACTGCGTCTACGGGTACGGCATGCGCAACGACGGCACGGTGACCTCGAACCTGGTGCGCAAATCCTTCCGCACGCTGAGCAACGAGACGCCCCAGATAGCCATCACGCTCGGAACGATTGAAACCACCTCGGTCGAGGCGTCGTTCGCACCGCAGGACGGCGACATCGAATATGCCGCACTGCTGCGTCCGGCTGCCGCATACCTCGAGCTGGGCGACGAGGAGTGCCTCAAAAAGCTGGTCGAGGAGCTGGTCAAGGAGGGCATCGACGGCACATCGCTGCTGAAGGGCGACGCCACCCGCACCTTCGACATGCTGACGCCCGATACCGAATACCTGCTCTTCGCCTTCGGATACGACGCCGAGTCGCAACAGGCCTTCACCTCGCTCTCGCGCAAGGTCTTCAAGAGCGCCCGCGAGCTCTCGGAGCTCACCGTGGAAATCACCGTCGAGGACATCACCCCCGAGACGGCACAGGTTGCATTCATCCCTTCGGACAAGAACGCCACCTATTTCTATTCGGTCGAGCCGGCTCACCAATTCGAGGGGCTCACGGACGAGGAGTTCATCGCCCGGGCCGTAGCCAACGCCAAGGCGAGCGGACTGCTGAGCTTCTACCTCACCTCGGGCGACGAGGCCTACCGTCAGGACCTCTACCCCGACATGGACTACGTTGCCTTCGCCTTCGGATTCGAATACGGTTCGATGCAGGTTACCACGGGGCTCTTCCGAAACGAGTTCCGCTCGGGCCACCTCGACGTTCCCGAACTCGGAATCGACATCAAGGTCTCGAACCTCACCTCCGACACCGCCACCGTAACCTTCACCCCGACCAACGACGAGGCCTACTACTTCTCCTACGTGGCACCCTCGGCCGAATTCGCCGGACTCGACGACGACGCGATGATTGAGAAGGCCCTCTCGCTGCCGGGCTACGCATTGGCCTTTGTCGACTGCGGAACGCTGGACTTCGACGCGGAGCTCTCGCCCGGGACCGAATATACGGCCATAGCCTTCGGCTACGAGCACGACATGCCGACCACCAAGCCCTTTACGCTCACCTTCACCTCGCCCGAGTGGGAGGACCCGAGCCAGCTCTTCAAGATTTCGCACTCGAACCTCACCTCCGATTCGGCCGACATCCACGTCATCCCGGCCGACAAGCAGATGCGGTACTTCTCCGACCTGAAACTGTCGTCCGACTACGAAGGACTCACGGAGGAGGAAATCACCCGGAAGATGATTGACGAGGCGTGGTACATCTCGCTCTACATCCACTACGGCATTCTGGACGAACCCTTCTCGGGTCTTCAGGCCGACACGGAGTACACCTACTTCATCTTCGGATACGACAGCGATACGGGAACCCGCACCACCCCGGTAACCAGCTACCGGATTCGCACGGCAGCCCAATAACCCGGACCGAACAAAAACAAGGAAGCGCATCTCCCCAAAGGGAGGTGCGCTTCCTTGTTTCAACCGAGGGATGGCGCGGCTGAAGGGGTGGGTCACTTTATGGCCATGTGCCCGGCGCCGACACCGCGTGCCAGCACATACCCGTCGTCCGCCTTGCGGAGCGTCCCCTGCGCCACCATCTGGGCGACCGTGCGCGAGAGCGAGGGGCGCGCAACGCCGAGGATGAAGGCCACCTCCTGCAGATTCTGAATCACGCGGTTGCGCTGCAGGTAGCCCACCACGCGCGACGAGAGGCTCTGCAGGGCGAATTCGTGGATTTTCCGGCTCAGGAAGAGGCTGTGGTCCGACAGCACGGTCAGGAAGTTGCGCAGCACGACCTTGTCCTGCTCGATGAGTTCGAGCAGACACTCGCGGCTCATCACCCACAACTTGCAGTCCGAATTGGCGATAATCGTCACGGGAAAGATGCTCTCGGTGCCGAAGACAAAGGTCGAGGCCAGCACGTCGGGAGCCGTCAGGGCATCGAGCGTGAACTCCTTGCCCTCATCGTTGGTCATCCGGGCGTAGACGCTCCCTTCGCAGAGGAGAAAGACCGAGCGGCAGACGCTGTTCTGCAGGGCAATCAGGTCGCCCTTGGCGTAGGAGGCCAGACGGCCGGGCAGTTCGTGGAGAATACGCGTGACCACGGCCGGGTCGCTGCCGCGGAAAAGAGGCATATCGGAAATTTTTTGTTCCATATCAATATGGTTTACAACAACTTGACACCCTTCGTAACATTTGTTACGGATTTCGTCGTATCGTGGTCGTAGTTTTGCGGTCGAAATGGAATCGGAGGGCTCGCCGCAGCGGAGAAACCCGCTTCGGAAGAGGGTCCGGGAACAGAGGCAAAGATACGAAAAAGTACGACGCCGAAACGAACCCCGACCCGAAATTTTGCCCGACGCACCAAACAGCGCAACAAAAGGACAAATGAGCAAAAGAATAACCATCCTTCTGGCCGGCCTCGTGATGCTGGTCGCGTGCCAGAGCGAAGAGCCGCAGCCGGCACCGCGTCCGCAGCAGAGCGGCGGCGTGGTCTTCGAGCTGCAGTGTGAGGAGTATGCCGCGGCGGAGAGCCGTGCGGCATCGCTCCGCGCAACGGATTATGACCGCGTGGAGTTCGGCGTGGCGGACAGCGACGGCAACATCGTCGGGGAGCTCAAGGGCATCTACGACGCCGCCACTTCGCAGATGCGCATCGAAGGGCTCCGCGAGGGGGAGTACCAACTGCTGATTCTGGGCATCCGCGGCAACAGCGACCGGGACGGCGTACGCTTCCACCGCATGCGTCATATGGACGACCTCTGGCTGAGCTTCCCCGAGACGCTCGACCGCCCGCTTCAGGCCGAGTACTTCTACTCGCAGAGCCCCTTCAGCGTCATCTCGCGGACGACCGACGCGGGCCAGGTGCAGGAGGCCGTCGTCGAGCAGACGCCCGTACAGCGCCGCATCATCGGCCGCACGGACTTCTCGTTCACCTACAACAACCCCTACGTCGCCGCCGCGGTCCTTGAGAAACAGGCCGAGGTGGAGGCTCCCCGCTTCCGCACGCGGTTCTCGGGCGGCGGCGCCTTCTCGGGAGAGAGCGACGGGGCGGACATCGCACTGACGCTCGACGAGCAGCAGTCGTACCTCTTCCCCCCGACGGTCGACGGGGAGCCGCTGCGCGGTACCATCGAGCTCTTCACGCGGAACTATCTGGGCTACGAGGTGCGCCGCACCTTCGGCTTCGAACTCGAGCGGCTCGAGGCGAACCATATCGGCCCGATTCACACCGGGGTAATCCACCCCGACGACCCTTCGGGCACGATGTTCGTCTCGGAGCAGTACTACCGCACGAGCGACCACTCGCTCATCCTCCAGGACGACGAGCCCAAGAGCGTCTACGCCGACCCGGCCCAGCGCAAGTTCAACACTGCGGCACCGCTTCAGCTCTCGGTGGCCGATGACGGGCGCTTCCACGCCCGCTTCTACTCGCCCCGCCCGCTGAGCGACGTAACGGTCCGGGCGCTCATTCCGGGAGCCGGCAGCGAGTACCTCGACCTGGCCTATTTCGACCACATCCCCGCCTTTGCCGACTTCTACGGCGAGATGCCGCTCACGCAGCGCGCCTGCATCTTCCGCTCCGAGTCGGGACGGCTGATGCGCGTCGAGCGGATGACGCCCGAACAGCTGGCCGCCATCGAGTACCGCATCGTATCGAGCGACCCCTACTGGGCCAAGCTCCAGGGGATTATCCACGGCTGGAATATCAGCTTCGGACTCTACGGCGGCGACCCCGACCGTCCGGACGGAGGTCCCGACGGCAACTGGATGGGAATCCGCCCGGTGCACTGTCGTGAAGTGGTGGCCCTCTTCCTCAACTTCACCTACATGATTGACATGCCCGAGCACGAGGAGATTCTCCGCGCCAACGAGGACCGTCTCTACGGCAACGGCGGCGTCAACGACAAGGTGACGGCTGAAACCGTTCTGCGCCAAATGCGCCAGGCCCGGACGCTGAGTGTCGGTCTCGTATACCCGGGCAACGGCATCGTCGGACTGGGCGGCGGCACAGTCTTCGGAGCCTACCAGCAGGCGTGGCTGCAGCACTACTTCAACACCTACTCCTGCGAAATCATGTTCCACGAGCTGGGCCACGTGATGGGTTACAGCCACAGCAGCTCCTTCACCTACGGCCCGTGGGCCCAGGAGTTGATGAACCACTTCTACGTCAACCACATCGACCAGATGCCCATCGACTCGCCCTCGTACCTCAACAGTTCGCAGAACCCGAATCTATACTGATACGCACGATGAAAACGACCCTTATGAAATATGCCCTCCGGGGCCTTCTGCTCCCACTCCTGACGGGCTGCCACACGGGGCAGGAGCTCGCGACGCCCGACGGCGCCGCAGGCGGCGTGACGGTCCGCTTCGAGGCTGCCGCATCGACCTCCACACCGCTCGGCACCGCCCGCGTCACGGCCGACGACATGCAGTTGGGTACCGTCGTGGGCTTCCGCTTCGAGCAGGGGCGGCTTCGGGAAATCGCCGCAAGCGAGGCGACATTCACCGGCTCGAGCCGCACCTTCCACCTGCGGGCCCGCTCGGGGAGCATCTACTTCGTTGCCAACCCGCCGGCAAAAGTCTTCGAGGAGATGCAGCCCGACGTGACCACCCTCGAGGAGTTCCTCGCCGCCGAGGCGCCCACCGCGGCGATGACGGCCGACGGCCTCACGATGACCGGCTCGGCCGAACTTTCGGCTGCGGAGCGCACGCTCACCGTCGCTCTGACGCGGAGCGTGGCCCGGCTCGACCTCGCATCGACCGATGCCGGCGTGGAGGTCCACAGCGTCGTGCTCCGAGGCGCGGCCGACCAGGGCTACGTCAACGGCCGGAGCGATGTGACCACACCGCCGACGGCCTCGACGACGGAGTTCCGCCGCGAATACGGCGACACGCCGCTTGTCAACGGACGCGAGACGTTGCTCTATCTGGCCGAACAGAGCGAGGCGGCACTCACGGCCGAGGTGGTGGTCCGCTTCGGCGGAGGCTGGCACCGGATGGAGGCGGCACTGCCCGCTGAAATCCGCCGCAACACCACCTACACGCTGCAGGTGCGCGGCCAGGGGAGCGAACTCCGCGTGGAGATTGAGGCCGACGGCTGGCTGACGGGCGACAGCGTCGAGAGCCGTCCCGACCTGCGGGGGCTCATCGACCTCGAGGCCTCGGAGCTGCCCGACGGCGTCCGGGTCAACGAACTGCGCGACACGGTCCGCATCGCGCACGCCGAGAACCGCTTCCGGCTGGTGCTGCTGGCCGAGCCCGACTCGGAGCTCCGCATCGAGGGGCATATAGACGGCGTCACGGCAACGCCCGAAGAGCTGACCCGCGGCGTAGAACGCGTGGCGGCCGTCTCGGTCGAGAAGCGACTCTTCATGCCGGGCCAAGGCGAGGGATACCTCTGCCTCGACCTGCTGCGCGGCAACCTCCGCTCGGGACGCGTCGTCCTCATCTTCGAGGAGAACCCGATTCGGATGAGGGGGCAAATCACCTTCGACAGCGAGGGAGTCTGCGACTTCGACCGCTACATCGACGGCGAACTGGCCACCCTCTCGCTCCCCGAGGGGGCCGAGGCCCGGCTCGAGTTCGATGCCGACGAGGCGCTCTGGATGAAGCTCGAGCCCGCGCAGGATGAATACCGCCTGCTGGGGGGCTGGAAGCCCAACGACCCGAAGGCCGACGGCCGCGTGCAGGAGGCGCGCCTCATCGTCGACCTCAACGACGGCTCCCCCGAGGAGCGCTACACCATCCGCCGCCGCAACTGGGGCCTCCCGGTGGTCGAAATCGGCCGCAACTGGTGGTGCAAGTACAACCTGCGGGGCAACGTGAAGCGTTTCGAGGAGCAGGTCACGATTCAGGAGGACCCCGCCACCGAGGCCGAGCTGGCCGACTTCCTGGCCGCATGCGACAACGAGCAGCTGCTGGCACTCATGGGCGAGCAGTACCAGGGCGGCAACCCCGACGGGCTCCCGCTGCGCCACAACGGCGAGGCCTTCTACCACGAAGGGATGCAGGAGACGGCCGGCAACTTCGGAACGCTCGACCCCACCGCGATGGCGCCCGACGGATACCGGATTCCCGACCATGCGGATTACGGCTACTTCAGCGCCAACGACAACTTCAACCTCGGCGGCATCGGCGAGCGCCCCTTCTGGAACCGCACGCAGGACCGCGTCTGGGTGCGCATCATCGAGCGCGAGGCGGAGTTTCTCGGGGCAACCTACGGCACCGTCACCCTCTATGAGTTCACCGACGGCACCAACCACTGGGTGCTCTATGGACTGGGGCACCAGTGGAACACCACTCCGGGCAACATCGCCCGCATGAACCTGCTGATGGCCACCTGGGGCAACAGCGGAAAGACCTGGTCGATGGAGGGCTATGCCCAGAGCGACCGCCCCAACCAGAACTGGCTCAAGTATGTGAGTCAGAACGCCACCAAGACGCGCTCCATCCGCTGCATCAAGACCCCCGTGGAGTATATCTACGATTAGCGGCAGCCGAAGCGCCCGACCAAGAGAAACCGGAACGGAACCGGACAAATCCGAACCGAAACCTGGAATACAAAGCAGTACTAATCAATTCAAAAAAGGGGAACAAAGACCATGAACACGATTGCAAAAGCAACCACCGCAGCACTTCTCATCTCGAACCTGGCCCTGGTAGCCTGCGCCGAAAAGGAGCAGACTCCGGGCATGCCCGCCGCGGGCACCGTGCTCTCGCTCCGCATGGCCGACTACGAAGGCGCCGGACAGAGCCTTGCCGGCGAGAACGAAATCACCGACTTCAAGGCCTGCATCTTCGAAGAGGGCCGTATGACGCACATCTACGACAACATTCAGGCATCGGGCTCGGGATACGCGCTCCAGCTCGACAGCCACTCGGGCACGCTCTACGTCCTGGCCAACACGGGCAACCAGATTGACCTCCACGAGCTCCAGAGCCAGTCGCTCGACGAGCAGTCGTGGCTCAAGCAGACCATGGCGCTCGACCGCGAGGCCCCCGTTCACTTCTTCACGGGCAGCGTGAAGCTCGACGAGATGTCCTCTTCGCAGACGACGATTCCCGTTACGCTCAAGCGCGGTGTGGCTCGCTTCGACCTGCAGGTCAAGACGGCCGGCGTAGCCCGCATCAAGAGCATCACGATGAAGAATACCGCCGGAAAGGGTCTCCTCTTCACCTCCGACGCCGGCAGCCTCTCGCCTGAGGGTGTGGAGCGCGCCGAGAGCAGCGTGCGCTTCGACGAGCCGCTGACGGCAAACACCCAGGGTGTGATGTACCTCTACGAGCAGAGCAACGAGGGTCTCGAGGTGACCATCGAGGCTGAAATCGACGGCGTGGAGAAGAGCCTCTCGAAGGCCATCGACGGGGACATCCGCCGCAACACCGTCTACACGCTCACCGTGCGCAAGGATGTCATCGACGTCGAGGTCAGCCTCTCCTTCGACGAGTGGGAAGAGGGCGGCGACACGGAGCTCACCCCCGCCCGCCGGTAAGGCCACCCGACAAACACCCTTCAGGGCTCCCGGCTTCAGTCGGGAGCCTTTATCCCGAAACAGACCATTCACCCCAAAACGATGATTCTACGCAACACCTTCATACGCCTCATCCCGACACTTGCGCTTGTTGGCGGCACGCTCCACGCCTGCACGTCGCCCGACGACGGGACGACAGCACCCGGCGCCGGCGTTCGGAAGCTCCGCCCGCAGCTCGAGGCATTCGCCGACGGAGCTCAGACCGCACAGGGCGAAGAGTCGGTCGACCGGCTCGACGCCTACCTGTTCGAGCAGGGACGGCTGAGCGCACGCTTCGAGGGGCTGACGGCCGCAGGCGACGGCTTTGCCCTGCAGCTCGGGCAGCTCTCGGGCCGCCTCTATCTGGTGGCCAACGCCGGGGCGGAGGCCATCGGCACGCCCGAAGAGGGGCTCTCCGAGCAGGAATGGCTCGCGCGGAGCATCCTGTCGGGTGACGGAGCGCAGCCCCGCCACCTCACCGGTACCATCGAGCTGGGCAGCCTTCCCTCCGGCACGACCACGCTGCCCGTATCGCTCCGACGCGGCTATGCCCGCTTCGACCTGCGGATTCTGGTGGCGGGCGAGGCGGCCGTCGAGCGGCTGCTCTTCACCTCCGCCGCCCGGGAGGCCTACCTCTTCCCGAGGGAGCAGGTGGCAACCCCCGCTGGGGCGCCGACCGGCGAGGTGGAGGTTCGTCCCGACCGCCCCTTCACCGTCAGCACGCCCGCCGTCGCCCTGCTGCACGAGCAGGCGTCGCCCGAGCTGACCCTCCGCGTCGAGGCGCTCATCGACGGCAAGCCCTGCACCTTCGAGAAGAGCCTCCCGGCGGAAATCCGCCGCAATACGGTCTACACCGTAACGCTGCGCCGCGACATCGTCGACGCCGACGTTGAGCTGACCGTCGAGCCGTGGCGCGACGGCGGCTCGACGGAGCTGGAGCCCGACCTGGACGCTCTGCCGACGGTCGACCTCGAGCGTTCGGAGATTCCCGACGAGGTGACCGTTTCGGAGCAACGCACCGAGGTGACCTTCCCCTACTACCGGAGCGAGATGGTGCTCGCCGTCGACTGCAACGACGAACTGGAGCTGCTTCCGCTCGCGGGCTATCCGCTGACGGTCGAGCCTCTGGCCAACGACGGCGGCATCGAGGGGATGAACCGTTTCCGTATCCGCAAGGCGCTCTATGCCCCCGGCATGCCGGCCGACCGCGTCGAGCTGCGCTTCCACCGCAAGGGGCTCGGCAACGACTACCCCGAGGATTGCATCGTGCTCCACCTCGAGGCCAACCCGACCGCCATCGAGGGCCCGTTCGCCTTCTCGAGCCCCGGCTACTCGTACGACTTCGGCCGTTACGTGGACAACGAACTGGGGCGCTTCGCGCTGGCTCCGGGCAAGGAGCTCATCGCCGAGTTCGACGGTGACGAGGACCCCTGGGTACGCATCATTCCCGACACCGAAGAGCCGGCATTCACCCGCGTGGTGGCGGGCTGGCGCCCCAACGACCCCAAGGCCGACGGCCGCGAGCAGTCCGTGCGGCTGGTGATTCGCAACGCCGCGGACCACTCGCAGCGCGAGGAGTACACCGTCGTGCGCCGCAACTGGGGGCTGCCCGTCACGTGGTTCCACGGCGTATGGTGGTGCAAGTACAATTCACGGGGACGCTCACGCGAGTTCGCCGACCAGATTCTCCCCTCGACCGACCCCGCGGCGCTGGCCGGCAAGAGCCTCTTCAACTACCTGGCCACCTGCTCGCCCGAGGAGTATTACGAACTCTGGTGCTGGGCCTATCAGGGCGACAGCGGCATCGGGCAGCGCGTGGTCGACAAGGAGGGGGTGCTGGTCATGGACGGATTCACCAACACCAACACGGCCCACATCAACCGCCTGCCGGCCGATGCGCTCTCGCCCGACGGCTACGAGCTGCCCTCGCTCGAGGAGTTCAACCGGATGTTCGACGCCACGGACTACATCTGGATGATGTGGACCGGTTCGCACCAGCTGCGCAACCCCTGGGAGGGACACGCCACCGTACGGCGCACGCAGCAGCGGCGCAACGACCTCACGGTCGGCTCGGTCGCGGTCAAGGACCTGCTCTCGGTAGCGTTGACGAGCCCCGACTTCCCCGACCTCGAGGGGGTGACCTGGTACGGCCCCGGAGCACAGTGGAACGCCGACGGCATCAAGCACTCGGGCCACTACAACAACATGCTCTTCTCGGTCCATGCACCCGACGGCGGTGGATGGTACATCACCGGCGGCATGGGCAACCTCTACATGACGAAGAACGCCGCCGGCTACAACGACACGCGCCTGCTGCGCTTCAAGAAGTCGCCCGTCGAGTTCACCTACTGATGTCCCGCGGGGAGGAACCCGGCACCCGGAACTCGCCCGACACAGGCCGACATGCCGTCCCCGCCGCAAGTCAAAGCCCCGATGCATCCTGTGATGCATCGGGGCTTTTCGTCGCTGCACGGCCTGAACTTCATGCGGACCGCAAGCGGAGGGTCACTCCGACAGCGGCGTCGCCAGCTTCACGCGGACAAAGACCGGGAAGTGGTCCGACGGAGTTCGCGCCCTGTAGCGGTAGAAGGAGACCTCGCGCGGGAAGGCCCCCGACTTGAGCTCCTGGTCGCTCCCCTCGACGGGCGTGCGGTAGGTCGAAGTCAGCACCCCGTAGGAGCAGACCTCGACCGAGGGGGAGACGAAGATGTGGTCAATCCGGCTCGAGGTCATGGCCTCGGGGTCGAAGTTGTTGAAGGTGCCGTTGGGGGCGTAGCGTCGTTCGGCCGCCTCGTACGCATCGCGCAGCGCCTCGGAGCGGGCCAGCAGCGCATAGATTGCATCGGTCTGGTCGACGTTGAAGTCGCCCGTAAGGAAACAGCACTCGCCCGGCGCGCACATCGAGCGGATGCGTTCAAGGACCAGACGGCAGCTCTCGGCGCGCGCCCGGACGCCGACATGGTCCAGGTGGAGGTTGAAGAAGTGGAAGACAACGCCGCTCTGCCGGTCGCGGAACCTGCCCCACGTACAGATGCGGGGCAGCGCCGCATCCCACCCCACGCTCGGCCGCCCGGGACTCTCCGAGAGCCAGAAATGGCCTTCATCGAGCAGTTCGAAGCGCTCGCGGAGGTAGAAAATCGGGGCATACTCCCCCTGCGTCGCCCCGTCGTCGCGGCCGACGCCAATATAGGCATAGTCGGGCAGCCGGTCGAGCATGTCGTGCAACTGGTCGTCGAGCACCTCCTGTGCGCCGAAGATGTCGAAGCCCTGTGACTCGACAATGCCGCACACGTGCGGAAGGCGCCGCTCCCAGCCGTTTCCGGCCGCAGCATCCCCCTCGTTGCGGTAACGTACGTTGAACGTGGCGACGGTCATCTGCTGGGCCGTCGCTCCCAGCGTGCCACCCAGAAGCAGCACCCACAGCAGCAGGCGTTTCATCATCGTTTCGATTTTTGTATCGGGTTCATTTCGTAGAGCAAAGGTAACAAAATCCTGCCGTTTGAACCAATCCGACGACGCTTTGGAACGAATCCGTTCCACTTTTTCCGACGAGGCTCGGCCGTTTCGCAAATTTTTTGTATCTTCGTTGCGCCTTAAGGCGCGTAAGCGAGCCCTTCGCCCCTCTTCCGCGTCCGATACCGCACGGCGGCCACCCGCCCCGCGCGACGCCGGAGCGGGCATTTGTGCGACGAGCGCCCGCCGACCCCGAAACCGACTACAAAAACCGGAACAGCATGTACAGATACGACAGCCGGGTGGTCATCACCCTCGACGCAGGCGGCACGAACTTCGTCTTCGGCGCCATGCAGGCCAACAAATTCATCGTCGACCCCATCACGATGCCGTCGAACGCCCAGGACCTCGACAAATGCCTCGCCACGATGGTCGAGGGCTTCCGTCAGGTCATCTCCAAGCTGGAGACCAAGCCCGTGGCCATCAGCTTCGCCTTCCCCGGCCCGGCCGACTACCGCAACGGGGTTATCGGCGGCTACCTGCCCAACTTCCCGTCGTTCCGCGACGGCGTGGCGCTGGGCCCCTTCCTCGAATACACCTTCGGCATCCCCGTCTTCATCAACAACGACGGCGACCTGTTCGCCTACGGCGAGGCGCTCGGAGGCGCGCTGCCTGAGGTCAACGCCAAACTGGAGGCGCTCGGCAGCTCGAAGCGCTACCACAACCTCATCGGCTACACCTTCGGCACGGGCTTCGGCATCGGCATCGTCACCAACGACAACCAGCTCCATACGGGCGACAACTCCTGCGTGGAGACCTTCTGTCTGCGCCACAAGAAGATGCCCAACATCATCGTCGAGGACGGCGTGGCCGTGCGTGCCATCAAGCGCGTCTACGGCGAGGCTTCGGGCGACGTGAACCACCACTTCGAGCCGAAGGACATCTGCGAAATCGCCGACGGGACGCGTCCGGGCAATGTCGAGGCGGCCAAGAAGGCCTTCGCAGAGCTGGGCGAGGTTGCCGGCGACGCCATGGCTACGGCCGTGACGCTCATCGACGGACTCATCGTCATCGGCGGCGGCATCACCGCAGCGCGCAAGTACATCATGCCGAGCCTTCTGAAGGAGCTGCGCGGCAAAATCGGAACCCTCTCGGGCGAGACGCTCAACCGCGTCCAGATGGAGGTCTTCGACCTGGACAACGAGGAGGAGTTCAAGGCCTTTGCCAAGGGCAACCAGCGTCCGCTGAAGGTCTACGGCACGGACCGCTACGTGGCCTACGACCCGATGAAGCGCATCGGCGTGATGATTTCGAAGCTGGGTGCAAGCAAGGCCATCTCGGTGGGCGCCTATGCCTATGCGCTCCATCAGCTGGACACCAACAACGAACAATAACAGAACAACCCAATAGGAGAAAACCATGTATCCGTTCAAATTCAGACCCATTCTCAAGACCGTACTCTGGGGCGGTGAGAAGATAATTCCCTACAAGCAGATTGAATCCGACCAGAAGCAGGTCGGCGAGAGCTGGGAGCTCTCGGGCGTGAAGGGCAACGAATCGGTCGTTGCCAACGGCGAGCTGGCCGGCACGACCCTGCCCGAACTGCTGGCCCGCGAAAAGGAGCGTCTGCTGGGCAAGGCCAACTACGAACGCTTCGGCAACGAGTTCCCGCTGCTCATCAAGTTCATCGACGCCCGTCAGGACCTCTCGATTCAGGTGCACCCCAACGACCAGCTGGCCTGGGAGCGCCACCACTCAAAGGGCAAGACCGAGATGTGGTATGTCGTGGATGCCGACAAGGGGGCGCACCTCCGCTCGGGCTTCGCCAAGCAGGTGACCCCGGCCGAGTATGAGGCCAGCGTCGCCGACAACACCATCACCGACATCCTGAAGGACTACGAGGTGCACCCGGGCGACCTCTTTTTCCTGCCCGCAGGCCGCGTGCACAGCATCGGCGCCGGTTCGTTCATCGCCGAAATCCAGCAGACGTCGGACATCACCTACCGCATCTACGACTTCAACCGCAAGGGCGCCGACGGCAAGCCCCGCGAGCTGCATACCGAGCTGGCCAAGGGTGCCATCGACTACACCGTGCTGCCCGACTACCGCACCCACTACAAGGCCGAGAAAAACGAGCTCACGGAGCTGATTTCCTGCCCCTACTTCACCACCTCGCTCTGCGAGCTGGACGAGGAGAAGACCTTCGATTTTGCATCGCTCGATTCGTTCGTGGTCTTCATCTGCGTCGAGGGCCGGGGCATGGTCGAGGACAACGAGGGCCACAAGCTGGAGGTGCACCAGGGCGAAACGCTGCTGCTGCCCGCCACGACCCGCTCGCTGCGCGTCAAGCCGGAAGGGAAACTCAAGTTCCTGACCAGCTGGATTGCATAAAAGCAGGACGCATTTTTGGTAAAGTGTCGGAAAAAGGCTATCTTTAGAGTCCAAAGGGGATTGAACGATGAAAGATAGTCTTGCCACCGGCCTTCACACGATTCGTCGCACGAAGGGCATCCGCACCGCGGAGCAATCCGTTCCCGGGGCATCGGGCAGCGGCCCGATGCGGAGATGCGCGGCCGACGACGACAGGATTGCAACCCCTCCTTCCGGAGCGACCGGAACCGCAGAGCGTTACAATCAGCTCGACCTTCCCTGAACGGGGAAGGCTCCGGGCTGATTTTTCGCAAATATGTCCGCAACAAGGAGATACGGGAGGAGTGCCCGTACGAAGCGGCGAACGACAATCCGGATTGGTGCGGGCTCGTGAGGGCCGCGCCGGAACCAGAACCAAACAGAGTAAGAGCGCATGGAAGAAAGACTTGCAGCAATCGCGTCGCGATTTGCACTGGACGGTGAAATCCTCGACATCACCCCCGTGGGCGAGGGCTTCATCAACGACACCTACCGCATCCGCACCGGAAGCGGTACGCCCGATTACATCCTCCAGCGCAAGAACGGCAACATCTTCAAGGATGTTCCGGCCATGATGGAAAACATCCGCAAGGTGACCGACCACATCCGCCGCAAGGTGCTTGCCGCGGGCGGCGACCCCGACCGCGAAGTGCTGCGCGTCATTCCCACCCGCAGCGGCAGCCTCTCGCACCGCGACGAGGCGGGCGAGCACTGGGCCGCAACGCTCTTCATCGACGACACGGTCACCTACGACCGCGCAGACTCGCCCGAGCTGGCCCGCAAGGGCGGCATCGGCATCGGGCACTTCCAGTCGCAGCTGGCCGACTTCGACGAGCCGCTGGCCGAGACCATTCCCGGCTTCCACAACATCCGCCACCGCTTCGCGCAGTGGGACCGGACGCTCGCGCGCGACGCCGCGGGCCGCTGCCGCAGCGCAGCCGAGGAGATTGGATGGATTGAATCGCGGCGCGAGGAGATGCTCGCCTTCTGGCGGCTGGTCGAGGAGGGGGTCATACCCCGCCACGTGACGCACAACGACACGAAAATCAGCAACATTCTCTTCGACCGAGCGGGCAACGTGCTCTGTGTCATCGACCTCGACACGGTGATGAACTCCACGTCGCTCAACGACTTCGGCGACGCCATCCGCACCTACACCAACACGGGGGCCGAGGATGACCGCGACCTGCGGCGCGTCGGAATGTCGATGGAGCTCTTCACGGCCTACACGGAGGGCTATCTCTCGCAGCACGCCCGCGAACTTTCTCCGTCCGAAAGAGAATATCTGGCCTTCTCGGCACGTTATATTACCTACGAGCAGGTGCTCCGCTTCCTGATGGACTACCTCGACGGCGACACCTACTACAAGACCCGCAGCGCCGACCACAACCTGGTGCGCACCCGCGCCCAGTACCGGCTGCTCCAAAGCATGGAGGAGCAATACGACGCCATGTGCGACGTGGTGCGCAGGCTGGCCGACCGATACGCAACAACGAAACATTGAACATGACCATGAAGATAAGACACCTCAAACCGTTCGACACGACCGACCTCCGGGCCATGGAGGAGGCCTTCGCCGCCATCGAGCCGCAGCCGATAGCCTGCTGCAACTGGCCCGACACCTACCCCTACCGGCCGCAGGTCTCGTTCCGCATCTTCCATACGGGCGAAACGCTGTGGCTCCGCTTCGACGTGGAGGAGCGCTACACCAAGGGCGAAGTGACCGAGGACAACGGCCGCGTATGGACCGACTCCTGCGTGGAGTTCTTCATCGCGCTCGACGATACGGGCTACTACAACTTCGAGACGACCTGCACGGGACGCCTGCTGCTCGCCTTCCGCAAGGAGCGCGAGCATCCGACCCATGCCACACCGGAGCTGCTCGCCCGCGTCGGCCGCTACCCTTCGCTCGGGCGCGAGCCCTTTGCCGAGCGCGTGGGCGACAACCGCTGGTCGACCGTGCTGGCCATCCCGGCCGACGTCCTCTTCCGCCACCAGCTGAAGCGGTGGAACGGCGTGCGGGCCACGGCCAACCTCTACAAGTGCGGCGACGAGCTCTCCCACCCGCACTTCCTCTCGTGGCAGCCGATTGAGAACCCCAAACCGGACTTCCACCTGCCCCGCTTCTTCGCCGAGGTGGAGTTCGAGCAATAGAACGACAACAAAAGTTACTGCATAAATAGTCACAACCATGAACAACAGCAAGTATTCACTTCCGAAGGACGGCGGACTCATCGAAAGCTCCGCCCCCCGCGACATCATCCATCGCTACGAGAAGATTCGCACCTCGGTCTACGAGAACGAATATCTGGGTGTAAAGTATGTCGCCGACGTCATCGTGAAGATGATTCGCAACTACAACGAGAGCCACTGCTCGAACGAGGTCTACGACGAGAATGCACCCTTCGTGCTGGGTCTGACCACCGGCCGCACGCCGCTGGGCCTCTACCACGAGCTGGTAAAGCGCTACGAGGAGGGCGAGGTCAGCTTCCGCAACGTGGCCGTCTACAGCCTCGACGAGTTCTACCCCATCAAGTCGAGCGAGCAGCAGAGCCGCAACTACCGCATCCATGAGGATTTCCTCAACCACATCGACATCCTGCCCGAGAACATCCACATTCCCGACGGCACGATTCCCGAGGACAAGGTTTCGGAGTACTGCGCTTCGTACGACAGCGCCGCCAGCCACATCGACCTGATGATTATCGGCGTGGGCGAGAACGGCCAGATTGGCTTCAACGAGCCGGGCTCCTACGCCAAGTCGCGCACGCGTCTGGTACAGCTCAACTACGACACGCGCAAGACGCAGTCGGGTGCCTTCTTCGGACTGGAGAACACCCCGAAGATGGCCATCACGATGGGTATCGGCACCATCATGCACGCCGAGAAGATTATCCTCATGGCCTGGGGCGAGGACAAGGCCGATGTCATCCAGAAGGTTGTCGAAGGGGACATCAACCCGATGCTGCCCGCCTCGAACCTGCAGGCACACCCCAACATCGAGGTAGTCATCGACGAGAATGCGGCCCACCAGCTCACCCGCGAGCAGACCCCCTGGAAGGTGGGTCCCTGCAACTGGACGCCGAAGTTCGTCCGCAAGGCCGTCGTATGGCTCTGCGGCGAGGTGAAGAAGCCGATTCTGAAGCTCACCTACAAGGACTACATCGAGAACTCGCTGGGCGAGCTGCTCGAACAGGGCCGCACCTACGACCAAATCAACATCGACGTATTCAACGACCTGCAGCACACCATCACGGGATGGCCCGGCGGCAAACCCAACGCCGACGACTCGACGCGCCCCGTCTCGTCGAAGCCCTTCCCCAAGCGCGTGGTCATCTTCTCGCCCCACCCCGACGACGACGTAATCTCGATGGGCGGTACCTTCATCCGGCTCGTACAGCAGGGTCATGACGTACACGTAGCCTACGAGACGTCGGGCAACGTGGCCGTACACGACGACGTGGTGGTCCAGAACATCGACACCTCGCGCGAGCTGGGCTATGCCGACCACCTCGAGGAGGTGAAGCGCATCATCGCCGGCAAGAAGAAGGGCGAGCCCGAGCCGCGCGCACTGCTCGACCTCAAGGGTTCGATTCGCCGCGCCGAGGCACGCGCCGCCGTACGTTCGTTCGGTCTGAACCCCGACACCAACGCCCACTTCCTCAACCTGCCCTTCTACGAGACGGGCGGCATCAAGAAGGGACAGCTCACCGAGAAGGACATCAACATCATCGTCAACCTGCTGCGTGAAATCAAGCCTCATCAGATTTACGCCGCCGGTGACCTGGCCGACCCCCACGGAACGCACCGCACCTGCATGGAGGCGGTTCTGGGCGCGCTGGAGATTGTCAAGGACGACGATTGGCTCAAAGATTGCCATCTGTGGCTCTATCGGGGCGCCTGGATGGAGTGGGACCTCGGCATGGTGGACATGGCCGTGCCTCTGTCGCCCGACGAGCTCATCAAGAAGCGTCATGCCATCTACCGTCACCTTTCGCAGAAGGACATCGTTCCCTTCCCGGGCAGCGATACCCGCGAATTCTGGCAGCGGGCCGAGGAGCGTACGCAGCACACGGCACGTCTCTACGACCAGCTGGGCATGGCCGAGTATCAGGCCATCGAGGTCTTCGTCAAGATGTTCTGAGCGCCGCCGAAGCGAACGTAAAAAACAATTAATAACCGGGCGGAAGGGCCTTCCGCCGGAGTGCAACCCCTCAGCGTCGGACCCCGTCGGGGTGCCGTGCGGCATCCCGACGGGCAAGATGCGAAGGAGGACACCGGCAGAAAGGCCATACCGCCACAAACAGGAAACACCATGCGAGTAATTATCGAAAACACCCCGCAGCAGGTAGCGCAGTGGACGGCTCGCTACATCGTCGAGCAGATTCGGCTCAAGAGCAAGCTCACCTCGTCACCCTTCGTACTGGGCCTTCCGACCGGCTCGACGCCGCTGGAGACCTACAAGGAGCTCATCCGCCTCTACAAGGCGGGCGAGGTGTCGTTCAAGAACGTCATCACCTTCAACATGGACGAATATGTGGGTCTTCCCGAGGAGCATCCCGAGAGCTACCACTCGTTCATGTGGAACAACTTCTTCCGCCACATCGACATCATTCCCGAGAATGTCAACATCCTCAACGGCAACGCTGAGGACCTGGTCAAGGAGTGCGCCGACTATGAGGCACGCATCGAGGAGGCCGGCGGCATCGACCTCTTCATGGGCGGCGTGGGCGAAGACGGCCACCTGGCCTTCAACGAGCCCTTCTCGTCGCTCCAGTCGCGCACGCGCATCAAGACGCTGACCACCGATACGATTCAGGTCAACGCCCGCTTCTTCGGCGGCGATACGCGTCTGGTTCCGAAGACGGCGCTGACGGTGGGCGTAGCGACGGTGCTCTCGGCCAAGAAGGTCGTCATCCTCGCCACGGGCCACAAGAAGGCCCGCGCCGTACGCCACGGTGTCGAGGGCGGCTACAACCACCAGTGGACCATCTCGGCGCTGCAGGTACACCCCAGCGGCATCATCGTCTGCGACGATGCGGCCGCCGAGGAGCTCCGCGTCTCGACCTACCGCTACTTCAAGGACATCGAGAAGGATACGCTGATTTAAGGCGAGCGGATACGCCCCGGAGGTACACCTTCACAGATGCGAGGCGGCTGCCGATGGCAGCCGCCTCGCTGCGTTCAAGTTCAAATAGCAAAGGCACTTCTCTTCGCAGAAAGAAAGGGGCCTTTGCCATATCCTGCGGAATACGCACGTTCAAGTGGATGCGGCGGCACGGCCTGCGCAGGAAGATGAGAGCCGCACCAGAGCGGACAAAAAACGCCCGGCAAAGCACCCTCCGCACGGACACAAAAAAAGACTCCCGCCGCATCCGACGCGGCAGGAGTCTATTCAGGACCGTCGAGATACCGCCACAGGGCGGCATCGCACGGCTACTTCTCGTAGGCAAGGTTGTCGATGGCGAAGTAGTAGGGGCACATCGTATCCTCGCTCTCGACCGTGAAGGTCATGCTCGTAACCGTTCCCAGCGACGAGAGGTCGAGGGTCTCCCAGCCCGACTGCACCGTACCCGATGCCTTGTCGGCCATCACGAACTTCACCTCACCGCTCTTCGTCTCACCGTTGTAACCCGTGATGACACCCTTCACGTCGGCAACCGACGTCGCCTCCTTCGTATAATAGAGGTAGAAATAGGCGGTGTTGGCTACGGCAATCGATTTGGGGCGGACGGCCGTTGCAAAGCGCACGAGCGGAATGCCGTAGGGGGCGCCGGTCCATGCACCGTAGTAGGCAACGGCAAACTGCGACGAACCGTCGGCTCCACTGGTGGCATAGACGCTCTTGTCGTTGACATAGCCCGGCGTGGTCATGTCGGTGTGGTTCGAGATGACGAATCCGTTCCACGTATCGGTGTTCCAATCCAGTCCGGCATAGTCCGTGTAGAAGGTGAAGATGGAGGCATCGTCCTCGGTGTAGAGCGCGTCGTAGAAGAAGAGCGAACCGGCACCGAACGTCTCGCTCTCGGCGTCGTCATCGGTCAGCAGACGGGCCTGGGGCTTGCCCCAGATGTAACCCTCCGCGCCGAGGTTGGCACCTTCGAAATCAATCACGGTCGTCTTCGCTCCGGGGACCTCTTCGTCGTTCGAATCGGAGCATCCGGCAAAGGCCAGAGCGGCAAAAGCCAAATAGAAAAGTTTTTTCATCATTGTTTGTTATTTTGGTTGAACATATGCTCGGCAAACCGCACGCGAAGCGCAGGCTCCGCCCCTCCGCACTCGGAGAACGAACCTTTTTCCGACCGCACCCGGGACCGCCGGCCTATCCGACATCGAACGATGAAACGACCTGATGTCCGACACCTCCGTTCGCCGCAGAACGTGTCCGAAAAAGAGTCCTCTTCCGAAGGATGCAAGGCAGGTCTTCTGGCTTGTTCCGAACGCAATGCCTTCCCGGTCCCAAGGACCAGTGGCAAAGAGTATTGCGCCCATTGAGGAACTTACAGCAGCGGGAACTGCTGCCGAATTTCACGGCATTCCCATTTAATCACGCGGAGTGGTTGTGAACTCTTTGTGAACCATTGCGGTGCAAATTTAGAAAATAAATTCGTATCTTTGCCCACGCAAACAAAAATTATTTGGAAATCATGAAACACGCATACGTATTTCCGGGTCAGGGTGCTCAGGCCGTAGGCATGGGCAAGGACCTCTACGAACACGTACCCGAGGCGAAGGCCCTCTTCGAGCAGGCCAACGAGATTCTCGGCTTCCGCATCACCGACATCATGTTCGCCGGTACGGACGAGGAGCTCAAGCAGACCAAAGTGACGCAGCCCGCCGTATTCCTCCACTCGGTCATCATGGCCAAGGCGCTGGGCGTAAAGCCCGATGCCGTTGCCGGCCACTCGCTGGGCGAGTTCTCGGCACTGGTAGTTGCCGGAGCCCTCTCGTTTGAGGATGGTCTGAAGCTGGTTTCGAAACGTGCCATGGCCATGCAGGCCGCCTGCGAGGCGCAGCCCGGTACGATGGCCGCCATCCTCGGTCTGGAGGATAAGGTTGTCGAGGATATCTGCTCGTCGATTGACGGCGTGGTCGTTGCAGCCAACTACAACTGCCCGGGCCAGCTGGTTATCTCGGGTGCCGTCGAGGCCGTCGAGGCTGCCTGCGAGAAGGCCAAGGAGGCCGGTGCACGCCGTGCGCTGCGTCTGCCCGTGGGCGGTGCGTTCCACTCGCCGCTGATGGAGCCCGCCAAGCAGGAGCTGCAGAAGGCCATCGAGGAGGCTCCCTTCCAGACGCCGAGCTGCCCCATCTACCAGAATGTCGATGCGAAGCCCTATACGGACCCCGCCCGCATCAAGGCCAACCTGATTGCCCAGCTGACGGCCCCCGTACGCTGGACCTACATCGTCAAGAACATGCTCGCCGACGGCGTGACGGAGTTCACCGAACTCGGCCCCGGCACGGTGCTCCAGGGCCTCATCAAGAAGGTCGACAAGGAGGCTGTTGTCGAATCGAAATCGACGCTGTAGTACCACTGCACGGCACAGGAGGAAGGGGTTGTTTTTCAGTCCCTTCCTCTTTTTTTGTGCCGTTTGGAACGAAATATATTAAATTTTATTAAAATATATTGGCGTTTTTAATAATTCTTATTATATTTGCCGAAGTTCGGTTAAATAATGAGATAAAGGAATGGCATCGCTGACAGAATTCTTCAACAAGCACGAGGACGATGAGCTGAAGGGCATCACGCACAAGAACAGCATCATCAAACGTAACATCATCGCTCACATGGCCATCAACGGCGAATGCACGCTGTCGGAGTTGACCAAGGAGCTGCATATCAGCGTACCGACCATCACCAAACTGGTCCAGGAGCTCGTCGACGAGAACATCGTGACGGACCTGGGCAAGGTGGAGACCCCGGGCGGACGGCGTCCCAACATCTTCGGCCTGGCCAACTCGGCCATCTACTTCGCCGGAGTGAGCGTCAACCGCGACAAGATGAGCTTCCTGATTACCGACCTGCAGAACAACATCATCAAGGAAGAGTACGACAACACGTTCGAGCTGCTCGACCGCCCGCAGTGCCTCGAGCGCATCTGCAGCAACATCGAGCACTTCATCGCCACGTGCGGCATCGACCGCAGCAAGATTCTCGGCGTGGGCGTCTGCATGACGGGCCGCGTCAACCCCGCCACGGGGCGCAGCTACAAGTACTTCACCACGAGCGAGCAGTCGCTGCGCGACATTCTCGAGTCGCGCATCGGCATCCGCGTACTGCTCGAGAACGACACCCGAGCCCGCTGCTATGCGGAGTACACCTGCGGCAAGTCGAAGGAGGACAGCGACGTGTTGTACCTCCATCTGGGCCGCGGCGTGGCCATCGGCATCGTCATCGACGGCAAGCTCTACTACGGCAAGAGCGGCTTTGCGGGCGAGTTCGGCCACATCCCCTTCTTCGACAACGAAATCATCTGCTCGTGCGGCAAGAAGGGGTGCCTCGAGACCGAGGTTTCGGGTATCGCCATCGAGGAGAAGATGTGCCATCTGATTGAGAACGGGCGCAATACGATTCTCAAGGAGAAGTACGACCAGCAGAAGAGCATCCACATCGACGACATCATCGCCGCGGCCAAAAACGACGACAACCTCTCCATCGAGCTCATCGAGGAGGCGGGCGAGAAGATGGGCAAGGCGGTGGCCTTCCTCATCAACACGTTCAACCCCGAGACGGTCATCGTGGGCGGCAACCTGGCCGCAGCGGGCGACTACATCATGCTGCCGCTCAAATCCTCGACCAACAAATACTCGCTCAACCTGGTCTACAAGGATACGAAGTTCCGCCTGTCGAAGATGAGCGACAATGCCAACGCCTGGGGCGTAGCGATGCTCATCCGCAACAAAATCATCGGACTGTAAAGCTCATCCGGAGGCAGCGGGCACCCCGCGACCCGCACCGAATCGAAAAACATGAGACTCGAAGGCAAACTCATCCGCCTGCGCGCCGTCGAACCCAACGACGTCGAGCCGATGTACCGTTGGGAGAACGACCCCGCGGTCTGGCACGTCAGCGGCACGCTGGCCCCCTTCTCGCGCCATCAGCTGCAGCGCTTCGTCGACGAGCAGCAGTTCGACATCTACCAGACGCGCCAGATGCGCCTCATCATCGAGGCGCTCGAGACGGGACGCCCGGTCGGAGCGCTCGACCTCTTCGAATTCGAGCCGCAGCACCGCCGTGCCGGCGTCGGCATTCTGGTCCATGACCCGGAGCTCCGGGGTCTGGGTTACGCCTCGGAGGCCCTCGAGCTGCTGACGGAGTACGCCCGCGAGGTGCTGGGGCTCCACCAGCTGTGGAGCAGCGTCGCCGCCGGCAACAAGGCCAGCCTGGCCCTCTTCCGCCGGGCGGGATTCATCGAGACCGGCACGCGCCGCGACTGGCTCTGGAGCTCCGAAGGGTTCTGCGACGAGGTGATGCTCCAGCGCATGCTCTGAGGCGGATGCGGAGCACCGGACGTGCAGCCACCCCAAGCAAAACGGGCATCCAATCCGGGGCCCGACACGGCTCCACCCGACCCGACACAGCGACAAGACACAAAAAATCCCGCGACCTTTCGGTTGCGGGATTTTTCACCAATTTATAAATAAGTGTATTACTCCAGCCGGCGCGAACCGTCCGAGATGACTACGTCGTAGACCTTCGGCTCGTGGCCGTAACGGGCAGCGAACTGCTCCCGGGCCTTTGCGATGAAGTCGTCGTAGCGTTCGTCCTTCACCAGGTTGATGGTGCAGCCGCCGAAGCCGCCGCCCATGATGCGCGAACCCGTGACGCCGCACGCCTCGGCCACCTCGACCAGGAAGTCAAGCTCCTCGCACGACACCTCGTAATCCTTCGACATACCCCAGTGCGTCTCGTACATCCGACGGCCGACCGTCTCGTAGTCGCCCCGCCCCAGCGCATCGCAGACATCGAGCACACGGCACTCCTCGCCGATGACGTAGCGGGCACGCTTGTAATCCTCCTCCGAAATCTGCCCCTTCACGGCATCGAGCTGCTCCATCGTGGCGCCGCGCAGGAACTCCTGTCCCAGCACCCGGGCCACCCGCTCGCACGAAGCGCGGCGGTCGTTGTAGGGCGACCCCACCAACTCGTGCTTCACGCGCGAATCGAGCAGCACCAGACGGTATCCCTTCGGGTCGAAGGGAAAGTACTCATACTCGAGCGAGCGGCAGTCGAGACGAATCAGATTGCCCCGCTTGCCGAAGACCGAGGCGAACTGGTCCATGATGCCGCAGTTGACGCCGCAGTAGTTGTGCTCGGTCGCCTGGCCGATTTTCGCCAGTTCGAACTTGTCGATGCCGCACTGCCACAACTCGTTGAGGGCAAAGGCATAGGTCGATTCGAGCGCCGCCGACGAAGACATGCCCGCACCCAGCGGCACGTCGCCCGCAAAGACCGTATCGAAGCCGCCGATGCGGCCGCCGCGCTTCTGCACCTCACGGCAGACGCCGAAGATGTAGCGCGCCCACGACTGTGCGGGCTTGTCCGCCTCGCCCAGACCGAACTCCGAGGCCTCGTTCATGTCGAGCGACCAGGCCCGCACGCGCTCCGTGCCGTTGGGACGGATGGCTGCCATGATACCCTTGTCCACCGCTCCGGGGAAGACGAAGCCACCGTTGTAGTCCGTATGTTCGCCGATGAGGTTGATGCGTCCAGGTGACGTGAAGAGCGATGCCCCCTCGCCGTAGAGTTCCCGGAACTTGGCGAGAAGCTGCTCCTTCATATTCTTATTCATAAGTCAATATTTTGGTTGGATTCAAACTTTACGAAGATAGGCATTTTTTCCGAAATCCGAAAGCGGCAGCCGCAAAACTTACGCTTCATGCATCCGTCACACCGCTCCGCCGTCACCACCCTACCCTGCTGCCCGTACACGTGTGGAGTATAAGGTAACCGACCGTGGAGAGAAAGGTCCGCAGGCCGCGAAAACGGCAAACGCAGGCGGCCGGGAACAGCAAAGAACAGAGGGTGAAATAGGGCCATAGAGAGAACCGCGGGCAGAAACGGGGAAGAACCGGGGCGATGACAAAACCATGAAACGTCGGCCGGGCCGAAGAATTTTTGTTGCAGGTTGGCAAAATTTCCCTATCTTTGTTTTAAGTTTCGTTTTGTAATTACTCAAACCTGAATGCCATGAAAAAACTTTCGCTTCTTTTCATCCTTCTGGCTGCCGGTGCCGGCTCGGCTCTGGCCCAGCCCAAGGTCATCGCCCACCGAGGCTACTGGAAAGCCCCCAACTCGGCCCAGAACTCGCTCGCTTCGTTCTCCAAGGCCGACTCGATTGGGGTCTTCGCCTCGGAAATCGACGTATGGCTCACGGCCGACGACCGGCTCATCGTCAACCACGACCGCGTCTTCAAGGGGACGGACATCAACATGGAGCGCTCGACACAGCGCGATATCTGCAACATCGTGCTGGCCAACGGCGAGAACATCCCGACGCTCGACGCCTATCTGAAGCTGGTGACGACGAAACCCGACACGCGGCTCGTGCTTGAGATGAAGTCGCTCTCGGACCTCAGCCGCGAGGACCTCGCCGCCGAAAAAATCGTCAAGGCGCTGCGCAAGTACGGCCTTGTCGAGCGGACCGACATCATCGCCTTCTCGCTCAACGCCTGCCTGGCCTTCAAGAAGCTGCTGCCCGATTCGAAAATCTACTACCTCGACGGCGACCTCACGCCCAAGAAAATCAAGAAGCTCGGTCTGGCCGGCATCGACTACTCGATTGAGGCGCTGCGCAAGCATCCCGAATGGGTCGAGCAGGCGCACAAGCTGGGCCTCGAGGTCAACGTCTGGACCGTAGACAAGGAGGAGGACATGCGCTACTTCATCGACCTGGGTGTCGACTACATCACCACCAACTACCCCGAGCAGCTGCAGCAGCTCATCGGCGAGAAATAGCTCAGCACCCCGGCGTCGCAGCGCCGGGCCGGGAGCGATACGAAAGAAGCGCGTTGCCGACATGCGGCAACGCGCTTCTGCTTTTCTATCCCGGAACTGCCCTACGGCACGCTCCGACAGGTGCACACGGCGGCCGGCACAATGCGGCAGCCACCACCTGCGCCGACGGGACGGAGGCGGTTCAGACCTCAACCACGCGCACCTCGATGCCCCGCTCGCGAAGCTCCTTGAGGATATGGGGCTGCACCCCGCTGTCGGTGATAATCATATCGACCGAATCGAGGCTGCAAATCCGGCTGAAGCCCCGACGGCCGAACTTCGAGCTGTCGGCCAGCACGATGACCTTCTGTGCCGAGTTAATCATCACGCCGTTGAGCGCCGCCTCGAGCAGATTGGTCGTCGTCAGTCCGCACTCGAGGTCGATGCCGTCGACGCCCATGTAGAGCTTGCTGCAGTTGAAGTGTTTGAGCATCTCCTCGGCAAAGGGGCCCACCACCGATACCGAACTGCTGCGCGTGATGCCGCCGAGCTGGATTACATCGATGTTCGACTTCTGCGACAGAATCGAGGTGACGGGCACCGAAGCCGTGATGACGGTCAGCCGCCCGACCGGTTTGATTTCATGAGCCAGGAAAGCCACCGTAGTACCCGAAGCGATGATGACCGAATCGTCCCGTTCGAGCAGCTTCGCAGCCTCGGCTCCGATGGCACGCTTTTCGGTCACATTGCGCTTCTCCTTCTCGTTGACGTGGCGGTCGCTGATGTAGGGGCTGATGAGAATCGCACTGCCGTGCGTACGATAGAGCTTCTTTTGCGATTCGAGGTAGGAGAGGTCCTTGCGGATGGTCACCTCCGAAACCTTGAACATCTCGGCCAGCTGCGTGACCGAAATCGACCCGTGCTGTTGCAGCAGCGCCAGAATACGGCTGTGCCGTTCGGGCAGGCTCAGCAGGGACTCTTCACCGACTTGATTATTCATTCAAAAGCGTTTTTCGTTGATTATTTACGCTAAGATACGAAAATATATTCGGAAATGGAAGCATCGGGAGCAAAATTAACAACACTTCGGACATTTCGGAATAAAATTCAGTTTCATTTTGAAATAAAAGGGCAAATATTTTGAAATATAAAAAATCATAGCTACTTTTGTTCCGAAACGAAATTCATAAACCTATGAAAAGATCAACCCAACTCGAAAAATTATCCGAAAAAGGAAAAATCTGGGATATGGTCGTAGTGGGCGGTGGTGCCACGGGCCTGGGCGTCGCAGTGGACGCCGCATCGCGCGGTTTCAGCGTTGCCCTGCTCGAGAAGACCGACTTTGCAAAGTGCACCTCCAGCCGGAGCACCAAGCTCGTCCATGGTGGCGTCCGCTACCTGCAGCACGGCGACGTCATGCTCGTGCTCGAGGCGCTGCGCGAGCGCGGCCGCATGAAGGCCAACGCACCCCATCTGGTCAAGGACCAGGCGTTCGTCATCTCGAACTACAGCTATTGGGACAACTTCCTCTACTTCTGCGGTCTGACCTTCTACGACATGCTCTCGTTCGGCTTCGGATACGGACGGTCGAAGTTCATTTCGGCCAAGAAGGTGATGAAGTACCTCCCCACCTCGGTCGAGAAGGGTCTCAAGGGAGGCGTCGTCTATCACGACGGTCAGTTCGACGACTCGCGCATGGCGGTCAACCTGGCCGAAACCTGCATCGAGCAGGGCGGCGTGGTGGTCAACCAGGCAACCGTGACGGGCATCCTGCACAACGCCGAGGGGCGCGTCAGCGGAGTGACCTTCACCGACAACCTCACGGGAGAGAGCTATCAGCTCAATACCCGCAGCGTGGTCAATGCCGCCGGCTGCTTCGTCGACGACATCATGCACATGGACAGCCCCGAGCACCGCAAGATGGTGACCCCGAGCCAGGGCGTGCACCTGGTGCTCGACATGAAGTTCCTCAAGAGCGACTACGCCATCATGGTCCCCAAGACCTCGGACGGCCGCGTGCTCTTCGCCGTGCCCTGGCACGACAAGGTGGTCGTGGGTACGACCGACATCGTGCGCCCGAAGGCCGAGGAGGAGCCCCGTCCGCTCAAGGAGGAGATTGACTTCATCCTGGGAACGGCTGGCCTCTACATGAACCCCGCACCGACCTACAAGGACATCCTCTCGGTATTTGCCGGACAGCGCCCGCTGGCCGCACCCAAGAAGGAGGGCAAGAGCACAAAGGAGATTTCGCGCAGCCACAAGATTATCGTCTCGGACAACGGTCTGGTGACTATCACCGGCGGCAAGTGGACCTCCTACCGTCTCATGGCCGAGGATACGGTCGACCGCGCCATCGAGGTAGCGGGACTTCCCGCCCGCAAGTGCGTCACCAAGAAGCTCCACATCCACGGCTACCGCCCGAAACCCAACCTCAAGGACCACATGTATGTCTACGGAAGCGACGAGCCGAAGATTCTCGAGCTGATTCGTCAGAATCCCGAGCTCGGCGAGAAGCTCTCGCCCAAGTTCGACTACACGATGGCCGAGGTCGTATGGGCCGTACGCGAGGAGATGGCCATGACGCTCGAGGATGTGCTGGCACGCCGCGTGCGCATGCTCTTCGTCGACGCCCGCGAGGCGATGACCGCCGCTCCGAAGGTTGCCGCCGTCGTAGCCCGCGAGCTGGGTCGCGACAAGGCCTGGGAAGAAGAGCAGGTGAAAAAGTTCACGGAATTGGCAAAAGGTTATATCTTTGAGCAGAAATAACCGACCTTTCCGTACCACTACAATTAACGATTAACCGATACGGGTCCGCCGGATTGTTCCGCCGGACCCGTTCGAACGAAAACCCGACTCATGTTCAGCTTTTTCAATCCACCGGCCGCCAAGCCTCTTCTTCCGGCCGACAAAATCGACAAGCGCTACCGCCAGATGCGTCTACGCGTCTTTCTGGGCGCCTTCATCGGCTACGCAGCCTACTACCTGGTCCGCAAGAACCTCTCGCTGGCTGCACCCGGCATGATTGAGGCGGGGCTGCTCGACAAGGCAAGCGTCGGCATCGCCGGCTCGGCCATCTCGATTGCCTACGCCTTCAGCAAGTTCATCATGGGAAGCCTCTCGGACCGCTCCGACGCCCGCAAGTTCCTGGTCGTCGGACTGATTCTCTCCTCGCTGCTGATGATTGGCACGGGACTCTTCCCCTACAGCCACACCAATCCGGGGCTCAACGTCACGGTGGTCTTCATCCTGATGCTGGCCGTCGGCTGGCTCTCGGGCATGGGATGGCCTCCCTGCGGCCGCATCATGGCACACTGGTTCTCGCAAAACGAGCGAAGTTTCAAGATGTCGGTCTGGAACACCTCGCACACGATTGGCAGCGGGTCGCTCGGCCTGCTCGTCACGCTGGGTGTGGGGCTCTTCGTGGCGCTGGGCTGGGGTGACACCTGGCGCGCCGCTTTCATCTTCCCGAGCTGCATCGCCCTGCTGCTGGCGCTCTTCTGCTGGTGGGCGCTGCGCGACACGCCGCAGTCGTGTGGTCTGCCGCCCATCGACGAGTACCGCAACGACTACTCGCCCGTCAAGGCAGCCAAGGGTGAGGAGGAGAAGATTCCCTTCCGCCGCCTCTTCGTCGACTACATCTTCAAGAACAAGATTCTCTGGCTCATCGCGCTGGCCAACGCCTTCGTCTATCTGGTACGCTACGGCATCAGCGACTGGGCTCCGGTCTACCTGCAGGAGATGAACATCATGGACGCCTCGCAGAGCAACCTCGCCTTCTCGCTCCACAACTATGCCGGTGTGCCGGGCACGCTCATCTGCGGCTGGATTTCGGCCCGCTTCTTCAAGGGGCGCTGCGCTCCGGCCAACGTGCTCTACATGGTGCTGGTGCTGCTCGGAATCCTCCTCTACTGGAAGGCTGCCGCCGTGGCCCAGCTGCTCGCCGGCGGCTTCGGAGGCGACCCGACGGCCATCTGCCGCACGATTGTCTACGTGGCGCTCTGCGTCATCGGCTTCTGCATCTACGGCCCCGTGGCGCTGGTGAGCATCCAGGCGCTGAACCTCGTACCGAAGAATGCCGCCGGTACGGCTGCCGGCTTCGTCGGACTCTTCGGCTATCTGTTCGGAGATGCACTGCTGGCCAAAATCGTCATCGGCTCGGTGGCCGAAAGCAGCGCGGGAGGCTGGAACGCCACCTTCTGGATTTTCGTCATCGGCTCGCTGCTCGCCACGCTCTTCTGCGCAACGACCTGGCGCCGCGAAAAGATGTCGGTAGATTCGACCCGATAACAGACAATCCGCCTGCCGGTCGGCCCGGCAGGCGGAGGGAGACCGGCCGGCTCGGTTCAACGACCGGTCGTATAGGCCCTCAACTCACGGTTGAGGGCCTTTTCGTGTCCGCCGACCAGACGGTCGAGCAGCGCATGAAAGCGGGGCGAATGGTTGTGGTGAAGCGTATGGCAAAGTTCGTGGAGGATGACGAAATCGCGCAGATGTTCCGGAAGGGTCATCAGAAAGAGGCTCAGCGAGATGTGGTTCTGCCCCGTGCAACTCCCCCACTTCGAGCGCGAGGCGCGGATGGTAAGTTTCGTATAACGGAGGCCCGTGAGCTGCGACCAGCGCTCGATGCGCGGCGGCAGGTCCTCGCGGGCGGCGCGGCGCAGCTCCTCGATGCGCGCCGTACGCTCCTCGTCCGACAGCTCGGGCGACAGGGCCGGCTGCCGGCGGGCCATCCGCTCGCGCGCCGCCTCGACCCACGCAACCTTCGACTCGAGGAACTCAAGCGCCCGGGCCTGGGCGAAGCGCCACGGATAGGAGAGCCGCACGGCCCCCGACGGCCGCACCGAGAGCGTGACGCGCCGCGCACGGGAGGTGCGGGCGAGGGTCACCTCGCCCAGACGGGGATGGATGATGGTGCACTGCTCGGTCATCGGTCGGTTTGTCGGAGGGTTATCGGGTCATGGCGCAGTCGACCGCAACATGGTCGAGCCTCCAGACCGAATCGCGGCGGAAGCAGGCACTCGAGAAGAGAATCAGAATGTCGTCATCCTCGTAGAAGAGCATGCGGTCCTTCTCACGCTCGAAGTCCTCCTCCGTAGCGCTTGCCGCATCGAGGTGCACCCGCAGGAGCATCTGCTCCATCAACGCGCCGCCCGTAATCCGGAAATCGGGACGGTCATCGCCGAAGGCGAGGCGCAGCGTATCCTGGACAAAGAAGCCTCCGGAGCTGCCGTTCGCATAGTCGAAATCGGCATAGAAGGTTCTGAAACGGTCAATTCCCTCAATCCGACGGCTCGACGACGGCGTCACCCAGCACTCCTCCTCTCCGGCTCCGGCCTCCGTCACGTACTCCTCCTCAAGGGCAAAGGGAACCGCATGGCGGAACTCGTCGGGGGTGACCCCGAAGCGGCCCATGGCGAGCGTATCGCGGTATTCGAGGTAATCGAGCGCCTCGTAAAGGTCGCGGCACGTGCGGCGCTGCGTCGTGTCGGCCTCAAACCGGGCCAGGTCTATGCGTCCCCCGGCGGTGAGGATGCCCAGCCGCCCGGCGGCACGCTCGGCGCGCTGCGTCTGGGAACGAACGGCAAGGCGTGCAGGTTCGAGGGGCGGAATGTAGAGCAGCATGGCCGCCGTGACCATGGCCGCCAGCACGACCCACAGGTAGCGTCCCGCCCGGCGCGAAAGGAAGAGCAGCACGCAGAACGACATCACCGCACCGCTTGCCAGCAGCCAGACGCGCATCTCGGTCAGTCCGTATTCACCCACACGCCGTGCTACGCCGACCCAGAACAAGGCGACAAACGGCAGCGACAGAAAGTTGAAGCGGTCGTAGAACCAGTCGAGCGTCCGCCGCGCGAGCAGTTCGCGCAGCGCCTTGACCAGCAGCGCCGCAATGGTGAAGCCGAAGACCAGATAGGCCACACCGCCGTCGGGCAGCCGCCACGTGAAGAGAATTTTGAGCAGGTAGAGGTAAAGAATGGCCGCATAGGCGACCACGGCCGGCGTGAAGATGTAGTTGAGCATCACCTCAAGGATGCGCCCCCCGGAGACGCCGCGATGGAGCCAGCGGTCGAGCATCATCATAAAGAGCACCGGCACCACGAAGAACTGGTTCAGTATCTCGAGCCACAAGGAGAGGCGGGCGACCCATGCATCCGAATCGGACGAGAAGCCGAAGATGACAACCGTCGACCAGAGAATCGCCTCGAAGAGTCCGTATGCGACATACGCGAGGAGCATCGCCAGAACCGCCGAGCGCAGGTAGACCGCCACGTCGGAGACAAACTGCCGGTTCTCCCGCGCACGGCGGCAGGCGAGCAGCGCCAGCGGCGTGAGCACCAGCAGCGAGACGAGCCCCTGAGGCGTGGTCAGCCACTCGGGAAGCCCCGGCCAGAGCGCCAGCGGCACGAACGGCAGCCAGACAACCCAGTAGATGCGGCGCCAGGGGCCCTGCCCGACCAACAGGTTGACAATGAGCTGCACGAGCGCGCTCCACCCCAGAAGGGTCACCCACGAGGCGGGCGTATCTTCCCGCTCGAGATAGACAAGCATCGTAACGGTGAGTGCCAGCAAGAGCACCAGCTCCACCGGATGGCGGCGAACGACGGAGACAGCCCCTTCGCGGAGCGCCTTCAGCCCGTTTCGGAATTTCTGCTTCAGCTCCATATTCACTTGGGTTATGGGTTATCGGATGTTCTGTTCGTGTGCGGGATACACAGCCCTCGCCCACATGGGTGTGCTACCCTGCTACCCGCAACAGCTCCGCAGCGGCAGGATACACCCGGAAGGGCCTCACCCGAAAGCGTGCGCACGCGAACTGTCCGCACGCGGAAACGGCTACTGGCCGATGCGCTGGCGGACCACCTCGAAGAGCATCACGGCAGCCGCGGCCGAGACGTTGAGCGACTCGATGTGGCCGATGAGAGGGATGGCCAGCTGCTCGTCGCAGAGCTTGAGCACCTCCTTCGAGATGCCCGTATCCTCGGCCCCCATGACGATGACCGTCGGACGGCGGAAGTCGGCGTCGTAGAGCAGCTTGCGGCTCTTCTCGGTGGCGGCGACCACCTGGAAGCCCTCCGTCTGGAGCAACTTGAGCGTATTGCGTATTGAGCCTACGCGGCAGACCGGGATGGTCGTCAGCGCCCCGGCCGACGAGCGAATCGCCTCGGCATTGACCGGCGCTGCATTCTTGAGCGGCACGATGAGGCCGTGGGCTCCGGCGCACTCGGCCGAGCGGGCAATGGCGCCGAAGTTGCGCACGTCGGTCACCCCGTCGAAGAGGACCACCAGCGGCGTCTCGTCGTCGGGCACCCGCTCCAGAATGTCGTTGAGCTCGACATACTCGATGGCGGCAATCTGCGCCACGACCCCCTGATGGTTGCCCCGCACCAGCCGGTTGAGCTTCTCGACGGGCACCTCCTGCACCCGAATCCGGTGGCGGAAGCAGAGGTCGCGCAGTTCGGTCATCAGCGCCCCCTCGGCACCCTTGCGGATGTAGAGCTTCTCTATCTGCTTGCCCGCCTCGATGGCCTCGGCCACGGGGCGTATTCCGAAAATGATATTTTCCATCGTCGTTTGGTGTTTTTCGCGGTTTCGGGATATGGAGTTTCCGGGGCGGCCCGCTCCGATGCCTGCAGCATGCGGCGGTGCGGGATGAGCGCCCCCGGCGGAGCTACTCGCCTTCGGTAATTTCCAGCTCGTAGGAGGCCTTCTCCCACTCGTGCATCTGGTGGTCGTAGCGCGCCTTCAGGTCGTTGTAGGCCTTGAAGTCGGCCTCGTTGTACGCGCCGCCGGCTGCAAAGCGGGCGTCGTATTCGGCAATCTTCCGCTCGATGTCGGCCAACTCCGCCTCGATGCCCTCCACCTGCTTGCGCAGCTTGCGCAGCAGCTTCTCCTGCTCCTTGCGCTGCTCGTAGGAGGCCTTGCCCGAGAGCGGCGCCGCGGCAGGCTCCGTTCCTCCCTTCGCGGTTTTGGGTGCTGCCACCGTCTTCGCCACCGGCGCGTCGCGCCGCTCAATCTCCTGCAGCGACTCGAGCTTGCGCTTCTCGAGGAAGTAGTAGATGCCGCCCAGATACTCCTTCACGCCGCCGTCGCGGAACTCGTAGACCTTCTGAACCATGCCGTCGAGGAATTCACGGTCGTGCGAAACAACCACCACCGTGCCGTCGTACTTCATCAGCGCACTCTTCAGGATATCCTTCGAGCGCATGTCCATGTGGTTCGTCGGCTCGTCGAGCACCAGCAGGTTGCGCGGTTCGAGCATCATGCGGGCCATGGCCAGACGCGCCCGCTCGCCGCCCGAGAGGACCTTGACCTTCTTGTCGATATCCTCGCCGCGGAAGAGGAAGGCGCCCAGGATGTCGCGCAGGCGGGTGCGGATATCGCCCACGGCCACGCGGTCGAGCGTATCGTAGACCGTGAAGTCGCCATCCATCAGGTCGTCCTGATTCTGGGCATAGTAGCCGATGTTGACGTTGGCACCCAGACGGATGGAGCCTTCGGTGGGCGTGAGCTGACCGATGAGCATGCGCGCCATGGTCGTCTTGCCCTCGCCGTTGCGCCCCACCAGGGCAATCTTGTCGCCCTTCTCGATGGTGAAGTTGGCGCCGCTGAAGACATGCTTCGAACCGAACGACATGCCGGCGTCGCGGACCTCGGCCACAATCTGCCCCGAACGGGGAGCGGGCGGGAACTTGATGTTGAGCGTCGCGAGGTCCTCCTCCTCGATTTCAATCCGCTCCAGACGGTCCAGCTGCTTGATGCGCGACTGCACCTGGTTCGACTTGGTGGGCTTGTAGCGGAACTTCTCGATGAACTCCTCGGTCTTCTCAATCATCCGCTGCTGGTTCTCGTAGGCGGCCAGCTGCTGCGCCCGGCGCTCGGCGCGCAGGACGACGTATTTCGAGTAGGGAACCTTGTAGTCGTAGATTTTGCCCATCGAGAGCTCGACCGTGCGCGTGGTCACGTTGTCCAGAAAGGCGCGGTCGTGCGAGATGAGCAGCACGGCGCCGTTGTAGTTGCGCAGGTACTCCTCCAGCCACTGAATCGACTCGATGTCGAGGTGGTTCGTCGGCTCGTCGAGCAGGAATATCGAGGGGCGGCGCAGCAGCAGCTTCGCCAGCTCGATGCGCATGCGCCAGCCACCCGAAAATTCGCTCGTCGCGCGGCCGAAATCCTCGCGGCGGAAGCCCAGACCGAGCAGCGTCTTCTCGATGTCGGCGTCGCGCGTCTCGCCGCCGAGGATGCGGTAGCGGTCCTGCGCGTCGTTGAGCCGGTGAAGCAGCTGCTCGTAGGCGGCGCTCTCGTAGTCGGTGCGCTCGGCGATTTCGCGCGTGAGCGAGGCGATTTCGGCCTCGAGGCGCAACACCTCGTCGAAGGCCTTGGCCGTCTCCTCGACCAGCGTCGTGGTGTCGGCCACGCGCATCGTCTGGGGCAGATAGCCGATAGTGCACTCGCCGTTGATGGTCACGGCACCCGAGGTGGGCTGCTGCTCGCCGGTGATGATGCGCAGCAGCGTGGTTTTGCCCGCTCCGTTCTTGCCCACAAGACCGATGCGGTCCTTGGGGTTAATCAGGAACGAGATATTGTCGAAGAGGGTCCAGCCCCCGTAGCTTACGGTAAGATTGTCCAGCGAAATCATAATCGGAATAAAAACAGCGCAAAGGTAGCGATTTCTCCCGACAATCCGCCCCCGGCGGAGCGGAAATCACCCCGCAAGGCGGCAAAACGAGAGACGGGGCCGGAGGCCGGCAGGCGGGATGCAGGCTCAGACGCAGAGCATCCGCTCGATTTCGGCCTCGGGGTCAGCGGCGGCGAAGACGGCGCTGCCGGCCACGAGCACCTCGGCACCGGCATCGAACACCGCACGGGCGTTGCGCGACGAGATGCCGCCGTCGACCTCGATAAGCGTCTCGAGCCCCTGCTCCTGCACCAGCGTGCGCAGGCGGGCGATTTTGTCGAGCGATTCGGGGATAAAGGACTGTCCGCCAAAGCCCGGCTCGACGCTCATCACCAGCACCACGTCGACCAGCGGCAGGAGGTCGCACAACACGTCGACCGAGGTGGCCGGCTTGATGGAGATGCCCACCCGAACGCCGCTGCGGCGAATCTGCTCGATGCAGCCGTGCACGTCGCACGTCGCCTCGTAGTGGAAGGTCACCAGGTCGGCCCCCGCCTCGGCGAAGCGGGCAACGTACTTTTCGGGCTCGACAATCATCAGATGGACGTCGAGGAACTTGCCCGTGGCCTTGCGGATGGCCTTCAGCACGGGAAATCCGAACGAGATGTTGGGGACGAAGACCCCGTCCATGACGTCGATGTGGACCCACTCGGCGGCGCTGCGGTCTATCATCCGCGTATCGCGGTCCAGATGGCCGAAGTCGGCCGAGAGCATCGAGGGTGCTATGATTCTTTGCATGGTTGGTCGTTTTTTAAGGTTGCTGCTACAAAGATAGCGAACAAATCCGGCTCTGCAAGTGCCGGCCGCCCGATTCGCCCGGCTTTTCCGCCGCCGGCGGGCGGAAAGGTGCAGCTCGGGCAGCTGCACGACCCGAACCGGTCACCTGCGCCCGACGGCGAAGAGCATGCGGCAGCTCCGGCGTGCCGTAGAGGCCGAGGCTCGAGACAGGAGCCGAGGCGGCGACAAAAAGGGGCGGAGAGGGGGTTGCCGAAGCGAAATATTCACTACTTTTGCATGTATGAACACCATACTTGTCATTGCAATCGTCGTGCTCTGCCTGGCCACCGGAGCACTGGCCGTGGCGGCGGTGCTGCTGCGGCGCGACGTCGCACGGCTGCACCGCGAGAAGGCCGAGGCACTCGAGGCATGCGCCCGTGCCGAAGCCGAGGCGCGCACCCGCTTCGAGGAGCGCATGCGCGTCGAAACCACGCTGGCCGCCGAGCGCGAGCGGGCTGCGGCCGAACGCGAACGTGCCGCCGCCGAGATTGAGGCCCTGCGCAGCCGCTCGGCCGAGGAGCACGCCGCCGAGCAGGCCGAGCGCGAGAAGAGCGAGGAGCGGCTCCGCCTCCAGTTCCAGAACCTGGCCAACGAGGTGCTGGGCGAGCAGTCGCGCCGCTTCAAGGAGACCAACAAGGAATCGCTCGACCTGCTGCTCAAGCCCTTCAAGGAGAATATCGCCGAGTTCCGCGAGCGGGTCGAGCGCATCTACAGCCACGAGAACGAGGAGCGCGGCGCGCTGCACAACGAGCTGAAGAACCTCATGGAGCTCAACCGCCGCATCACCACCGAGACCACCAATCTGACCAACGCGCTGAAGGGCAACTCGAAGGTGCAGGGCGACTGGGGCGAGGTGATTCTCGAAACGATTCTCGACAGTTCGAACCTCATCCGCGGCGTGCACTACCAGACGCAGCTCAACATCAAGGACGAGGCGGGGAACAACCGCCGCCCCGACGTGGTGCTGCGGCTGCCCGAGGGGAAGTGCATCGTCATCGACTCGAAGGTCTCGCTGACGGCCTTCGTCAACTACACCTCGGCCGAGAGCGAGGCCGAGCGGGCGCGCCACCTGGCGGCCCATCTGGCCTCGGTGCGGCAGCACGTCACCGAACTGGGGCGCAAGGAGTACCAGCGGCTCGTCTGCCGGGAGGTGCAGCCCCCGGTCGAGTCGCCCGACTTCGTCATCATGTTCATTCCCAACGAGCCGGCCTTCCTCACGGCGCTGCAGAACGACCCCACGATTTGGGCGGACGCCTACGAAAAGAAGGTCATCATCTCGTCGCCGACCAACCTCTTCGCGCTGCTCAAGTTGGTGGACGACCTCTGGAAGCGCAACGCCCAGAGCCGCAACACGGCCGACATCGTCACCTACGGCACCAAGCTCTACGACCAGCTGGTCGCCTTCACCACGTCGCTCGAGGGGGTCGGTGCAGCGCTGGGCAAGGCGCGCGAGGCCTACGACGACGCCTACAAGCGGCTCCACACGGGCAACGACAACATCGTCCGCACGGGCGAGCGGCTGCGGCGGCTGGGGCTGCCGACCAAGCGGCGGCAGTCGGCCCGCACGCTCGAGGCGGCCGGCGCTACGGACGAGGAGCAGCCCGCCGACGAGGAGCTCCGCACACTGCCCGACGAGGCTTCGCACGCCGACCCGGCCCAACGCGGGTAGCTCCGCCGCTTTTCACCGGCAGACAGCAACGCATCGCTGCAAAATTACGTGCAGCGATGCGTTTCGTTTTCTATTTTTTCGTATCTTTGTAGGGATAAATGATACTCCCGACATGAAACCCCTGCATCTTATTCTGCTTGCCGCCACGCTGGCGCTCCTGCCTGGAGCCTCGGCGGCCGAGCATCCAAAGGCCGACCCCAACGCCGTGGTCGTCTGCGGCAATGCCCGCTTTACGGTGCTCACACCCCGCCTCATCCGCATGGAGTGGAGCCAGGACGGCCGCTTCGAGGACCGCGCCACGCTCACCTTCGTCAACCGCGAGACGAAGGTGCCCGACTTCAACGTGCGCGAGAGCAAGAAGCGCCTCACGCTCATCACCTCGGCCCTGCGGCTGACCTACCTCAAAGACGACGGCCCCTTTACGGCCGACAACCTCGAGGTGGCCTTCCGCATCGGCAAGAAGGAGGTGGCCTGGCACCCCGGCATGGAGGATTCGCTCAACCTGATGGGTACGGCGCGGACGCTCGACGGCGCGGACGGTGACCGCCTCAAGGAGCCCCTCGAGCAGGGCATCCTCTCGCGCTCGGGCTGGGCCGTGGTGGACGACAGCCAACGCCACGTGCTGACGCCCGACAGTTCGGCCTGGGGCCGGTGGGTGGTCCCCCGTCCCGAGGGCGAGCGGCAGGACCTCTACATCTTCGCCTACGGCCACGACTATCGTCAGGCGCTGGCCGACTATGCGCTCGTCGCCGGCCGTGCGCCGATGCCCCCCAGGTATACGTTCGGGTATTGGTGGAGCCGCTACTGGCAGTACTCCGACAACGAGTTCGTCGACCTGGTGCAGAAGCTCCGCAGTCTGGACATCCCGATTGACGTGCTGATTGTCGACATGGACTGGCACGAGACCTGGGGGCTGCGCAAGAACGACCCCACGCTCGACGAGTACGGGCAGCGGGTAGGCTGGACCGGCTACACGTGGCAGAAGCAGCTCTTCCCCTCGCCGCAGAACTTCCTCCGCTGGACCGACCGCGAGCAGCTGAAGACGGCGCTCAACCTCCATCCGGCGTCGGGCATCCAGCCCAACGAGGAGGTCTACGACGCCTTTGCCCGGGAGTACGGCTGGACGGAGCCGGGCAAGGGCATTCCCTTCCACATCGACGAGCAGAAGTGGGCCGACACCTACTTCAAGTGCGTGCTGGAGCCGATGGAGCGGCTCGGCGTCGACTTCTGGTGGCTCGACTGGCAGCAGTGGAAGGAGAGCCGCTTCACGCCGGGGCTTTCGAACACCTTCTGGCTCAACCACACCTTCTTCGAGCATGCACGGCTCGCACACCCCGCGCAGCGCCCCTTCATCTACCACCGCTGGGGCGGGCTGGGCAGCCACCGCTACCCGCTGGCCTTCTCGGGCGACACCTACGCCACGTGGCAGATGCTGGCCTACCTGCCCTACTTCACGGCTACGGCCTCGAACGTCAACTACGGATACTGGGGCCACGACATCGGCGGCCACATGTTCCACCGCAACCAGCAAGCCACCGACCCCGAGCTCTACACCCGCTGGCTGCAGTACGGCGTCTTCACCCCCATCTTCAAGACCCACGCCACGAAGGACTCCCGCATCGAGCGCTGCATCTGGATGTTCCCCGACTACCTCTTCACCATGCGCGACGCCATCCGGCTGCGCTACACGCTGGCACCCTATATCTATAACGCCGCCCGCCAGAACTACGACACGGGCGTAGGCATCTGCCGCCCGATGTACTACGACTCACCCGAAGAGGAGGAGGCCTACCGGGCCCGCGGGCAGTACATGTTCGGCGACGACATTCTGGCCACGGCCGTCACCGAACCCGTCGACAGCGTCACGGGGCTGGCGCGCTGCACGGTCTGGTTCCCCGCAGGGCGGTGGTACGACTGCGCCACCGGAGCCATGCACGAGGGCAACCGCCGCGACACGCTCCACTACACGCTCGCCGAGAATCCGTGGTATCTCCGCGCCGGGTCCATCGTGCCGATGAATCCCACGACGGTTAAAAACCTCCAGCAGCCGTGCGACACGCTCGTGCTGGAGTTCATCCCGGGGGCCGACGGCGAGCTGGACTACTACGAGGATGACGGCAACAGCACGGCCTACGCCGAGGGACGGTACGCCACGACGCACATCCTTCAGAGACAGAGCGAACAGGGCATACGGGTGCTCATCGGTGCACGCCGAGGCAGCTACGACGGTGCCCCCGCACGCCGGAGCTACGAACTGCGCTTCCCGGCCCAGTTCCCGCCCGTCAAGGTGCGCATCGGCAAACGCGAACTCCCCTATTCGCGCTTCCCCGAGGCCGGCACCTGGAGCTACGACCCCTACACGCTCGCACCGGTCATCCATACGGGCGAGGTCGCCTGCAGCGAGCCGCTCGCGGTCGAGCTGCAGTTCGCCCCCCAGGACCTTGCACGCCAGAAGGAGCTCTACGGCAAGAGCGGCATCTTCAGGCGCTGCCTCGCGCTGACGGTCGAGTTCAAGGCCGAGCAGGGCCGCCAGGAGCCCTACATCATGCTTCCCACCGAGTACCTCACCGTCTCGCAGACGCCGAACTTCATCGTCGAGGAGCCGACACGGGCCGCGGAGCACCTGCGCGCCTACGAGCAGAACAAGGCGCAGCTGCTCGAACAGGTCGACTCGCTGCCCTACATCGGCGCAGCGTTCAAGGAGCGGCTCAAGGCCCAGCTGAGCGACCTCGAATAGCCGGAGCCGGCAGATAAACAAGCGGGAGCAAAACCCTGATGGGTTTTGCTCCCGCTTGTTTGATTTCCTGCGGCAGGATTACCGCCGCTCCGGACCGAGCCTCATCCGCCCGTCGCCCCGGCTTGCGCACTCAGAAGAGCTTCTTTTTCGAGGTCGTCACGACGAAATCCTTCAGATAGAAGGGCTCGAAGTAGGCCACATCCTCCCGCCGGCCCTCGTCGAAGGCCTGCTGCGCCAGCCGCGCCAGACCACGCGCCGAGGGGGTCACCTCCACCAGACGGGCATCGGGCAGCACCTCAACGCACTTGCGGGCGCCGTTGCCGAAGATGACGAAGGGGCGCCCTTCGCTGCGGAAGCGGGCGAAGCTCTCGGGGCCGACCACCTCGGCCGAGACCTCGCTCAGCGGATGTCCCTCGCTGTCGAAGACCTGCGCATAGACCTCCATGCGCCGGGCGTCGACCATCGGGCAGAGCAGCGCACGGTCCCAGTCGTCGACCCGGATGATGCCCGCCTCGTAATCCTCGCGGGCCACCTCAGTCAGAGCATCGAGCGAACCGACAGCCAGCAGCGGAATCTGCAATCCGTAGCAGAGCCCCTTGGCAAAGGAGACGCCGATGCGCAGCCCCGTATAGGAGCCCGGCCCCTTGCCGACGGCCACCGCATCGAGTTCGTCGGGCGCAATGCCCGTTTCGCGCAGCAGTTCATCGACGAAGAGGCCCACCTTGCGCGCATGGTCGCGCCCCTCGTCGCTCTCGCGGAGCGACAGTAACTCGCCATCCTTGGCGATTCCGACCGAACAGATGTCGGTACCGGTTTCAATACAGAGTATCAGTGCCATATATTCATTGTTTCGTTTTCATTCACACTTTTTTGTTGCGGACTCGCCGGCCCCTACCGGCCGATGATGCCGAAGTGTTCGAAGGCCCGGCGCAGACCGTCGTCGTCGACCGACGCGGTCACGTAGTCCGCTGCGCGCAGCGCCTCCTCGCAGCCGTTGCCCATCGCCACGCCGACACCTGCCGCACGCAGCATTGCCGCATCGTTGCCTCCGTCGCCGAAGGCCATCGTCTCGGCCGGGGTGAACCCGTCGACGCGGGCGAAGAGCTCGAGCCCAGTCGCCTTGCTGGTCCCCGCGACGTTGATGTCGGCAAAGAGCGGGCACCACCGCGTAGCCATCAGCCCCGGAAGCTCGGCCATCACCCGCCGCTCGGTCGCCACATCGAAGAAGAAGCACATCTGGCGGCATTCGCACCGCTCGAAGAGCTCCCTCAGGTCGCACTCCACCGGAACGGGATGGGCCACCAGCCGGGCCCACTCCTCGGCTGCGGACGAAAGGCGGTTGACAAAGAGCCCCTCGTCGAGCTCGAAGGCCAGCGAGAAGCCCAACTGCCCGGCAAGGGCGAGCGCATGCTCGAAATCCGCGCGGGGGATGGGCACGCTGCCCACCGTACGGCCGTCGCCCGCCACGCAGTGCGAACCGTTGAGCGCCACCACGCCGTCGCAGGGAATCCCCTCGAGCACCTCGAGGTCCTTCGCCGCGCGTCCCGTGGCGATGTAGAGCTTCACGCCGGGCTCGTGCGCCTCGCACAGCGCCTCGCGGGCCGAGTCGGGCACCCGATGCGTGCGGAAGCTCACCAGCGTTCCGTCGACATCGAAAAACAGAGCCTTGAATCGTCTATCTTCCGTCATCCTTTCCTGTCCGTGTCGTCATCCGTGCGCGCGGACGACGGGTGCACCCCGCCGCCGCGCGGCGCAGCTACCGTTTGTAGGCCTTCATCGCCTTGTCCATCTCGCGGCGCGCATCGTTCTCCTTGAGGTATTCGCGCTTGTCGTAGGACTTGCGGCCGCGGGCCAGTCCGATGACGATTTTCGCAAGCCCCCGCTCGTTGAGGAAGAGCCGCAGCCCGACGATGGTCAGTCCGCGGTCCTGCGACGCACGTGCGAGTTTCTCCAGCTCGCGGTGCGTGAGCAGCAGTTTGCGGTCGCGGCGCGGCGCATGGTTGTTGCAGGTGCCCCAGTCGTACTCGGCGATGTTGACGCCGCGAATCCACAGCTCCCCCTTGTCGAAATAACAGTAGGAGTCGGTCATAGAGACCTTGCCGGCCCGAATCGACTTGATTTCCGTGCCCACCAGCACGACACCCGCAACCCACTCCTCGAGAATCTCGTAGTCGAACGTCGCGCGCTTGTTGCGTATGTTTATCTTCTTCTGTTCCGCCATATCGGCACAATTGTTGTCATTTTTACTTCGGGGCGGATGTCCGGCCCGGGGAGTCTGCTCCCCACCGGATATGTTCCGTACATGTCCTACCCTTATCTATTCTGTTTGCACACGTCGCGTGCTCCAATGCATGCACCGCCGGGCCTCCGCCCCTTTTTTATCACCCCGGCCTTCCGTCTACAAAATCGTCCGCTGCAACTTGTGGGAAATCGAGACCCTTGCCGCATTGAGCCGCGTCATGCGCTGCATGATTTCGGAGGTCTCGTCCTCGCTGAGGTCTCCCTTTTCCAGCTGCGCGCGCAGCTCCTTGATGAACCCATCGATAACCTTCGACTTGTAGAGCATCACCGCCTTGGGCACCCCCACGGCCAGCATCTCCGCCTCGCTCTCGACATGCACCTCCTTGCGCTTCCACAACTCCGAGGCGACGTAGTTGTCGTCCGAGGTGAGGATGTCGACCGAGGCGTTGCACACCTCCGGGTCGGGATGGTTGAGAAAGTAGTGCACCGGCACCTCGACCCCCGTGCCCAGCTCCTGCCAGTGTTCGCGGTAGGTGGCCAGAATCTGGTTGTAGAGCGGGTTGCGGAAGCTCAGGTTGTCGGCATCGAGCTCGGCGAAAATCACCTCGGCCACGTTGCAGGGGACCATGTTGCGCCCCTCCTTGAAGTCAAACGAGCAGTGGCCGTACTTGAGCAGGTACTTGACCAGCTCGCGCTCGAGCGCCTCGGTGCTGCTCCCCGCCTCGACGCGCTGGACATACTGCACCTCGGGCTGCACCTCCTGTTCGGAGCGCTGCCGCGCGCTCTGCCGCCGCAGGAAGTCGTCGGCCTCGCGGTCGCCCGTGGTCGAGATGCGCTTGCGCGCCACCTCCGAGATGAGGAGGTTCTCGTCGATGTCCATGATGCGGGCGCACTCCTTGATGTAGACCGAACGCTGAATCGGGTCGGGAATCTGGGCTACGGAGGTGACCATGTCGCCGATGAGCGCCGCCTTCCTGATGGGGTCGCCCTGGGCATCCTTCAGCAGCAGCTCGGCCTTGAACTCCAGAAAGTCGCGTTCGTGGTCGCGGATGTAGCCCTGCACCTCCTCGGCCGTATGGCTCCTGGCGAAGGAGTCGGGGTCCTCGGGCTCGGGCAGCAGCACCACCCGCACGTTCATCCCCTCGCGCAGAATCATGTCGATGCCGCGCAGCGAGGCGTGAATGCCCGCCGAGTCGCCGTCGTAGATGACCGTGATGTTCTTCGTAAAGCGCCCCAGCAGCCGAATCTGGTCGGTTGTCAGCGAGGTGCCCGACGACGAGACGACGTTCTCGACTCCGGCCTGGTGCATCGAAATCACGTCGGTGTAGCCCTCGACCATGATGGCGAAGTTCTGCTGCTGAATCGCCTTCTTGGCAAAGTAGAGGCCGTACAGCTCGCGCTTCTTGCTGTAGATTTCGCTCTCGGGCGAGTTCTGGTACTTGGCCACCTGCTTATCGGTGCGCAGCGTGCGGCCGCCGAAGGCGACGATGCGTCCCGAAATATTGTGAACCGGGAAGATGACCCGGTCGCGGAAGCGGTCGTAGAGCGAGCCGTCGCTCTCGCGCGCCAGCGAAAGGCCCGTCGAGAGGAGGAACTCCCGCTTGTAGCCCGCCGCCAGGGCATCCTTCGACATGCGGTCGCCCCGGGCGGGGCAGAAGCCCAGCCCGAACTTGCGAATCGTGGCGTCGGTCATGCCGCGCTTCTGACGGAAGTAGCTCAAGCCGACGCTGCGCCCCTCCGGCTCGTTGTGGAGGTAATTGGCGAAGTACGCGGCGGCCCAGCTGTTGAGCGCGAACATCGACTCGCGGTCGTCGTTGCGCCGCACCTCCTCCTCCGTCAGCTCCTTCTCGTGCACCTCGATGCCGTAGCGCTTGGCCACCATCTTCAGCGCCTCGGGATAGGAGATGCCCTCCTGCTCCATGAGGAAGGTGACGGCATTGCCGCCCTTGCCGCAGCCGAAGCACTTGAAGAGCCCCTTGGCCGGCGAGACGATGAACGAGGGGGTCTTCTCGTTGTGGAACGGGCAGCACGCCGTATAGTTCACACCCTTGCGTTTGAGCGTGACGTAGTCGCCGATGATGTCCACGATGTTGGCGGCGGCATAGATACGGTCTACCGTTTCCCTGTCAATCATACCGGCAAAGATACGAAACAATTCAGAAAGCTCGACCGTCGGCTCCCGATTTCTTTGCGCCCGCCGTCTGCGACGCCCCGTCCGGAGGGCGCCGCGGACAAAATAATGGGGCGCGAGTCTCCGTTTTATGAATTCTTCACTAACTTTGCTCCCATGAACTTCAACCTTGTATCGGACTATGCCCCCATGGGCGACCAGCCGGAGGCCATCGACCAACTCGTGAGCGCCATCGAGCACGGCTCGAAGCACAACACCCTGCTCGGCGTCACCGGCTCGGGCAAGACCTTCACCGTGGCGAACGTCATCGCCCGGCTCGACCGTCCGACGCTGGTGCTCAGCCACAACAAGACCCTTGCGGCGCAGCTCTACGGCGAATTCAAGAACTTCTTTCCCGAAAATGCCGTCGAGTACTTCGTCTCCTACTACGACTACTATCAGCCGGAGGCCTACCTCCCCTCGACGGACACCTATATTGAAAAGGACCTCTCCATCAATGCCGACATTGAGAAGATGCGTCTGAACACCGTCGCCACGCTCCTCTCGGGGCGGCGCGACATCATCGTCGTCTCGAGCGTCTCGTGCCTCTACGGCTGCGGCAACCCGGCCGACTTCCACGCCACGGCCATCAACATCCGCGTGGGTCAGGTGGTGAGCTACAAGCACTTCCTCTACAAGCTCGTCGAGGCGCTCTACACGCGCACCGAGCGGGAACTCGAGCCCGCCACGTTCCGCGTCAACGGCGACACGGTGGACATCATGGCCGCCTTCGGAGAGTTCGGCAACCAGTGCTTCCGGGTGATGTTCTACGACGACGAGGTGGAGGCCATCCAGAGCATCGACCCCGTCACGGGACAACGCATCCACTCGCTCGACTCGCTGACGCTCTACCCCACGAGTCTCTTCGTGACCACGAAGGAGCGCATCAACTCGGCCGTGCAGCAAATCTACCTCGACCTGGGCAAGCAGGTCGAATTCTTCGAGCAGTCGGGCCGCATGGTCGAGGCGCAGCGGCTCAAGCAGCGCGTGGAGTACGACGTGGAGATGATTAAGGAGCTGGGCTACTGCCCCGGCATCGAGAACTATTCGCGCTACTTTGACGGCCGCGCCGCCGGAACGCGCCCCTTCTGTCTGCTGGACTACTTCCCGCAGGATTACCTGATGGTGGTCGACGAAAGCCACGTCACGCTGCCGCAGGTGCACGCCATGTACGGCGGCGACCGTGCCCGCAAGGAGAATCTGGTCGAATACGGATTCCGGCTCCCGGCGGCGAAGGACAACCGGCCGCTGACCTTCTCGGAGTTCGAACAGCTGCAGGGCACCACCATCTACGTAAGCGCCACGCCGGCCGACTGGGAGCTGATGAAGAGCGAGGGTGTGGTCGTCGAGCAGTTGATTCGCCCCACGGGGCTTGTGGACCCGCCGCTCGAGGTCCGCGTGACGCTCAACCAGATAGACGACCTGCTGGAGGAGATTGACCGCCGGGTCAAGCACGACGACAAGATTCTCGTGACGACCATCACCAAGCGGATGGCCGAGGAGCTGTCGAAATACTTCGACCGCGTGGGTGTGCGCAACCGCTACATCCACTCGGATGTCGACACGCTGGAGCGCATCCAGATTCTCGAGGACCTGCGGGCCGGCATGTTCGACGTGCTGGTGGGTGTCAACCTGCTGCGCGAAGGGCTCGACCTGCCGGAGGTGGCGCTCGTGGCGATTCTCGATGCCGACAAGGAGGGATTTCTGCGCAACGTGCGCTCCATCACGCAGATTGCGGGCCGCGCCGCCCGCCATGCGCAGGGCAACGTCATCATGTACGGCGACACCTGCACCGAATCGATGCGCTACGCCATCGAGCAGAGCAACCGCCGCCGCGACATCCAGGTGCGCTACAACATGGAGCACGGCATGCTGCCCCGCAAGGCGCAGAAGAGCGGCTCGGGACAGAGCACGCTGCTGGCGGGCAGAACCACGGGCGAATCGACGCCGACGGTCTACCCCATTGCGGAGGAGCACTACATGAGTGCGGCCGACATCCAGAAGAGCTACGCGGCGAGCGAGAACATCGACGCGCTGATTGACAAGGCGCGGGCGGACATGGAGCGGGCGGCCAAGTCGCTCGACTTCCTGGCTGCGGCGAAGTTCCGCGACCGGATGTACGAACTGCAGAAGCTGCGCGAGGAACGAAAGAGCCACTAAAGCGGCGGTCGGCGCGTCGTACCGGTCCAAATCATCCAATCAGGCAATCAGAAGAAAAGCCGCGAGGAGGTCACTCCTCGGCGGCGTGGCGGAAGGTGAAGTATTTGGCCGCCAGATAGCTGTAGACCATCGTGATGAGCGAGGCCAGCATCTGCGAAGGGGTTGCCCAGAAGCCGCACACATCCACGAAAAGTTTCAGACAGAGGTAGTTGACCACCACCGAGCCCAGCACCGAGAGCAGGTAGCGGAAGAGCTGCGTGCCCCGCGGCAGCGGCGAGCGGCGGAAGGCGACGTGGCGGTTGAGCCAGAATCCCGAAAAGAAGGTGAACGGAAAGATGAAGAACATCGTGGCCACGTGGGGCGTGAGCACGACGAGCCCCAAATCGAGCAGCTGCTTGTCGAACAGATAGTTGTAGGCCAGGAAGTAGCATCCCCATCCGAAGACGACGTTGACTGCGCCGCAGACGGCATAACGGTAGGTCTGCCGGGGCAGAATCGCCGCGACCGGCTTCACGTAAAACCAGTCGACAACTTTGATTATCAGCTCCGAAAGGCTCATTTTGCGGAGTATACCCACATCTCCGGGAAGGCGCTGCGGCCGGCGCGCATGAACTGACGGCTCGCCTCGACGTCATCCGACTCGAAGGGCGAAACCATGAACTTGCCGCCGAAGCGATAGACCGTACAACGCATGGCCGGCTCCTTTTTGGCGGCAATCGCGGCGGCCCGTTCGGCATTCTCCAGCGTCGAGTAGACACCCAGCACCACATAGTGACGCTTCGAGGTCATGCGAAGCGGCTCACCGGCCGGTGCAGCGGGCTCCGGCGCGGCAGCTAACTGCGCAGAGGGCTGTGCGGCAGCGGATGGTGCGGATGTGGCAGGTGCGGAAGCCGAAGGGTTGGCCGCTTCGGCCGGACGGGGAGCCGGAGCCCCGGTCGGAGCCCCCTTTGCAGCCGCGTCGGCGGGTGCTCCGGCGGCAATCGTTCCGGCAGCATTGCCGGTTGCGGCAGCGGCATCATTCCCTGCGGCAAATACCCCACCCGCTTCGGCAGCTGCATCTTCGACAGCGGAGCCGGCAGCGAGCGCCTCGCCGGCAGCCGGCTCGGAGACCTCGACGAACTCCGCTTCGGGCTCATCGAGCGGATTGCGCTCCAGACCGAACTGGTAGACGAGCCCTCCGACGGCCAGCACCGCCGCAACGAGCCCCACCCAGACGCTCCAGTCGAGCCGGCGCGGCGTGTGGACCCGCATGGGCCTGCGGCCCTGGGGGTTAAGCCGGCGGTCGAAGGCTTCGTCGGGGGTGAAGTTCTTGAATTTCAACTCGCCGACCCCCTCCATCACCACTCCGTTCTCGGTCCGCACGCGGGAGAGCCAGCGCGCATAGATATCCTCGGCCGTCGCCTGGTCGCACCGGGCGGCACGGGCAATGGCATCGACGAGCGACTCACCGCTGCGCTGCGAGGAGAAGTTGACCAGCCGCACGGGGGGCTGCACCTCCCGGCGCGAGAGCCGCCGGGCCGCCTGACGTTCGACGCGGAGCGTGCCCACATCGGGAAGCCAGACCACGCTGTTTGCCGCGAGCAGATTGCCAACCAGGCGGTTGACCTGCTCGACCATCGAATTGCCGTTCATCGCTTATGCTTCTTTTCGGGTTTGGCCGCGGCGCTCTTTGCGGCGGGGTTCTTCGTCGACTGCACCGTCTCCTCGGGACGCGAATAGCCGCGGTAAATCATGTAGATGCCCAGCAGGATGAAGGGGATGCTGAGCCACTGTCCCATATCGAGCGCCCAGCCCACCTCGAAGGACTCCTGCTCGGTCTTGATGAATTCGATGAGAAAGCGCGTGAGGAAGATGCCGAGCAGACCGATGCCGAAGAGCACCCCGGGACGGCGGCGCGCCAAATCACGCCGGTAGTAGAGCCAGGCCAGCAGCGCAAAGGTGGCCACGTAGCAGAGCGCCTCGTAAATCTGGGTGGGATGGACCGCCTGGGGGGCAAACTCGTTCACCCACTTGACCGAACGCACGAACTCGAAGCCCCACGGAAGGGTGGTCGCCGTGCCGAAAATCTCGGAGTTGAAGAGGTTGCCCATGCGGACAATCGCACCGCCGATACCCACGGCAATCATGATGCGGTCGAGCGACCAGATGTAGGGCAGTTTGTTCTTGCGCGAGAAGAGCCACAAGCCGATGAGCAGGCCGATGGCGGCGCCGTGGCTGGCCATGCCGCCGTCGCGGAAGCCGGTGATGATGGTCCACGGACGGCTCAGATACTCCATCGTGTCGTAGAAGAGGCAGTGGCCCAGGCGTGCGCCGATGATGGTGGCCAGCGTGCCGTAGATGAAAATCGACTCCGAGACCTTCGAGGGGAGCCCCTCGCGTTTGCAGAAGTTGTCGAACAGCTTGGCGCCGACCAGAATTGCCAGCGCCCACATCAGTCCGTAATACCGGATATCGAAATCGCCAATCCGGAAGAAGACGGGATTGAAATCCCAAACGATACTCAACACGACAGAAAACGGGGTTTTAGAGTTGCTACATTAGTTTTTTTTGCGGGACGCAGGCCCGACTGCGGCCAAGGCCGGCGTCAAGGGCCGCATCCAGAAGGGAGACAGCGTCCCCCGACAGACAAATTGCGGAAACGGGAGCTCGGGAGCGCTCCGCCGCCCGGCTCCCGCACGATTTATTTCACGTCCGAGACATCGACCTTCTTGAGCGTGAAGGAGAAGGTGCTGCCCACGCCCAGCTCGCTGCGCACCGATATCCGCTCGCCGTGCGCCTCGATGATGTGCTTGACGATGGCCAGTCCGAGGCCCGTGCCGCCCTGCTCGCGCGAACGCGCCTTGTCGGTGCGGTAGAAGCGCTCGAAGACGCGCGGAATGTCCTCGCGGGCGATGCCCGTGCCGTTGTCCTCGACCTCGATGAGAATCTTGTCGAGCATGTCGCGGAAGCGGATGCGCGTCAGACCGCCCTCCTTGCCGTAGTGAATCGAGTTGATAATCAGGTTGACGAAGACCTGACCGATGAAGTGCTTGTCGGCCAGCACCCAGAAGGGCGAGGGGAGGTTGTCGGCCCCCTTGACCTGGATGCGGATGTGCTTGCGGTCGGCCTCCATTTCGGCCTGTTCGGCAATCTCCTTGGCCAACGCCACCACGTCGAACTGCTCCATCTTCATGCGCGTCATGTTGCTCTCGAGCTTCGAAATCGTATCGAGGTCGTTGACGATGTTAATCAGCCGGTCGATGCTCTTTTCGGCCCGCTCGAGGTACTTGCGGTTAATCAGCTCGTCCTCCAGCCCGCCGTCGAGCAGCGTCGAGATGTAGCCCTGGATGTTGAAAATCGGGGTCTTCAGCTCGTGGGCCACATTGCCCAGATACTGCTTGCGGAAGCGCTCGGCCTCCTTCAGACGGGCAATCTCCTTGTCGTTGGTGTCGGCCCAGGCGGTGAGCTCCTCGCCGATGTTCTCCACGTGCTTGTCGCGCAGTTCGGAGAGCACCTCGCGCGTATGGACGTCGCGCGAGAGGACAATCGAGTAAATCGGCTTGAGCTTGTAGGCGACGTATTTGCGGATGATGAAGAGTGCCAGCAGCGCCATCACCACGAAGACAATCAGCGCGGCGCAGAGCGCCATCCACCACACCCCGTGCAGCAGAAGCATGCACGCGGCGACGCAGAGGGCCGAAATCAGACCGATAATCAGCGAAGCGCCCTCCTTGGTTTTGATGCAGATTTTCATGACTTCATGTAGTTTTGCATGAGACGGGCAATATACTTGCCGATGATGTCGAACTCGAGGTTGACCACCGAACCGGGCTCGATACGGCAGAAGTTCGTATGTTCGAACGTATAGGGGATAATCGCCACGCGGAACGACGTGGGGGTCGAGTCGCAGACCGTCAGGCTCACGCCGTTGACCGTCACCGAACCCTTCTCGACGGTGCAGAGACCGCCGCCCTGGGGCTTGTATTCGAACTTGAAGTACCAGCTGCCGTCGGCATCGCTCTTTTCGGTGCAGACGGCCGTCTGGTCGACATGTCCCTGAACGATGTGGCCGTCGAGCAGTGCATCGGGCTTCATCGAACGCTCGAGGTTGACCAAATCACCCACACGGAGCAGCCCGAGGTTGCTCCTGTCGAGCGTCTCCTTCATCGCCGTTACGGTATAGGTGTCCTCCTTGATGTCCACAACCGTCAGACATACGCCGTTATGGGCGATGCTCTGGTCGATTTTGAGTTCGCTGCAGAAGTCGGCCCGCAGCGTAAAGTCCTTGTTCTGACGGTCCGTGCGGATGGCAACCACCTCGGCCGTACGCTCCACTATGCCTGAAAACATATCTTGCTCAATAATTGATTATCAACTTGCCGTTCACGCGATAAACGGCATCCAAATCGTTCATGTCGACGAGCATGTCGTCGTAATTCGCGCGGTTGACGGCCACCAGGCGGAGCTTGCCCTCCTGCTCGGCGGCACGTACTATGCGCAAAGTTACAATTTTTCGGCTTACAATCGCATATTCTTCGCCGGGAATAATCGCTTCGGGGTCGATGCGCTTGAGCAGAACGACCGTTTCGGGGGGGATGGAGTCTCCCATGGCGCGACCGCAGTAGACCATCGCGAAGTCGCTCTCGACCGGACGGGCGAACGACAGGCAGAGCCATTCGTCGCTCTTGAGCCGCGCGAGCTGTGCGAGCCCCTGTTCGACATCGACGTCGTAGAAGGGAATCCGGGCGCCCCGCTCGCGCGAGTCGGCAAACATCTGACCCTCACCCGTAAGCAGCCACAGTTTGTCGATTTGGGGGAACTTGGCCACGATGCGGTTGGCCACGTCGAACGAGATGCCGTTGTTGCCCCGCTTGATTTGGTAGAGATTCTCTCCGCGCGCGAGGCCGATGTAGCGGGCGAAATAGTTGGTAGTCATGTTCGCCCACTTGATGACGGCTTCGATACGCTCCCAATTATTTTCTTTTTCTCGCATTTTTTTCGCGTAATTAAAATTTTTTTTGCATCTTTGCAGTCCCGGTCCCGTAGTTCAATGGATAGAATATAAGATTCCGGTTCTTACGATAAAGGTTCGATTCCTTTCGGGACTACACAGCAGGCGCTTTCGAGTGCCTGCTTTTCGTTTATGGCCTCTTTCGTATGTTATAACGACAAAAATAATAACAAAAATCGAACGGGCAATAGAAAATATCAATTTTAATCCGAACCGTAACAGTTTCGGTACGGTTTGCTCGTCTCTTCTTACACATCATAAGCACAAACGGACACCCCGCCTCCTGTGAAGACGGGGTGCAAAGCATAAGGAAACGCAAGTGTGCTGTTTCAGAATGAAAAGCGCAAGCCCAGACGAAGCGTGAGGTCGAGCGGCGAATCGGCCCTCGCGGTCGTAAGGCGCGTCCGGGTCAGGTACCACGCCAGGTCGGGTTCGAAGTAGAGCCCCACGCGGCGGCTCAGGTCATACTGCGCACCCAGGGCGCCGCCGACCGACCACTGCAGGCCGGGTTCGTGCACCGCCGTCGAGCCAAAACGGGCGGCGACACACATCTCGGCCATCACCCCCGCACCAATATATAAGGAGAAGCCGCCGCGCTGGAGGAAGCGCCAGTCGAGGCGCAGCGGAATGCCGATGAAGTGAAGCTGCTGGCCCACATCCTCCGAACTGATGCGCAGCTTCACGTCGGAGCGCAGCAGCGAGTAGTTGACTCCGCTGCCGAGCGAGAGCCCGTAAGGCAGCGCATAGCGGAACGAGAGGCCGAAGCTCAGCGTCTGATGGTGGCGGAACGAACATGTGGAGTTATCGGGGTATTCGAAACGGTGGTCCAACACCACGTCGTTGCTCTCCGGAGCAACCAGCGCAGCGTAGGTTGCGGGGAGCGGAGCCGCACCGGTCGTCCGGGCAGCCTCGGGCGCACCCGAGGCAAAGGCTCCGAACGACATGCGGCGGGAGCCGCGCTCGGCGGCCGCATCCCGTTCCGTCCACGCCGCCTCCTGCCGGGGTAGATACCCCGACTTGTCGTCCGTCGCAGGCTCCCGATGGCGGGACGGGTCCATGCGTCGGGCGGGCTCGGAACGCAGGGCCGTCTGCGTCGGGCGGTCAACCGCAACCGGGACCGCCGCAGGAGAGGCCGCAGGAGAGACTGCAGGGGAAGCGGCACTACCCTGCTTCCGCACGGCCAGCGCCGGCAGCGGCTCCACGACAGGCGCCTCCACGCGGCTCATCACGGCCAAAAGCGGCTCCTTCGAGAGGGGCCGTTCCATGAAATGCTCAGCCCGGGCTGCCCCCGTCCCAAGCGGCTTCTCCGCGTGTGCACCCTCTGCCGGCAAGGACTCCGTCCCGCTCCCTGGCCAGTGCAGAGCCGCACGGAGGCGCTCCGCCGCCCCGGCATTCCGGAATGTTCCGCTCCCTGCGGACTGCCGCGACGGATTGCTCCAACCCGTTGAAGGGCCCAGCTCCGCAGCAGCGGTCACCACGTCCCACTCCGAGACCTCTTGCCCATCCGCGCCGCGCCGCTCAGTCCGGACGTCGGATGCCGAGACCGATACCGGACCCGATGCCGAACCCGATACCGGCTCCGCAACGAGTGCCGCAACCTCGCCGTCGCGAGGTCCGGATGCGGGAGGCAAGCCTCGGGATGCTCCGCTCCGATCGTAAAGCAGCCAGCCTCCTCCGGCCAGCAGCGCCAGCAGTGCGGCCGCAGCCGCCGGGCGCAGCCACCGCAGAGAGCCTCCGGCGCCGCGGCCGCTCCGCTCCGATGCGTCCCGAAGGTCCGCCGGCGCGAAGGAGCGGGGGGCTGCTCCGAGCTCACGCTCCAACCGTGCCCACACCTCCTCGGAGGGCTGCACCCCCGCTTCGCGCACGCTGCGCCGCAGTTCATCCGTCCAATCCCTGTTCCGTTTCATAGTTCATGCGTATCCAACCACGCGCGGAGTTTCCGCGCCAGAAGCGCCCGGGCCCGGGCCAGCTGCGACGAGGAGCTCTTCTCGTTGATGCCCAGCATGGCGGCAATCTCGCGGTGCGGGTATCCCTCGATGCAGAAGAGGTTGAAGACCGTCCGGTAGCCGTCGGGAAGCTCGCCGACAAGGCGCAGCAGCACCTCGCGCGGGATGCGGGCCACCTCGTCGTCTGAGGGCTCCGCGGCCGCGGGCAGCGCACGGCTCTCCTCGAGCCGCACCTCGCCCAGACGGCGTTCGCGCCGCAGATGCTCGAGCGCCGTATTGACCGCAATGCGCTCCATCCATGCCCGCAGCGACCCCTCGCCCCGGTAGCGGAAGCGGCCGATGGCGCCGAAAATCTTCAGAAAGGCGTCGTGGAGCACATCCTCGGCCGTCGCGCGGTCGCCCACATAACGCTGACAGAGCCCCAGCAGCAGAGCGGCGTAACGGTCGTACAGCTCCCTGCGGGCCGCATTGTCTCCCCTGCCGCACCCTTCGGCCAATATCTGCTCCCCGGTCTTCATTCCTTTTTCCAATGGAATAAACGCTTCGGAGGCAAAAATACTGCGCGGTCCCGAAAAAAATTCCTATTTTCGTACATCCGACATGCAGTATTCCGCCCCCAGTCCCGTTATAGGGGTGAAAAAACAATTGAAAGACATGAAACGATTCGCACTTCTGCTCGTCGCCACCCTGACGCTGACGCTTCACGGCTGCAACGACTCGGACGGCGACTATGCACGCTACTGGGCCGTGGCCACCGTCCATCCGCTCGGCGAGAACAACTACTACTTCACCACCGACAGCAACCGGAGCATCTACGCCGGCGACAAGAGCCGCATCATCGCCTACGAGCCCGTCGAGGGGCAACGCGCCTTCATCTGGTTCAACTACCTGCCCGTAGCGTTCGAGGGCTACGACTACAACGTGGAGCTCTACAAAATCGAGAACATCCTGACCAAGGAGGTCGAGACCGTAACGACCCCCACCGACCTGGCCCTCATGGGCGATGACCCGATTCAGCTGGTCGGCTGGCAGCTCGGAGGCGGATACCTGACCCTCCAGTTCGCCTTCCGCTCGCAGGGATTCACAACCCACGTGGTCCATCTGGTCAACAACGAGGCCACGACGGGCGAAGAGGCGCCCGAGGGGTATGTCGGGCTGGAGTTCCGCCACAACGCCCGCAAGGACCTCGACGGCCACTACGGATACGGGTACGCCTCGTTCCGGCTCGGCGACTTCGACCCGCAGACGACCGGCCGGAAGGGCATCTACCTGCGTACCCGCACCCCCGAAGGCGACGTGAAGTACATCAGCATCGAGCCCGAAACGACCGGAACGGGACGATAACCGCCCTGACAGGGACCTCTTCGGAGAGGCAGCGCACCATCCCGGGTGCGAAGTTCGGCCGCAGCCGTGCTCCGCGCCCGCTTTTTTATCCGCACCCGTTATCCGCACCTTATCCCCACCGGCAGTGCGGACAAGCCTTCAGACGAAGCCCCCCGCGCGAAAACTTTGCCCGGTGTTTGCCTTTGCGCGCACCTTTCACTATCTTTGCGACATGTCTATCGTACGCAATACCGAAAGCGACCTCGAATTCGAGAACAAGATACGCCCCCAGGAGCTGGGCGCCTTCTCGGGTCAGGACAAAATCGTCGAGAACCTGCGCATCTTCATCAAGGCGGCGCTCATGCGGGGTGACTCGCTCGACCACGTGCTGCTGCACGGCCCTCCGGGTCTGGGCAAGACGACGCTGGCCAACATCATCGCCAACGAGATGGGGGCGCAGCTGCGCGTCACGTCGGGCCCCGTGCTCGACAAGCCGGGTGACCTGGCCGGGCTGCTCACGAGCCTCAACCCGGGCGACGTGCTCTTCATCGACGAGATTCACCGCCTGAGCCCCATTGTCGAGGAGTACCTCTACTCGGCGATGGAGGACTACAAAATCGACATCGTGCTCGACAAGGGACCCTCGGCACGCTCCATCCAGATTGAGCTGGCCCCCTTCACGCTCATCGGCGCCACGACGCGCAGCGGACTGCTGACCTCGCCCCTCAGGGCACGCTTCGGCATCCAATGCCACCTGGAGTATTACGACGCTCCGGTGCTGGCCGGCATCGTGAAGCGCTCGGCGCGCATCCTCGACGTGGCCATCGACGACGAGGCCGCCAACGAAGTGGCGCTCCGTTCGCGCGGCACGCCGCGCATCGCCAATGCACTGCTGCGCCGCGTCCGCGACTTTGCCATGGTCAAGGGCGAGGGACACATCGACCTCCCCATTACGCGGTTCGCCCTCTCGGCGCTGAACATCGACTCGCGCGGGCTGGACCAGATGGACAACCGCATTCTGGGGACCATCATCGAGAAGTTCAACGGCGGTCCGGTCGGGCTGAACACCATCGCCACGGCCGTCGGCGAGGAGGCCGGCACGGTCGAGGAGGTCTACGAGCCCTTCCTCATCAAGGAGGGCTTCCTCAAGCGCACGCCCCGCGGACGCGAAGCCACGGCGCTGGCCTACGAACACCTCGGCATCGCCTCGCCACACGGAAGCGACGCCTCGCTCTTCTGAGCGGTGCACGCGGGGATAGCTCCTTCCGAAGAGCTCCGCAATGCAGCGCAAAGTTCCCGGCGGAACGTCCCCACGACGTTGTCCGCCGTATGTCATGACCCGGAAAACCCACCCGGCCCGCCGAAGGCCGCAAGGGATTCCGGGTCTTTTCCTATTTATGGAGGGATGTCCGGCCGCGGCTGCGGCGCTTTCCCGCAACGGCACGGAGCGCACAATAAATTCGGCTCCGGCACGTTATGTGATATTCAATAAATATAATTCAAAAAACGCACACTACGATGAACGCAAAAGATACGACCCTCGACGCCGAGGCTCTGAGCTACCACAGCGAACCCAGACCCGGCAAAATCGGCATCGTGCCGACCAAGCCCCACACCACGCAGCACGACCTGGCGCTGGCCTACTCGCCCGGCGTGGCGGCCCCGAGCCGCGCCATCGCCGCCGCGCCCGACGACATCTACCGCTATACGGGCCGAGGCAACCTGGTGGCCGTCATCTCCAACGGAACGGCCGTTCTGGGGCTGGGCAACATCGGAGCGGCGGCCGCAAAGCCCGTCATGGAGGGCAAGGCGATGCTCTTCAAGACCTTCGCGGGGCTCGACTCCTTCGACATCGAGGTCGACACGACCGACCCCGACGACTTCGTCCGCACGGTACGGAACATCGCCACCACCTTCGGAGGCATCAACCTCGAGGACATCAAGGCTCCGGAGTGCTTCGAAATCGAGGCCCGGCTGCGCCGCGAGCTCGACATCCCCGTCATGCACGACGACCAGCACGGCACGGCCATCATCGCCGCCGCCGCGCTGATGAATGCCGCCCGCATCGCCGGCAAGCAGACGACGGCGCTGCGCGTGGTCATCAACGGTGCCGGTGCGGCGGCCATCGCCTCGGCGCGGCTCTTCCTCAAGCTGGGCATTCCGGCCCAGAACCTCATCCTCTGCGACAGCAAGGGGGTCGTCTCGACCTACCGCACGGACCTCAACCCCATGAAGCGCGAGTTCGCCACCTCGCGGCGCATCACCACGCTGGCCGAGGCGCTGCTCGACGCCGACGTCTTCATGGGCGTCTCGGCTCCGGGCGTGCTGACCCCCGCCATGCTCCGCACGATGGCCCAGAACCCGATTGTGCTGGCGCTGGCCAACCCCGTACCCGAAATCTCCTACGAGGAGGCGCTCGCCTCGCGTCCCGACATCATCTTCGCCACGGGGCGCTCGGACTACCCCAACCAGGTGAACAACGTGCTGGGATTCCCCTACATCTTCCGGGCGGCGCTCGACGTGCGCGCCTCGGAAATCAACGACGAGATGAAGCTCGCCGCCTCCCGCGCACTGGCCGAACTGGCCCGCGAGGAGGTCCCCGAACAGGTTCTGAAGGCCTACGACATCGACCATCTTGAATTCGGCCGCGGATACTTCATCCCCAAGCCGCTCGACCCGCGGCTGCTCGTCCGCGTCTCGACGGCCGTGGCCCGCGCCGCCATGGAGTCGGGTGTGGCCCGGAAGCCCGTCACCGACTGGAAGGCCTACGAACGCGAGCTGGCCGACCTGCTCCGGTAGTGTCGGAGCGGATGAAAAGCCGAGGGGCGCTGCCGCACGCGTGCGGCAGCGCCCCTCGTGTCGTACGGGAGGCCGGAGCCATAGGCTAATCCTGTAAAAAAGAGGCACCGCAGCCCGAAAAACCGGCACATTTTGTTATCTTTGTTTTTCAAACGACACAATACCCGAAAAACGCCTCCGCATGAAACGACTGCTGCTTCTTACGGCCGCGCTGCTCTTCGCCGCCGCGGCTTCGGCCCAACCGCTCTGCTGCACCGAGGCCGGAACGGAACTCACCTATGCCCAATACGACGCCTCAGGCACACGCACGGGCCAGACACGCACGCTCGCCCTCTCCTGTGAAGAGACCGACGAGGGGCTGAAGGTCTACACCACCGAAGAGGAGCTCGACCCTTCGGGCACACCTTCCGGCAATGCCCTCAGCACATCGACGCTCGTCCGGCAGAACGACATGGTGCTGCAACTGGACGAGATGCTGCGGGGAATCGACCCCTCGATGCTGCAGGGAATGACCCTCGGCATGGGCGGCGACGCCTACAGCATTCCCTTCGCCATGACGCCGGGCGAGGAGCTCCCCGACATACGGCTCGAACTGAAGGTGAGCAAGGAGGAGCAGTCACTCTCCTTCCGCATCAACATCACCGACCGCAAGGTGCTCGCCCGCGAGGAGCTGGAGACCCCCGCCGGGCGCTTCTCCTGCTTCAAACTGCAGGAAAAATTCAGCTTCCGCTTCCTCTTCTTCAGCTTTGCGTCCCGGCGCGTAGCCTGGTACGCACCCGGCATCGGTGTCGTCCGCGAGGAGGAGCTGACGAAAAAGGGGAAGCTGGAGAGCAGCAGCGAGCTGATTGCCATCCGGCATGCCGACGCGGACGAAGAGCCGGCTGCGGGCGAAGCGACGGCGGGAGCGAAGTAGGCAGCCTCAACGGGGGCCTCGTGAACGGGGCTCCGCAACAACATTTCGGATAGAAAGAGGTCCGGCCGGCATGCGTGCCGGCCGGACCTCTTTTCCATATTTCGCAATGCCCCCTTGCCGGCGCATCCATGCTTCGGAGCCCCGGCAGCCCTTCGCTACCGGGCATCCGTAAAGAGCGTCGCAAACTCCGCCGTCGGGATGTCGCGCACCACGCAGTCGCCGATACCGGCCGGAAGCACGATGTGGAGCGTCCCCTGCTCGTTCTTCTTGTCGTGTCCCGCCTCGCGGAGCAGCCGCTCCAGAGGAACGGGGGGCTGCAGGTCGAACCCCAGCCGTTCGAGCAGCCCCACGATGCGGTCGCATTGCGCCGCATCGAGCAGTCCGAGCCGCCGGGCGGCACCCGCCATGAGGGCGATTCCCACGGCCACCGCCTCACCGTGGTTCATGCGGTCCGAACACTTCTCGATGGCATGGGCCAGCGTATGGCCCAGATTGAGCTTGCGCCGCTCGCCCCGCTCCCGCTCGTCGCGTCCGACGATGTCGGCCTTGACCCGGATGGCGGCCGTAATGAGGTCGCGGAGCTGCTCCGGAGCCTCGCGCAGCGCCGCAAAGGAACTCCGCTCGAGCGCGGCGAAGAGGTCGCGGTCGGCAATGAGCGCCGCCTTGACCATCTCGGCCAGTCCGGCCCGGAACTCCCTGTCGGGCAGCGTGCACAGCATCGCGGGGTCGCAGACGACGAAGTCTGGCTGGGCGAAGCAGCCCGCCATGTTCTTGTATCCGGCCACGTTCACGCCGTTCTTGCCGCCGACGCTCGCGTCGACCTGGGCCAGCAGCGTGGTGGCCACGAAGCCGAAGCGCAGGCCGCGCATGTAGGTCGAGGCGACGAACCCCGCCACGTCGGTGACGATGCCGCCCCCGACCCCCAGGATGAAGGTCGAACGGTCGGCCCCCAGGTCGATGAGCCGCTCGTAGAGTTCGCCGACCGTGCGGAGCGTCTTCGAGGCCTCGCCCTGACCGACTAACAGCCGTTCGTAGGGGGCGAGCAGCGGCGCGAAGAAGCGCTCGACCGTGGCATCGGTCACCACCACCACGCGCCCCTCGGGCAGCGCCCCCGTAAGCAGGTCGCCGACGGGTTCCACGTAGACCCGGCTGCGTTCACGGATTTCAAAAGCTGGCTTCATGCGCATTCCCGTTTATCATCAATAAAACAAAAGTAGCATATTTTACCGAGAAATTGCTACCTTTGCAGCGTTAAATCCATAGCTATGCAAAAACTACGCAATATCGCCATTATTGCACACGTGGACCACGGAAAGACCACGCTCGTTGACAAAATGATACTTGCCGGACACGTTCTGCGCGACAACGCCAAGCAGACCGGCGAACTGATTCTGGACAACAACGACCTGGAGCGTGAACGCGGTATCACGATTCTCTCGAAGAACGTTTCGGTCATCTACAAGGACTACAAAATCAACATCATCGACACCCCGGGACACGCCGACTTCGGCGGCGAGGTGGAGCGCGTGCTCAACATGTGCGACGGCGTGCTGCTGCTCGTCGACGCCTTCGAGGGGACGATGCCCCAGACGCGTTTCGTGCTGCAGAAGGCGCTGGCGCTGGGCAAGAAGCCCATCGTCGTCATCAACAAGGTCGACAAGCCCAACTGCCGCCCCGAGGTGGTCAACGAACAGGTCTTCGACCTGATGTTCTCGCTCAACGCCACCGAGGACCAGCTCAACTACAAGACCATCTACGGCTCGGCCAAGCAGGGCTGGATGTCGCACAAGTGGAACGAACCCACGAATTCGATTGTCCCGCTGCTCGACGCCATCATCGACGAGATTCCCGAACCGGTGGTGGCCGAGGGAACTCCCCAGCTGCTCATCACCTCGCTCGAATACTCGCCCTACACGGGCCGCATCGCCGTGGGCAAGCTCACGCGCGGCACGCTGCGTGCGGGCCAGAACATTACGCTCGCAAGCCGTGACGGCGTGACGATGCAGAAGACCAAAATCCGCGAGCTGATGGTCTTCGAGGGTCTGGGCAAGAAGAAGGTCGACGAGGTGCCGTGCGGCGAAATCTGCGCCATCACGGGCGTCGAGGGCTTCGAAATCGGCGACACCATCTGCGACTACGACAACCCCGAGCCGCTGCCCCCCATCGCCATCGACGAGCCGACCATGTCGATGCTCTTCACCATCAACAACTCCCCCTTCTTCGGCAAGGACGGCAAGTACGTCACCTCGCGCCACATCAAGGAGCGTCTCGACCGCGAGCTGGAGAAGAACCTCGCGCTGCGCGTAACGCCCGGCCCGACGGCCGACTCGTTCAACGTCTTCGGCCGCGGCGTGCTGCACCTCTCGGTGCTCATCGAGACGATGCGCCGCGAGGGCTACGAACTGCAGGTGGGCCAGCCGCGCGTCATCATCAAGGAGATTGACGGCCGCAAGTGCGAACCCATCGAGGAGATGACGGTCGACTGCCCCGAGCAGTATTCGGGTACGGTCATCGAGCTGGCCACCAAGCGCAAGGGCACGCTGACCAACATGGAGTCGAACGGCGACCGCGTGCGGCTGGAGTTCGACATCCCCTCGCGCGGCATCATCGGCCTGCGCTCCAACATGCTGACCGCCACGGCCGGCGAGGCGGTGATGACCCACCGTCTGAAGGATTTCGAGCCGTGGGTGGGCGACATCGAGATGCGTACCAACGGCTCCATCATCTCGAGCGAGACGGGTACGGCCTACGCCTACTCGATTGACAAGCTGCAGGACCGCGGCCGCTTCTTCATCTCCCCCATGGAACAGGTCTACGAGGGCCAGGTCATCGGCGAGCACACGCGCCAGAACGACATCACGGTAAACGTCACCAAGGCCAAGCAGCTCACCAACATGCGTGCTTCGGGTTCGGACGACAAGGCGGTCATCGTGCCGCCGAAGGTCTTCACGCTCGAGGAGGCGCTCGAGTACATCAAGGAGGACGAATACGTCGAGGTGACGCCCCACGCCATGCGTCTGCGCAAGATTTTGCTGCACGAGGTGGACCGCAAGCGGGCCGCCAAATAGGAACCGGCAATGGACCACTTCACCCTTTCGCTCGTCGTCGGAGCCGTGGCCGGCGCACTGACCGTCATTCCGATGTTCTACCAGCGGGCGGCGGCACACGCAGCCATCGCGGCCTTTCTGGTCTGCCTCTTCGCTTCGGTGCTGACCTTCTACGCCAAGCTGCCCTACCTGCCCTGGTGGGCCGACGGAATGGCCATCATGCTCATGCTGCAGCTCCCGACGCTCTTCGCGCTGGCGGGCAAGGAGCGCAAGACGATTCCCCTGCTGCTCCTCAACGCCCTGCTGCTCGGATTTCTGGTCAGCGTGGCCGAACGCTATCTCTGAGCGGCGTCAGAGGGGCGGAGCGGAGGTAAAAAGGGCGCGCGGAGGGTTGCCGACCCGGCGATGGAGGCGGGTCACACGAAAGCGTCCGGACCGACGGCAAAAGAGTCCAATATGCTAAAAACAAGAAAAAAACGGGATTTCTCCCGTTTTTTTCGTATCTTTACGCAGTATGGGAGTGGGCCCGGCGTTTAACGACAGAAGCACGTTAACGACAGACGCAAGGCCACGACTTCCCGAAAAACAACCGCGCCCATGAAACGAATCCTGATACTCTGCTCCACGCTCATCGCACTCGCTTTCGCCTCGTGCGCCAGGGACGAGGAGCGCGTCGAGCTCTGGACCGTAGCCTCCGAGATGGGCATTGCCCACGGAGTCTTCAACCTCCAGCCGGCGCTGATGATTCGCACCGACGAGTCGGCCGCCTGGCGCCCGATGTTCGACAACATCGAGGGGTTCACCTACGAGCCGGGCTACGAGTACCGCATCCGCGTACGCATCAATCCCGTGGCCGAGCCGATGGCCGACGCTCCGTCGTCCAAATACGCACTGGTCGAGCTCTACGAAAAACGCCCTGCCTCCTCGAATATCCCGACGGAATACTATCCCGAATTCACGATGGAGGTGGGCCCCAGCTTTTCGCACGTCGACGGGGTGGACTATCTGAGCGTCCGCCTGCCCGACTACGGCGTAGTGACCGAGTGGCAGCCCTGGCCGTGGCCCATCGACGGCTTCGACTACGAGGAGGGGCATATCTACCGGCTGCGCATCGGTACCTCGGTAACCCCGGCGCCGGAGGAGCCGGGCCGCTTCGTTGTAAAGTACACGATGCTCGAACTGCTCGACGTGACCGACGCCCAGTTGTAACGGATGTAATGCAGGCCCACGACGACCGACATGCCGCCGGAGAGAGGCTCCGGAGCGAAGAGAGGGCCGGAGCGATGGGAGGACCGGGACGATGGGAGGACCGGAACGATGGGAGGACCGGGACGAAAACGAGGAGGAGTAAAGAGATATAGAGGTGAGGTATGGAAGGAAGCTGAAGCCTCCCAGCCAATCAGCCCGGTCTGAAACGAAAATAGAACGGAGGGCTGCCCGAATTGTCGGGCAGCCCTCTCTGTTCCGCATCGTTCCATGCCGTTCCGTTCATGGAGCCGGATGCGAAGCCGTACGCCGGGCCGAAGGGGTTGGGCCGAAGAGGTTTGGACCGAAGGGGTTTGGACCGAAGGAGTTGGGACGGTACACCCTTCGGCAAATGGAGAAAGCCGGAGAGAGGTGCGTTGTGAAACGCTGCGGCGCCTATGCGGCCGTGGTCGAGAAGGTCGCCGTGGCCGCTTCGGTCGTCTGTTCGCCCTCCGAACTGATGCCGAAGACGATGACGACATACTCCGTGGACGCCTCAAGACCCTCGAAGAGCAGCCGGTTGCGGCCCGTGTGGGTATAGGAGGGGTCCGACCAGTCGACGTCGTCGAAGAGCTCGGCCGAGAAGATGATGTCGGAGACCGCCTCGTTCACCGTATCGTAGGAAGAGAACTCGTCGGCGCTCATCACCGAGGCGTAGTAGCGCACCGAGGCGTCCGAGGCCCCCACCTCGACCTCAATCGACGAGGCGGTGCACGCAACCTCCTGGATGATGAACTGACACTCGGCCGAGGGGGCGAAGGTTTCGGTGCAGAAGTAGGAGCGCGCCAGGCCGGTGGTCACCGTACCGTCGGCATCGAGGCCGAAGACCCCGACACAGTACTCCGTATCGTAGTAGAGGTCAGTCTCCTGAATGACGGAGCGGCCGCTGCGGAGCTCGCGTCGGAGGTACTCTTCGACCGAGAGTTTGTTCACACCGGCCATCACGCGGATGAAGTCGAGCTTCATGGCGATATACTCCTCGTCGGTGGCGCAGAGGGCATCCACCTCGGCACGGTTGTCGACCGACACGTAGTAGGTGCCTTCGCCCGAGGGGTCGACCGTGACGGTGGCACCGGTCATCGTCGCGTCGGAGACGGAGACCTGGAAACTCAGCGGCTGCTCCGCAGCGGAGTCGTCCGAATCGCTGCAGGAGCTAAAAAGCAGAAGCGCAGAGGCAGAAAGCACAAGCCTCCTGCAAAGAGAGAGCTGTACATACATAGGGCTAAGGGTTAATTTTTGATGGTATACGAAAGATAAGCGAAATTTCCGTACCTGCGACACGGAGGCAGACAAATCGAACCAACTTTCGGGACATATTGAGCGAAAAAATCACCTCTTTTTTGCAGTCCGGTAGGAGAGGATGTGCCACGTGATGCCGCCGGCAAGCAGCAGGAGCCCCGTCTGCGCCCAACGGCACGGCGCCACGACGAAGAGGGCGCAGAACCCCAAGGTCAGCCAGAGCAGCGTGAGCGAGAGGAGCTTCGCCCGCAGGGGAATGGCGCGGTGTTCGCGGAAATCGCGGATGTAGGGGCCCAGCCGCGGATGGGCGAGCAGCCAGGCGTAGAGGCGCGGCGAGCTGCGCACCCACAGAGCCGCCGAAAGCAGCAGAAAGGGGGTGGTAGGCAGCAGCGGAAGGAAGATTCCGGCGATGCCCAGCGCAAGCGACACGGCGCCCAGTATGGCCAGCAGGGTTTTCATGCGGTTCGGTACGGAGGCTCACGCGGCAAAAACCGCGCAAGGGTTGCGACGGCGGCCCGAAGGCGGCTGCGGCAAAATTAACACTTTTCGCCGAAGCACCCTCCGTGCGAAGGAATTTTTCCTATCTTTGTTCGACACCTGAGAACGGCCACGATGAAAAAACTTGCATTTGCACTGCTTCTGGCTGCAGCCCTCGGCACCATGCCGGAGGCCCGGGCGCAGAGAATCAGCGACTACACGCTCGTCATCGACAAGCGGGGCTGCGATGCGGCCAACATGCTCGTCGACTGCTCCTTCAGGCTCGATTTTGAGGAGGCCGACAGCGTGGCCCTCGCCTTCGGCGGCGACCCGGAGCTCTCCGTCGAGCACCTGACATTCGGAGCCAACCCCCGGCTCGAAGCGCGCTACGACGCGGCCGACAAACGGCTCCTTCTGCGCAGAAGCGGAGCGCAAAGCGTGCCGGTAAGGATGAGCTACAACTACACGAACCTGTCGGCCTTCTTCATCTACGGGGCCGGCAACGCCGAGCTCTGGGAGACCAGCTACGGCGAGTTCTACTACCCCATCCCGACAAACGGACGGATGGAGCTGACCCTCGAAGTGCGCACTCCCGACTCGCTCTCGCTGCTCGGCTCCTATCCGCTCCGACGCATCGACGCGGGCCGCCATGCCTGCACGGTGAAGGGGATGCTGGCCCAGTCGCTCTCGCTGGCATTCTTCCGCACGGAGGCCTACACGCACTCCGCCGAGGCAACCGCCGGCGGGGACATCGATATCTATCAGCTCGCCGGCATGGAGTGCACACCGGAGCGCCGCAACGAGCTGCTCACGCTGACGCAGGCCGCCACCGACTACTTCGGCCGGATATACGGCGAAACGTACCGCGCGCCGCAGAGGAACATCCCCTCGCTCCCGACCTTCCTCTTCCACGACGGCAAGGGCTTCAGCAACCGCTACAACATAGGCTTCATCTCCGCCTCGCAGGAGAAGTTCTCGACCTACCCCGACATCTATCCGCTGGTCCACGAAATCGGCCACCGCTGGCTGGGCGAATGGACGCTGCTCATCGACGACGGAGAGCCGGGCGCCTACTTCATCAAGGAGTCGCTCAACGAGTTCATGACCCTGATGTTCATCCGCCACCACTTCGGGGAGGAGGCCTACCGCGCACAGCTGGAGCGGTGCGAGCGGGAGTACCGCGCAATCGAGGGGACGCCCGGCGACGAGCCGCTCATCGCGATGGTCCGCAACGACAACAATACGGTCGTCTACCGCAAGGGGCCGCTGCTGCTCGACCGCCTCGCCCGACACATCGGATACGACAGGCTCACGGAGGCCATCGCCGGCTTCTACCGGGAATATTGCGGCAGGCATCCGCTCGCGTATGAAGACTTCGCCGCATGGTTCGAGCGATGCTGTCCCGGCCGGGGAGCGCTCCTCAACGAGCTGATAACCCGGAAATAACGGGCACAAGGAGACGAAGCCGGAGGTCGGCCGGCGTCCGGCGGCCTCCCCGCCGGGCGGCGGCATGTCGAGAACGTGTCGAAAAAAACAGGAGCCCGACCCTCGGTCGAGAGCCAATAATTGCTATATTTGTCTTCGATAAAAAAACTCACCACACGATTATGGAGAAAAAAATAGGAATCGCCAGCGACCACGCCGGCTACGAGATGAAGGAGTTTCTGGTGGGCTACCTGGGTGCCCAGGGCTACGAAGTGCTCGACTTCGGGACCGATTCGCCCGAGAGCGTCGACTACCCCGACTACGCCCACCCGCTGGCCGAGGCCGTCGAGTCGGGTCAGGTGCCCCTCGGCATCGCACTCTGCGGCACGGGCGTCGGCATGTCCATCACGCTCAACAAGCATCAGGGCATCCGCGCCGGTCTGGCCTGGACTCCCGAAATCGGGGCACTCATCCGCCGCCACAACAACGCCAACATCGTGGTGCTTCCGGCCCGCTTCATCACCAACGACGAGGCCGTAGCCATCCTCGACGCCTACTTCTCGGCCGAGTTCGAAGGGGGACGCCACCAGCGCCGCATCGACAAGATTCCCGTTCCGAAGCAGGAGCAGTAATTCCACCCCGCCCGAAAGCCAACGAAAAGGCGGATGACCCTCACGGAAGGTCATCCGCCTTTTTTATCGCGACGGAACGAAGCCTCGACAGCGCCTCCGTCTGCCGCGTGCGGCCGCCTCAGCGAATCGTTTCGCGGTGGAGGAACTCGCCCTCGAGCAGCGGAAAGTCGGGCGCCGGCTCCTCGAAGAGCCCGAAGACGGCCGAGCCGCTCCCCGACATCGAAGCGTAGAGTGCTCCGGCGGCAAGCATCCGCTCCTTCACCTCACGGATGGCGGGATGGCGGGCGAAGACCGTCGTCTCGAAGTCGTTGGTCACGCGCCCCTGCCACTCCGCAACGGGCAGCCGCAGCCGCTCGCCAAGGGGCGTTTCGGGCACCCGGGGACGGATGCCGGCATAGGCCTCGCGCGTCGAAACCCCCTCCCGGGGCTTCACCACCAGAAGCGTCAGCCCCGCAAGGTCGACCGCGAAGGGGTGCATCACCTCGCCGCGACCCGTGCAGAGCTGGGGCGTATTGCGCACGAAAAAGGCCGTATCGCTCCCCAGCTCGGCGGCCCGGGCGATGAGCTCCTCCTCCGAGAGATGAAGGGCATAGAGCTCGTCGAGGGCCAGCAGCACCGCCGTGCCGTCGGACGAGCCGCCGCCGAGCCCCGCCCCGAAGGGGACCCGCTTCCTAAGGCGCACCTCCGCACCCGCGATGCCGTAGTGCCGCTGCATGAGGCGGCAGGCCTTCATGCAGATGTTCTCCTCGGGGTCGCAGTCGACCGTCAGCCCCTCGCTCCGCAGCGTGAAGGCCGAGGCCGAGGGGAGGACCTCCACCTCGTCGAAGAGCCCGCGCACGGGAAACATCACCGTCTCGAGCTCGTGGTATCCATCCTCGCGGCGGCGCAACACGTCGAGCCCGAGGTTGATTTTGCAGTTTGCCTTGCGTATCATCGTGGAACAAAGATACGAAAAGGTGGCGGCAAACGGTCGCCACGGCCCGAAATTTTTACCCGACGCCCTTTCAGCCTCTTCCGGCAAGGCCTCCCCGGAGCCCTTCCGCCCCACTATCGAAGGGCTCTCAGAGCTCTTTCCATCCTGTCCTGAAAGGCCTCCCGGCCCGCTCCGGGACCGCGGACCGGGCGGGAACAGCCCGGCGGCCGAGAGCCGCTGCCGCCGGCCGTCCGAAGGGGCAAACGCAAAGATATTCGCAGAGTTTGGTCCGTAGGTTTGCGCTTTTCGCGAAAAATGTGTACTTTTGTAGGATTTACGGTCATAACCGCACACGCAACAGAAAACAACAACAAAACTCTTATGGATATACTTGCCAGTTTAATCAAACTCGTCTTCGGCTCGAAGGCCGACAAGGACCGCAAACAAATCGACCCCTACATCGAGAAAATCAAGGCCGTCTACCCCTCTATCGAGGCCCTCTCGAACGACGAACTCCGCGCCCGCAGCGCCGGGCTCATGAAGCAGATTGCCGACTACATCGCCGACGACGAAGCCCGCATCGTGGAGCTGAAGGCGAAGCTGGAGAAGCCCGAAATCTCGCTCGACGAGAAGGAGAAGATTTCGAAGGAGATTGACGATACGACCAAGCGCATCGACGACAAAATCGAGGTCAAGCTCGACGAAATCCTCCCCGAAGCCTTCGCCATCATGAAGGATACGGCCCGCCGCTTCGCCCAGAACGAGACGGTCGTGGTGACGGCCAACGACTTCGACCGCGAGCTGGCCGCCACGAAGGACTTCGTCACCATCGACGGCGACAAGGCCATATACGCCACCCACTGGCAGGCGGGCGGCAACGACGTGAAGTGGGACATGGTCCACTACGACGTCCAGCTCTTCGGCGGCGTGGTGCTCCACAAGGGCAAAATCGCCGAGATGGCCACGGGTGAGGGCAAGACCCTCGTGGCGACGCTCCCCGTCTTCCTCAACGCCATGGCCCGCAAGGGCGTACACGTGGTGACGGTCAACAACTACCTGGCCAAGCGTGACTCCGAGTGGATGGGCCCGATGTACGAGTTCCACGGACTGTCGGTGGCCTGCATCGACGACACGCAGCCCAACTCGCCGGCCCGCCGCCGCGCCTACATGGCCGACATCACCTTCGGTACCAACAACGAGTACGGCTTCGACTACCTGCGCGACAACATGGCCTCGTCGCCCAAGGACCTCGTGCAGCGCAAGCACCACTACGCCATCGTCGACGAGGTCGACTCGGTGCTCATCGACGACGCCCGTACGCCGCTCATCATCTCGGGCCCCGTGCCCAAGGGCGACGACCAGCTCTTCGAGCAGTACAACCCCGCCATCGAGCACCTCTACAACCTCCAGCGCGCGCTGGTCACCTCGCTGCTGGCCGAGGCGCGGCAGCTCATCTCGGAGGGCAAGACCGAGGAGGGCGGCGTGAAGCTCTACCGCGTGCACAAGGGTCTGCCCAAGTACAAGCCGCTGATTAAGTACCTCTCGGAGACGGGCATCAAGGCGCTGATGCAGAAGACCGAGAACATCTACATGCAGGACAACAACCGCCGCATGCCCGAAATCACCGACGACCTCTACTTCGTCATCGACGAGAAGCTCAACTCGGTGGAGCTCACCGACAAGGGTCACGAGGTGCTCTCGAAATACTTCAACGAGGACGGCTTCTTCGTGCTGCCCGACATCGGCGCCGAGGTGGCCGAGCTCGAGAAGAGTTCGCTCTCGCCCGAGGAGAAGGCGCAGAAGCGCGACGAGGTCATCAACGACTACTCCATCAAGTCGGAGCGCGTCCATACGGTCATCCAGCTGCTGAAGGCCTACGCCATGTTCGAGAAGGATGTCGAGTATGTGGTGATGGACAACAAGGTGAAGATTGTCGACGAGCAGACGGGCCGTATTCTCGACGGCCGCCGCTATTCGGACGGTCTGCACCAGGCCATCGAGGCCAAGGAGCACGTCAAGGTCGAGGCCGCCACGCAGACCTTCGCCACCATCACGCTGCAGAACTACTTCCGCATGTACCACAAGCTGGCCGGTATGACCGGTACGGCCGAGACGGAGGCTTCGGAGTTCTGGAGCATCTACAAGCTCGACGTGGTGGTCATCCCGACCAACCGCCCCGTCATCCGCGACGACCGCCAGGACCTCGTCTACAAGACCAAGCGCGAGAAGTACAACGCCGTCATCGAGGAGATTGTCCGTCTGGTGGGCCAGGGCCGTCCGGTACTGGTCGGCACCACGTCGGTCGAGATTTCGGAGCTGCTGAGCCGCATGCTGAAGCTCCGCGGCATCAAGCACAACGTGCTGAACGCCAAGCAGCACGCACTGGAGGCTCAGGTTGTTGCCGAGGCCGGTCGTACGGGCCAGGTGACCATCGCCACCAACATGGCCGGTCGTGGTACCGACATCAAGCTGACGCCCGAGGTGAAGGCCGCAGGCGGTCTGGCCATCATCGGCACGGAGCGCCACGAGAGCCGTCGCGTGGACCGTCAGCTGCGCGGTCGTGCCGGACGTCAGGGCGACCCGGGTTCGTCGCAGTTCTTTGTCTCGCTCGAAGATGACCTGATGCGTCTGTTCGGTTCGGGCCGCATCGCCTCGATGATGGACCGCATGGGTCTGAAGGAGGGCGAGGTGATTCAGGCCGGCATGATGACGCGCGCCATCGAACGCGCCCAGAAGAAGGTCGAGGAGAACAACTTCGGCATCCGCAAGCGTCTGCTCGAGTACGACGACGTGATGAACTCGCAGCGTGAGGTCATCTACACGCGCCGCCGCCATGCACTCTACGGCGAGCGCATCGAGATTGACCTGAACAACATCATGTACGACTATGCCGAGAACTTCGTGGAGACCAACCGCGGCATCGGCTACGAGGACTTCCGCATGGAGCTCATCCGCGAGGTGGCCATCGAGCCCTCGCTCGACGAGGCGGCCTACGAGGCGGCCAAGCCCGGCGAGCTGGTCGAGGCGATTGTCAAGGACCTCAAGGCTGCCTATGCCCGCCGCGCGAAGACGGTGGCCGACACGGTGCGTCCGGTCATGGAACGCATCTACGAGGACCGCAAGGAGCAGCTCGATTCGGACATCTATTTCCCGCTGACGAACGGCCATCTGGGCTACAACGTCCCGGTCAACCTGCGCAAGTGCAAGGAGACGGACGGTGCGGAAATCTACAAGGTATTCTCGAAGGTGGTGATGTTCACCACCATCGACGACGCCTGGCGCGAGCATCTGCGCGAGATGGACGACCTGCGCCAGAGCGTGCAGAACGCCACCTACGAGCAGAAGGACCCGCTGCTGATTTACAAGTTCGAGTCGTTCGGCCTCTTCTCGAAGATGCTCATCCGCGTCAACCGCGAGGTGCTCTCGATACTCAACCGCTCCTACATTCCGGTGCGCGACAGCGCCTCGGAGGCCGCCGCACAGCGCCAGCAACAGCAGCGCGAGCGGGCGAAGGTCGACGTGAACCGTCTGCAGGCATCGCGCATGCAGGCCGCCGCACAGGCCGGACAGGGCGAGAAACAGAAGCCGATGCCCATCCACGTCGAGAAGAAGGTGGGCCGCAACGACCCCTGCCCCTGCGGCAGCGGCAAGAAGTACAAGAACTGCCACGGCAAGGGGCTGTAGCAGCACGCCCCTGAACGAACGTCAACAACCGACGGAGCGAGGCGGCGGGGACGGAAGCGTCCGTCACGTCGCCTCCTCCGTTGGACAAACCACCGCCACATGGGATACCAGGAAGAGAAGCAGCGCCAGCTGGACTTGCGCTATCTGAGAATGGCCCGCATCTGGGCCGAGAATTCGTACTGCGTCCGCCGCAAGGTGGGGGCGCTCATCGTCAAGGACAAGATGATTATCTCGGACGGCTACAACGGCACCCCCTCGGGCTTCGAGAACATCTGCGAGGACGAGACGGGCAAGACGAAGTCCTACGTGCTGCATGCCGAGGCCAACGCCATCACGAAGGTGGCCAAGTCGGCCAACAACTGCGACGGCTCGACGCTCTACATCACGGCAGCCCCCTGCATCGAGTGCTCGAAGCTCATCATCCAGGCCGGCATCAAGCGGGTGGTATACAGCGACGAATACCGCTCGGAGGAGGGGCTCAACCTGTTGCGCAAGGTGGGCATCGAGTGCGTGCAGCGCTCCATCGACGAAGAGTGAGTGCAGACGACTGCACGCGAATACAGACAGGGAGTCTTCCGACCGACGGGAGACTCCTTTTTTTGTATACGACTTGTGACGGGGGATATTTTGCTGCGCGCTTTTTGCGGCCGACTGCTTGAAAATCGGCCGAAAATCCGTACCTTGCAACAAATAAAATTGCAACCGGAGATGAAACGAATCGTCATCGTGGGCGCCACCTCGGGCATCGGACTCGAGACGGCCAAACGCTTCATCGGCAAGGGGTGGCGCGTGGGCGTCGCCGGCCGCCGCATCGAACCGCTCGAGGAGCTGCACGCACTGGCACCCGACCGCGTGGAGTACCAAACGCTCGACGTCACGTCGGACGATGCACCTCAACGGCTCGAGGAGCTCATCGTGCGGCTCGGAGGGATGGAGCTCTACCTCCACTGCTCGGGAATCGGCTACCGCAACATAGAACTCGACCCCGCGCTTGAGGTAGCGACGCTGCGCACCAACGGCGAGGGCTTCGTGCGGATGGTGACGGCCGCCTTCGGCTGGTTCCGCGCCCACGGCGGAGGCCATCTGGCCGTCATCAGCTCGATTGCCGGGACGCGGGGGCTGGGCAGCTCGCCGGCCTACTCGGCCACCAAGCGGATGCAGAACACCTACATCGACGCACTGGCCCAGCTCAGCCACATGGAGCGGCTCAACATCCGCCTGACGGACATCCGCCCGGGATTCGTCGCAACGCCGCTGCTGAACAAGGCCAACCACTATCCGATGCTCATGCCCGTCGGACGGGTTGCCGACTGCATCGTCCATGCGCTCGAACACCGCCGCCGGCGCATCGTCATCGACCGGCGCTACGCCGTGATGGTCTTCTTCTGGCGGCGGCTGCCCGAATGGCTCTGGGAGCGGCTCAACGTCCGCACCACGGTTTGAAACAACACCCAAGCCTCAACCAAAACCTCACCCGAAACCAGAATTTCCCCACCATGAAAAAACTGCTTCTGATGCTGGCGCTGCTTCCGCTCGCCGCCCTCGCGCAGCCGCGCACCGAACGGCTGCTCGAACAGGGCTGGCTCTTCACGCGCGAAGATGCGCCCGAATTTGCCCGCAACGACTTCGACGACTCCTCGTGGCAGGCGGTCACCGTGCCCCACGACTGGGCCATCTACGGCCCCTTCAGCGTCGGCAACGACCTCCAGCTCACGGCCATCGCCCAGGACGGCCAGACCCAGGCGATGGAGCATGCCGGCCGCACGGGCGGCCTGCCCTTTGTCGGCACGGGGTGGTACCGGCTCCGCTTCACGACGCCCGAACTGCGCGAAGGGGGCCACTGTACGATGCTCTTCGACGGCGCGATGAGCCACGCCCGAGTCTACGTCAACGGCCACGAGGCCATCTACTGGCCCAACGGCTACAACGCCTTCCACGTCGACATCACCCCCTACCTCCGTCCCGACGGGGAGAACCTGCTGGCCGTGCGGCTCGAGAATCTGCCCGAGTCGTCGCGCTGGTACCCCGGCGCCGGACTGCTGCGCAACGTCCATCTGCTCACCACGGGCGAGGCCTACATCCCGGTCTGGGGAACGCAAATCACCACGCCCGTCATCGCCGGCGACCACGCCCGCGTACGGCAGCGGACCGAGGTGGTGCTGCCCGAGGGGCGGACGCTGGCCGACTATACGCTCGCAACGGAGCTGCGCAACGCCGCGGGAGAGGTCGTCGCCTCGGCGCGCACCGACGGCACGCGCTACGACAACCACGCCGTCGAGCAGGAGTTCATCGTCGAGCACCCCGCACTGTGGAGCCCCGAAACGCCGGCGCTCTACACCTCCGTCACACGGCTCTACGAGGGTGACCGCCTCTGCGACGAGTATACGACGCGCTTCGGCATCCGCACCGTCGAAGCGGTACCGGGCCGGGGCTTCCTGCTCAACGGCCAACCGGTGAAGTTCCGCGGCGTCTGCAACCACCACGACCTCGGCCCGCTGGGCGGCATTGCCAACGAGGCGGGCATCCGGCGTCAGGTCCGGCTGCTCAAGGAGATGGGCTGCAACGCCATCCGCACCTCGCACAACATGCCCGCCCCGGAGCTGGTGGCCGCCTGCGACGAGATGGGAATGATGGTGATGGCCGAATCGTTCGACGAATGGAAGGCCCCGAAGGTCGAGAACGGCTACCACCTCCACTTCGACGAGTGGGTCGAACGCGACCTGGTCAATCTGGTACGCCACTTCCGCAACTCCCCCAGCGTGGTGATGTGGTGCATCGGCAACGAGGTGCCCGACCAGTGGGACGGCGACCGGGGTCCGAAGCTCACGCTCCGGCTCCAGAGCATCTGCCACCGCGAGGACCCGACACGCCCCGTGACGCAGGGCATGGATGCCCCCGATGCGGTGGTGAACAACAACATGGCCGCCGTGATGGACATCCCCGGCTTCAACTACCGCCCGCACAAGTATCCCGAGAACTACGCCAAGCTGCCGCAGCGGATGATTCTGGGCAGCGAGACCGCCTCGACGCTCAGTTCGCGCGGCGTCTACAAGTTCCCCGTCGTGCGGCGTTCGATGCACCGCTACGACGACCATCAGGCCTCGTCGTACGATGTGGAGCACTGCGGCTGGTCGAACCTTCCGGAGGATGACTTCATCCAGCACGACGACCTGCCCTACTGCATGGGCGAATTCGTCTGGACGGGCTTCGACTATCTGGGCGAGCCGACCCCCTACTACTCCGACTGGCCGAGCCACTCGTCGCTCTTCGGCATCATCGACCTGGCGGGTCTGCCGAAGGACCGCTACTGGCTCTACCGCAGCCACTGGAATCCCGAGGTAGAGACGCTCCACATCCTGCCCCACTGGACCTGGCCCGGACGCGAGGGGGAGACGACCCCCGTCTTCGTCTACACGAACTACCCCTCGGCCGAGCTCTTCATCAACGGCAAGAGCCAGGGACGCCGCAGCAAGGATTTCTCCGTAAAGGTCGACAACAGCGGCGACTCGCTCTCGCTCAACAGCTTCGCCCGTCAGCGCCGCTACCGGCTCATGTGGATGGATACGCGCTACGAGCCCGGCACGCTGCGTGTGGTGGCCTACGACGCCGAAGGGCGTCCCGTGGCCGAGCGCGAGCTCCGCACGGCGGGCAAGCCCAGCCGGATTGTGCTGACGCCCGACCGCGAACGGATGGCGGCCGACGGCAAGGACCTCATCTTCGTGACGGTGAGCGTCGTCGACCGCAACGGGAACCCCTGCCCGACGGCCGACAACGAAATCCGGTTCCGCGTGACGGGCAACGGCTGCTACCGCGCCGGAGCCAACGGCGACCCCACATCGCTCGAATCGTTCCAGGAGCCGCACATGAAGCTCTTCTCGGGCATGATGACCGCCATCATCGTCTCGGACGGCACGCCGGGCGAAATCACGGTGGAGGCCACCTCGCCGGGGCTCAAACGGGCGCGGCTGACCCTCCGCGGCGAGTAGCGGACGCACGCCCAACGAAAGGAAACGCAATACGGGCCGGAATCCATCATGGGGATTCCGGCCCGTACCGTTTTCGGCGCTTCGGTCACACAGCCGTTACTTCTCGCCGCTCTACTTCGTGCCGCTCGGCTTCGCGCTGCCGCACCGCTCGCGGTACATCGTCCGAATGAGGGCGGCAGCGGCCTCAAGCGAAACATGCCCCGTATTGACCATCAGGTCGTAGTGGTGCGGGTCGGACCACCGCTGCCCGGTATAGAACTCATAGTGGTTGCTGCGGTTGCGGTTGACGCGCTCGATTTCGGCCTCGGCCTCCGATTCGGGAAGGTCATACTCCTCGACGCAGCGGGCCACGGCATCCGCCCGGTCGCAGCAGCAGAAGATGCGGAGCACCCGCGGCGAGGAGCGCAGCACGAAGTCGGCGCAGCGGCCGACGATGATGCAGGGCCCCTTGGCGGCCAGCTCCTGCACAATCTTGCTCTCGGCAACGAAGAGCACGTCGTCGGTAGAGAGGCCGCGTCCGGCCCGTGTGCCCGACGAGAGGATGCACTTGAGCCAGAAGGAGGGGATTGACTGCTCGTTCTCGACGATGTAGCGCTCGTCAACGCCGCTCTTCTGCGCCGCCAGACGGATGAACTGACGGTCGTAGAGCGGCAGGTGCAGCTCACGCGCAAGCAGCTCGCCCAGGCGGTGGCCGCCGCTGCCGAATTCGCGGGCAATCGTTATCACGGCATGGTCGGCATCCGGAGCTGCGGCCGTTCCTTGGCCCGCCGCACCATCGAGCCCCGTCCAATGGTCGAGCCGCCGGAAGCAGGGGGTCAAAAAGTGGACGATGGGCCCCACGGCGAGCGCCGCCACGACCGTACCCTCGCGCACACCGCGGATATCGGACATGAAGAGGTAGGAGAGCAGGCAGGCCAGCAGCACCAGCGTCAGGTCGAAGGCCAGCTTCGTATAGCCGAAGTCGAAGTGGTGGCGGCGGCAGATGACCTGGACCAGATATTCGCCGGCCGTCATCGCCACGTTGACCCGCACCTCGAGCGCGATGCCCGCCGCCAGAATGAAGCACCCGACGATGAGCCACAGCAGCTTGGCCGCATAGGCCACAGGCTCGAGCCAGAAGAGCATCAACATGGCGCAGTCGATGAAGAGTCCGAAGCTGAGCGAGATGGGAATCTGCAGCAGGTAGGAGGTGCGTTCGCGGCGCAAATCCTCGCGCGTCATGAAGAGGAGGTCCAGCAGCACGAAGGTGAGGTTGAGCAGGATGGTCCACTGCCCCATCGTGAGCGGCGTGAACATGCTCAGCACGTAGTTCACGCTCGTGATGGGTGAGGTGCCCAGCAACGCCTTGGTGATGAAGGCCACGCCCAGCGCATTGATGAAGAGCGACAGGACGAAGAGGGCATAGCGCCTGAAAAGATATCGGTCCATGGGTATTCCCGTTTGAATGTTCAGGCGACAAAGTTCGCACAGTTTTCGGTCATTCCGACACAAATATGCGACTCAGTTTGGTAAAAAACGAAACAAATCGTACCTTTACGGAACAAATCTCCGTCCATCCGCATGCAAATTCCGCTTCCCGACTTTCTGCACCCCGTAACCGCCGGCGCGCCGGTCTACTGCGGCACGGCCTCCGGCGGAGGCACACCGGGCCGGAGCCTGGTGCTGGAGCGGGGGTTTCACTTCGTACTCTGCACCGGAGGCAGCGCACTGGTCGTCGAAGGGGCCGACACGGCCGCCCGAAAAGTTGCAGAGCTACCCCACGCAGCCGAAAGCCGGGACACCGACGAACCAAACATGCCGACACCCGGGAACACCGACAAGGGCCACAGAAACGAGATGGGCGACAAGGGAGGCGCCGCCGGGTCGAAGCCCCGCAAAGGGGAACGGAGGCTGCAGCAGGGCGACCTGCTGCTGCTCTCGCCCAGCCGCACGGCAACGTTGCGGCTCGACGGAGCGCACGACACGCTGGAGTGCATCTGCATCGACCCCGACTACTTCGACACGCTGCCCGACGGACAGCCCCTCTACAACCAGCTTTCGGGGTATCTGGGCGACGACCGGCTGCCGGTCGTTCGGCTCGACGGGACACAATACGGGGCACTGCGGCTCACCGCATCGCTCTTTCCGGCTCATCCGGCCGGGAGCGGGCTCTACGACGAAGCCATCCTCCGCCACCTCTGCAGCCTCTTCCTGCTCCAGACGGCCGGTCTGCTCTACCGCCACCGGGCCAACGCCCCGGCATTCGTCAAGCGGCCCAACGAAATTTTCCGCAGCTTCAAGCGTCTGGCCGTCAAGAACTACCGCACGGCCCACGACATCGCCTTCTACGCCGGACGGCTCCACATCTCGTCCACCTACCTCTCGCGGATTGTGAAGCAGGTGACGGGCCACACGGTCAAGGCCCATCTGGCGGAACTGCTCTGCGCCGACGCCCGGCGGCTGCTGAGCTGCTCGGACCTGGACATCAAGGAGATTGCCGATACGCTCGGCTTCTCCGACCAGTCGGCCTTCGGAAAGTTCTTCGCCCGGCAGACCGGCTGCTCGCCGCTCCGCTTCCGCCGCGAACGGGCAACGCGCTGAGCCCCTTTTCCATACCGGTCGGGCCTCCAGCGGCACTCAGCTCCGGCCCCCTCCCGCACCTTTTTACTCCTCCACGTCGTCTCTCGGCTCCCCTACCCTGTATCCCGTTCCGTCTCGTCGTCACGCGGCTCACCTCTCCTCCGAAAACGAAGCGAGCCCGCACGACACTCGGGTCGTGCAGGCTCGCTTGCAGCAGGGTCCGCTGCGGCGGCCTCAGAAGGGAAGGTCGTCGGGGTCCTCCTCGGGCATGACGGGCGCCTGAGCGGGCTGAGACTGCGGCTGAGGCTGAGCGGCTACCGGCCGGGGCTGCGCACTCTGCGCCGGCTGGCCGTAGGCGCCGTTCTGCGCCTGGGAGCCTCCGTACCCCGAAGCCCCTTCGGACGAGGCGGGGTTGTCGCTGCGACGTCCCAGCAGGTTCATCGTATCGGCCAGAATCTCGGTCGTATAGCGCTTGTTGCCATCCTTGTCCATCCACTCGCGCGTACGCAGACGCCCCTCGATGTAGAGCTGCGTCCCCTTGCGCACGTAGCGGTCCACCACGTCGGCCAAACCGCGCCACAGCGTAATGGTGTGCCACTCGGTGTGCTCCTTCGTTTCGTTGGTCTGCCGGTCGAACAGACGCTCGGTCGTCGCCAGACGCACGCGAGCCACCTTCGTGCCGTTCTCGAGGCTCCGCACTTCGGGGTCAATGCCCACGTTGCCAATCAGAATTACCTTGTTTACCATATGTGAATCCTTATGTGTTCCATACCTCGGCCGATGCTCAGAGCGAGCGAATCATCCGCTTGAAGAGCACGGCCATGCGCGTTCCGGCCAGCCGGCCCTGACGCTGTACATCCTCGTGGTCGCCCACCTCGTCCGACAGGCCGCAGTTGGTGATGACCGAGATGCCGAAGACCGGAACCGACATGTGGCGCGCCACAATCACCTCCGGAACGGTCGACATGCCCGCGGCATCGCCGCCGATGGCCTTGAAGTAGCGGTATTCGGCCTGCGTCTCGAAGGTCGGACCCGTGCCGCCCACGTAGACACCGTACTGCAGCTTGATGTGCTCCTCCTGGGCGATGGCCGTCGCGCGGGCAATCAGCTCGCGGTCGTAGCAGTTGTGCATGTCGGGGAAGCGGGGGCCCAGTTCGGCCATGTTGGGGCCGATGAGCGGGTTGGGCATCAGGTTGATGTGGTCGGTGATGACCATCAGGTCGCCCACGCGGAACGAGGTGTTGATGCCTCCCGAAGCGTTCGAGACAAAGAGGTAGCGAATGCCCAGCAGCTTCATCACCCGCACGGGGAAGGTCACCTGCTGCATGCCGTAGCCCTCGTAGTAGTGGAAGCGGCCCTGCATGGCCACCACGCGATGACCCTCGACCAGGCCGAAAATAAGCCGTCCCTTGTGGCCCTCGACCGTCGAGACGGGGAAATTGGGAATGTCGTGGTAGTCGATGGTGTGTTTCGTCTCAATCTGGTCGGCGAAATCGCCCAGACCGGTTCCGAGAATGATGCCCACTTCGGGGCGGAACGACTCGGTCGCCTGCTCCAGGAAGGCTGCCGTCTTTTTAATTTCCTCTAACATCTTCTTCGAGTTTTTGCAGAAAATCCGTTGCCGAATCCTCTATGAATGAAATATTTATGGGCATATAATACAATCGCCGGCGCACCTCCTCCGGAATCTTCGAGCTGCCCACCATCTTGACCGCATCCTTCTCCGTGGTGACAATCGACGCCTCGGGGCACTGCCCCACCATGCGGGCCAACATCGACATGTCGCGCACCTTATATACATGGTGGTCGTCGAGCGACACCTCCTCGACCACGTCGTAGTACTCGCGCAGCGAGGCGACGAAGGGCTTCGGATTGCCAATCCCCGACAGTGCAATGACCTTGCCGCCCGGAGCGGGCGACGGCGCGAGCGCCTCACCGGGGAAGAGCGGCTGGGGCATGAAACTCTCGAAACGGGTGAAGTAGACCTTCTGGTAGGCCACCTGGATGAGCACCTTGCGCAGGATGCGCCGGTCGATGGGGGCCATCTTCTCGGGACACTTCGTCACGATGAAGTAGTGGGCGCGGTGCAGCGCCTCCGGCAGGTCGCGCAGCGTACCGGCCGGCAGCATCCGGTCGTGCTGGATGGGACGCGTGGCGTCGACCATCACGATGTTGATTTTCGGCTCGACGTAGCGGTGCTGGAAGCCGTCGTCCATGACGATGAGATCTATCTCGGGATGCTCCGTCTGGATGCGCCGGATGGCGTCGGCCCGCTTCTCGCAGACCACCACCAGCGTCTCGGGGAACTTGCGCTTGATTTGCAGCGGTTCGTCGCCCACGTCGCGGTAGTGCGACGTAGGCTCCACCTCGAGGTAGCCCTTCGTCCGGCGGCCGTAGCCGCGCGAGAGCAGCGCCACGCGGTGCATCTGCGACATGTAGCCGATGACCATCTCGGCCATTGGGGTTTTGCCCGTACCGCCGACCGTGATGTTGCCGATGCAGATAATCGGGATGTCGAACTTCTCGCTCTTGAGCACACCCCAGTCGAACAGGCGGTGACGCAACGTCACGGCCATGCCGTAGAGCCACGAGGCGGGGGCGAGCAACTGTTTGAGCATCCGGACAATTCGTTTAGATACACGGTCTTCCAAGTTTCAAAGGTAGGAATAAATCCCCGGACCGCAAAACAAATCCCGACAAAACTCGCCGCCTGCGAGAATCGGGCAATAAAATGCGGCGCGAATCCGTTTTTTCACTATCTTTGCTCACATCTATGAAACTATTCCGACTCACCCTCTGCGCGCTGCTGCTCTCGGCTGCGGCATCGTGCAACCGCAACACGGCCTCCTCGCAGGAGGAGGCCGAAGCCGAACCCCTGCACGACATCCGATACGGCATCATCGCCGACGACTACCGCCTCGAAGAGAACGAAGTGGCCCAGGGCGAGACCATGGGCAAGATTCTCAACCGCTACGGCATCTCGGCCGCCGTCATCGACCGGCTGGACAAGGTGGCCGAGAAGACCTTCCCCTTACGCAACATCCGCGCCGGCCAGAAGTATGTGGCCTTCATCCACGAGGATTCGCTCTACGCGCCCCATCTGGACTACCTGGCCTACGAGCGCAGTCTGTCGGACTACGTGGTCTTCGAGTTCATGGGCGACTCGGTAGCCGTCCGCACGGGCGAAAAGGAGTTCACCACGCGACGCTCGAAGAAGAGCGCCGTCATCACCTCCTCGCTCTGGGGCTCCATCATGGAGAAGAACCTCCCCTACGCGCTGGCCGCCGAGCTGGAGGACATCTACCAGTGGACGGTCGACTTCTTCGGCATCCAGAAGGGTGACAGCTTCACGGTCATCTACGACGAGCGCTTCATCGACGACACGGTTTCGATAGGCATCGGCCGCATCTGGGGCGCCCGCTTCAACCATGCCGGCAAGGAGTACTACGCCATCCCGTTCCGCCAGGGCGGGAAGCTCCAATACTGGGAGGCCGACGGGGCCAGCCTGCGCAAGCAGATGCTCAAGGCGCCGCTCAAGTATACGCGCATCAGCTCGAAGTTCACCTATGCGCGCAAGCACCCGATTTACAAGGTCTACCGTCCCCACACGGGCGTCGACTACGCCGCCCCGAAGGGTACGCCCGTACATGCCGTGGCCGACGGCGTCGTAGTCTTCAGAGGCTGGGGCGGCGGAGGCGGCAACACGCTCAAAATCAAGCATCCGGGCAACATGATGACCGGCTATCTCCACCTGAGCGGCTTTGCCAAGGGCATCACGCAGGGCAAGCACGTGACGCAGGGCCAGCTCATCGGCTACGTGGGCTCGACGGGTGCCTCGACGGGTCCGCACCTCGACTACCGCGTATGGCGCAACGGCAAGCCCATCAACCCGCTCACCATCCCGCAGGAGCCTTCGGAGCCCATTTCGAAGGAGAACCGCCGGACCTTTGAGTTCGTCCGCGACCGCATCATGGCCGAGCTCAACGGCGACGTTCCCGCCGAGGAGCGCATCGTGCAGCTCGACTCGCTGGTCGTTCCCGAAGGGTTCGTAGCGAAGCAGCTGGAGGCTCCGGCCGCTGAAAAAAAGGCCTCGTCGGAAGGGAAAGCGGAAAGCAAGAAGAGCTGATTGCGGCAAAGTCGGAGCACGGAACAGGGTGACGCACCCCGGTGCGGCACGGTATTTTCAGAGAAGCATACTACCACGATGACCACAGGCGTTATAATCGTAGCGGGCGGAAGCGGGAACCGAATGGGGAGCAGCATCCCCAAGCAGTTCCTCTTCCTGGGCAATCGCCCCGTGCTGGCCCACACCATCGACGCATTTGCCCGGGCACTGCCGCGTGCGGCGCTCGTGGTCGTGCTCCCGGCCGAACACATCGACTACTGGCGCAACCTCTCGGCACGCTTCGACGTGGCGCCGCACCGCATGGTAGCAGGCGGGCGTGAGCGCTTCGACTCGGTGCTCCAGGGACTCGAGGCGCTGCCTTCGGAGACGGAGCTCATCGCCGTACAGGACGGCGTGCGGCCGCTCGTCTCGCGCGGGCTCATCCGACGCATGTTCGAGGCGGCCGAGCAATACGGCGCGGCGATTCCCGTCGTGGCGCCGGTCGACTCGTTCCGCAGCGTGGAGGGCGAGGATGATTCAATCATCGTCGACCGCCGCAGGCTGCGCATCGTGCAGACCCCCCAGGTCTTCCGCGGCGAACTGCTGCGCGACGCCTACCGGGTCGGCTACCGGCCGGAGTTCACCGACGACGCCTCGGTGGTCGAGGCCTCGGGCTGTCCGATACACCTCTGCGAGGGGGAGCGCGCCAATCTGAAAATCACCACGCGCGAGGACCTGGTCGTAGCCGCGGCGCTGCTCGAAATGCGCGACGAAGAGGAGCAGCGGCAGCGTGCGGAGCAGGAAGGAACTGCGCCGGAGGACGCGGCCGAAGCGGCGGACGGCGCCGGCGAACGATAACAGAGAGACGACAGAACAGAACAGAAAAGAGATACGGACGAAGAGGAGGCGTCCCGCAGGAACGAACCAAAGATGGAACACATCTACACATACCGCTTCAGCCGGTCGATGTACTACCGGGCAGCCGCCTTCATCGGCGTCTTCATCCTGCTCGGATGGCTGCTCTACCACCTCTATGCGGGCGGGTTCATCTCGGCATGGTTCACCTCGTGCGTCGTGGCGCTCATCGCCCTGATGGCGCTCTCGATTCCGCGGCGGATTGTCGTCACGGAGGAGAAGGTCGAGGTGCGCTGCCTGCTCGACATCACCGAGGTGCGCCGAGAGGAGATTGCCTCGGTGCGACGGGTCGACAACCGGCGCATGAAGTGGTTCATCCCCCTCTTCGGCGGCTACGGATTCTTCGGATACTACGGTCACTACCTCGACCTGAGGCGTTTCGAGCGGGTGAAGCTCTACGCCTCCGAGTGGCGCAACTTCGTCGAGATTACCGACATCTACGAGGAGCGGCTCTTCGTCTCGTGCGCCGAGGCGGACCGTCTGGTCGAGGAGCTCACCCCGCCGACGGGCAACCGTCCCGAGGACGATGACGAGGAGAACGAAGAGGACGATGAGGCCGCAGCTGAGGATTCGGCAAAGGTGAACGGAACCGGGAGATAGGCCGGTCTTTTCACCATCACACAGAAAACCCACTATTTACAAACCTTTTAAAAAATCAAAAAAAGATGAAAAAGTATCGTTGCACCGTATGCGATTGGATTTATGACCCTGCAGTCGGCGACCCCGAAGGTGGCATCGCCCCCGGCACGGCATTCGAAGATATTCCCGAGGATTGGGTTTGCCCGCTTTGCGGCGTTGGCAAGGACCAGTTCGAGGTAGTCGAGGAGTAATCCCCGACCTGCCGCATACGGCCATGCGGGCGTATCCGTTCGACGGATACGCCCTTTTTTTGTGCCGTACGGAGCACTGCGGAGCACGGAGACCGTGCGGTGCGTGCGGCGAAACGGAACGGTCGCGGCGAAACAGACGGACGTGCGGGAAAACAGCCGCGGGCAACAGCAGCAGGAAACAGCAGCAGGAAACAGCGTGCAGGAAACGGCGGCGGAAACCAGCCGCGGAAACCAGCCGCGGAAACCAAGCGCGGAAACCAGGCGCGGAAAACGACAGAGGGAAACGGACGTCCTCAACGACTGCGCAGCCATAACGTGCCGTGTACCCAGCCCTATGCCCCCATATGCAGCCATAAACAAAAAAAACGGGACGCCCCGACGCATGGGGCATCCCGTTGAATTCAGGCTGCGGAGGGGCGTCACCAGGACGCACCGCTTCGCCTCGACCGCATCAGTTGATGTTGGGCAGGTAGGAGTAGTTCTTCGAGTAGTTGAGCATCTGCTCGACGTAGTTGTTCGGGTAGGAAATCTTCACGTCGACCACCTTGCCGTCCTGCTCCACCAGCTCGAACTCCGGATTGACAAATCCGCCGTAGGGCTCGATGTTGAGGGCCGAATAGCGCTCGAGCACCTCGCGATGGAGTTCGGGGTCGACCTTGACGGCGTAACGCTCCACCAGCTCGCGGCCCGCCTCGTAGTCGCCCTCGGACTTGATACGCTGAATCTCACCCAGCATGCGGCCGAAGAGCTCACGCAGCTTCTCGAAGTCGTTCACCACCACGTAGCGCTTGCCATCCTTCGTGACCCACTCGATGACGTTGTCGGCACGCCCCTGCTCGTAGCACCACTCCGAGATGAGCTTGCGGTTGCGCATGTGCGACTCCTCGACGTTCTTACCCGGCTCGATGCGCGCCAGCTGCGTCATCATGCCGTTGAGGATGTACTTGGCATAGCCCGCCTTGGCCACGTCGAACGAGGGAACGAGTCCCAGCTCGACCATCTTGGGGTCGCCCAGGTAGTAGAGACCGAAGAGGTCGGCACGCGCCTCCTCGAGCGTCGAGCCGTAGCTCTTCAGCTCGCCGCCCTTGACGCCCGGAGCCAACTGGCCCGAGCCGTGGCCGAGGCACTCGTGCAGGTCGGTATGCAGGTCGTCGGCCAGCTTGCCGTAGCGGTCCATCCGCTCGCGGTCCTCGGCGCGCAGGACGAACTCCTCGTTGAAGCCGTTGCCGTGGGCCGCCATGTCATAGGCATAGGTAATGTTGTCGATGGTCACCGACTTCGAGCCGTACTCCTTGCGAATCCAGTCGGCGTTGGGCAGGTTGATGCCGATGGGCGTCGAGGGGTAGCAGTCGCCGCCGAGCATCGCCACGGTGATGACCTTGGCCGAGACGCCCTTCACCTGCTTCTTGCGGTACTCGGGAGCAACAGGCGAGTGGTCCTCGAACCACTGTGCGTTCTCCGAGATGACCGTCGTGCGGTGGCTGGCCGTCGAGTCGACGAAGTTGACAATCGCCTCCCACGAAGCCTTGCGGCCCAGCGGGTCACCGTAATCCTCGATGAAGCCGTTGACGAAGTCGACGTTCGACACCGTGTCGCGCACCCAGCCGATGTTGAAGCGGTCGAACTCACGCAGGTCGCCCGAGCGGTAGTAGGATATCAGCGCGGCGATGTTCGACTTCTGGGGTTCGTTGGCCACCGCCTCGGCCTTTTCGAGCCAGTAGACAATCCGCTCGATGGCCGGCGAGTACATGCCGCCCACCTTCCAGACCCGCTCGCACACCTTGCCGTTCTCCTTGACCAGCTTCGAGTTGAGTCCGTAGGAAATGGGCTCCGGGTCGTTGGGGTCGGCCATTGCGGCGTAGAACTGCTCGACCTCGGCCTGGGTTACCCCCTCGTAGTAGTTGTTCGACGAGGTGGCCACCAGGTCCGCGCCCGCCGCCTGGTTCAGACGCGAGGCGTAGAGCGAGGGGTCGAAAATCGCCTTGCAGACCTCGCCGCGCAGGGCGTTCAGCTCGCCGAAGCACTCCTCGGGGATGGTCTCGATGACGTCGAGCAGGTAGCCCTCCGTAAATTCGGGGACGAACTTGTCGTTCGAGTAGTGGTGGTGGATGCCGTTGGCGAACCAGACCTTCTTGAGGTACTTCTCCAGAGCCTTCCATTCGGGCGTCGTACGGTCGCCCTTGAAGTGCTCGTAGACGGTCTCCAGCGTGCGGCGCACGGCCAGGTTGTACTTGAAGTTCTGGTCGTAGAGGATGTCACGGCCGCACTTGGCCGCCTCCGAAAGGTAGTAAATCAGCTCCTTCTGCTCGAGCGGCAGCTGCTCGAAGCCGGGAACCTCGTAACGAATCACCTTGATGTCGTCGAAACGGTCGACCACCCAAGGGGCCTCGCTCTTCGGATGCTCTCCGCACGAAGCCAGCACAGCGCCAAGCAATGTCATGGTAACGGGAATCGGTAGATTTTTTTTCATACAATAAAATTAATGTGTTTGCTCCATTTTCCGTGCCTCGCCGGCACGAAGCATGTCGGGTTCGAACTCCAAATATACGAAAATCCCGCAAAAAAACGCATCTCCCCGCAGGAAGATGCGTCGGTCATGTTGCAAGGTCAGGCTCAGAACTTGAAGTTGTAGCCCACCAGGACGAAGAAGCAGCCGTTGTGCAGCTTCACGTCGGCATCCTTCGACAGGTTGTTGAAGCCCACGTCGTAGCCCACTCCGGCAAAGAAGTTGTCGAGGAACTCGACGCTCGCGCCGAAGCGCATGCCGAATTCGGAGCGCTTGAAGTTGGAGTCGGTTCCGAAGGTATCGGCCTTAACCGAGGTGTCGCCCGACTGGGCTTCGGTGGTGCCGCCCAGTCCGAGCGAATAGTAGAAGCCCGCGGCCGGGATAATCGAAATCTTGTCCGAAATGTTCCAATGGTAGTTGACCATAATGGGCACCTCGAGGTAGGTCATGCGGATGGTCGTGGTCGTCCGCTCCACTTTCTGCTCGGCTCCCTTGAGCGAGAGGTAGAGGCCCGTCTCCAGATAGAAGGGCATCGACTCCAGGAAATTGTACTGATAGGAGCCGCCCACCTGGAACGAAACGCGCGACGAAGGCGACATGGACATGCCGTCCTGCTTGAAGGTCATGTTGGAGACATTCATACCGGCGCGAATACCGACAATGTGCTTCTCCTGAGCGGAGAGCGTGCCCGCAACGCAGAGCGCGCAGAGCAGAGCAACGAGTTTCTTCATACTCTCGGTTTTTAAGGTTCGACCCGTACCGACCGGGGTCGTTTGATGGTTAGGGGTTGGTTGGGCCGGCTCCGGACGGTACGGATGGAGGGGGCATCCCGGCTCCGGCCACATTTGCACACCCCAAGTTACGACTTTTTCCGCGACATTCCAAACTTTCGGCCGCCTCTTTGAACGAAGAAGCACACCCGGACGACGTTTTTTTCCGGTTTTTTTCATTCTTATGATTATCTTTTCTACCTTTGCCCCGCAATTTGTTGCCAAAGCGATGAAAATCTTTACCCGTGTCAACGAGCTCCGCGAGGAGCTGGACAAGAGGGAACAGGCCGGAATCGGCTTCGTTCCCACGATGGGCGCCCTGCATGCAGGCCACCGTTCGCTGGTGGAGCGCGCCCGCAAGGAGAACTCCACCGTCGTGGTGAGCGTCTTCGTCAACCCGACGCAGTTCAACGACAAGAACGACCTGCACCGCTACCCCCGTACCCCCGAGGCCGACGCCCGCGTACTGGAGCAGGCCGGCGCCGACTTCGTGCTGATGCCCTCGGTCGAGGAGATTTACCCCGAGCCCGACACCCGCACCTTCGAGTTCGGTGCGGTGGACAAGGTGATGGAGGGCGCCACGCGTCCGGGTCACTTCAACGGCGTGGCCCAGGTTGTCAGCCGGCTCTTCGACATCGTCCGCCCGGCGCGTGCCTACTTCGGCGAGAAGGACTTCCAGCAAATCGCCGTCGTCAAGGCGATGGTCCACCAGCTGGGACTCCCCGTGCAGATTGTCGAGTGCCCCATCGTCCGCGGCGAGGACGGTCTGGCCCTCTCGTCGCGCAACACGCTGCTCGACAAGGAGCACCGCGCCGCTGCACCTCACATCTACGCCACGCTGCGCGCCGCCGTCGAGAAGTCGCACGAGATGACGCCCGACGAGCTGAAGGCCTGGGTTACGGCCGAAGTCGAGCGCAATCCGCTGCTCAAGGTGGTCTACTATCAGTCGGTCGACGCCGCAACGATGCAGGAGGTACACGACTGGAACGACGCTCCGCGCATCCAGGGCTGCATCGCCGTCATGGCCGGACAGATTCGTCTAATCGATAACATCCGTATCCGATAATGAAATTCCAAATCGAAGTCATCAAATCCAAGATTCACCGCGTGAAGGTCACGCAGGCGGATTTGAACTACGTGGGCAGCATCACCATCGACGAAGCGCTGCTGGAGGCTGCCAACATGATTGAGGGCGAGAAGGTCCAAATCATGGACATCAACAACGGCGAGCGTTTCGAGACCTACATCATCAAGGGCGAGCGCGACAGCGGCTGCATCTGCCTCAACGGCGCCGCGGCACGCAAGGTCCAGGTGGGCGACGTGGTCATCATCGCCTCCTACGCCCTGATGGATTTCGAGGATGCCAAACAGTTCCGCCCCTGGGTCATCTTCCCCGACACGGAGACCAACCGTCTGGTGAAATAGAGGCGACCGAGGGCCGCTGCAAGGTCTGTTCGGAAGAAAAAAAGCCCGAAAAATGAAAAACTCCCTGCGTCGGGGAGTTTTTTTGTTTCTAATCGTTATATTTGCTGACGGGAAACCGGGACGGTCCGCAGCGGACCCATCCCCGGCCCGCAGTTTCGTATGGACACCACGCTCGCCATCCTCGCCTTCCTCTTCGCACTCATCGGCATCGCCGGGTGCATTGTTCCGGCGCTTCCGGGCGTCATCCTCAGCTACGCGGGGCTGGTCTGCGCCTACTTCTGCTCCTACTCGCAGATTTCGACCGCCGCACTGCTCATCTGGCTCGCCGTCACGCTCTTCGTCTCGGTGGCCGACTATTTTCTGCCTGCCTACATGACCCGCCGCTTCGGCGGCTCGCGCGCCGGCGCCATCGGTGCCACCATCGGCACCGTCGTCGGCTTCTTCTTCATCCCGCCGCTGGGCATCCTGCTGGGGCCCTTCGTCGGTGCCGTCATCGGCGAGCTGTGCCACAACCGGGAGGATATTTCAAAGGCCTTCCTCGTCGGCTTCGGCTCGTTCCTTTCGTTCATCGTCGGCACGGGGCTCAAGCTCATTGCCGCCGTGGGCATGTTCGTGCATATCTCCGCCGACACCTATCCGGTCGTGCGGGAGTGGTTCGCCTCCATTTTCTAAACCAAACCATAGATGAAAAAACTCAGATTCCTGGCCGTCTGCATCGCAGCGATGCTGGCAGCCGCTTGTTCGGGAGACAAGTACGAATCGGTGGCCGGCGACCCGCTGGGCACCCGCATCTACACGCTCGACAACGGACTGAAGGTCTACATGAGCGTCAACCGCGAAACGCCGCGCATCCAGACCTACATCGCCGTACGCGTGGGCGGTAAGAACGACCCCGCCGAGACCACCGGTCTGGCACACTACTTCGAGCACCTCATGTTCAAGGGCACGCCCAACTACGGCACCTCGGACTACGCCGCCGAGAAGCCGATGCTCGACGAAATCGAGCAGCTCTTCGAGGTCTACCGCAAGACCACCGACGAGCAGGAGCGCGCAGCCATCTACCACCGCATCGACTCAATCAGCTACGAGGCTTCGAAAATCGCCATTCCCAACGAGTACGACAAACTGATGGCCGCCATCGGCGCCACGGGCACCAACGCCTACACGTCGCAGGACATGACCGTCTACGTCGAGAACATCCCCTCGAACGAGATTGAGAACTGGGCGAAGATTGAGGCCGACCGCTTCCGCAACCCCGTCATCCGCGGCTTCCACACCGAGCTGGAGACCATCTACGAGGAGAAGAACATGTCGCTCACGCGCGATGCGCGCAAGGTATGGGAGGCGCTTGACGCGGCACTCTTCCCCCACCACCCCTACGGCACGCAGACCGTGCTCGGTACGCAGGAGCATCTGAAGAACCCCTCGATTACCAACGTGCGGAACTACCACAAGACCTACTACGTGCCCAACAACATGGCCATCTGCCTCTCGGGTGACTTCGACCCCGAGCAGATGCTCTCGGTCATCAAGAAGTACTTCGGCGACATGCAGCCCAACCCCGAGCTGCCGAAACTGCAGTTCCAGCCCGAGGAGCCCATCACCGAGCCCGTCGTACGCGAGGTATACGGTCTGGAGGCAGCCAACGTGCTGCTCGGATGGCGTCTGCCGGGCGGCTCGACCGACCCGAACGATGTGGCACAGATTGCCAGCGCCATTCTCTACAACGGCCAGGCAGGTCTGATTGACCTCGACATCACGCAGCAGCAGAAGGTGCTCGGCGCCTACGGCGGCTACTCGGGCCAGCCCGACTACAGCACGTTCCTCGTGGGCGGCAGCCCCAAGGCGGGCCAGACGCTCGAGGAGGTGCGCGACCTGCTGCTTGCGGAGGTGGCCAAGCTCCGCTCGGGCGACTTCGACGAGAAGCTCATCGAGGCCTCCATCAACAACTTCAAGCTCTACCAGATGAGGGCCTACGAGGACAACGACTCGCGCGCCGACATGTACGTGCAGTCGTTCATCGCCGGCACCAACTGGGCCGACGAGGTCGCACAGCTCGACCGCATGTCGAAAATCACCAAGCAGGACGTCGTCGACTGGGCCAACAAGTACCTCGGCGAGAAGAGCTACGCCATCGTCTTCAAGCGCGAGGGCGAGGACAAGAGCGTACAGAAAATCGCCGCTCCGAAAATCACCCCGATTGTCACCAACCGCGACAAGCAGAGCGCCTTCCTCACGGAAATCCAGCAGTCGAAAGTGAAGCCCATCGAGCCCGTCTTCGTCGACTATCAGAAGGATATGGCGCAGTTCGACGTGCGTGACGGCATCCACGTGCTCTACAAGAAGAACGAGCTGAACGACATCTTCACGCTACGGTACACCTTCGACACGGGCACGGAGAACAACCCGGCGCTGGGCCCGGCATTCACCTATCTGAGCTACCTGGGCACCGACACGATGAGCGCCGAGCAGATTGCCTCGAAGATGTACGACATCGCCTGCTCCTTCTACATGGGCGCCGGCAACAACCAGAGCACCATCACGATTACGGGTCTGAGCGAGAACATGCCCCGCGCCATGGAGATTGTCGAGGGGCTGATTGCCGGAGCGGTGGCCAACGACGCCATCCTCGAGAACCTGAAGCAGGACCTCCTCAAGTCGCGCGCCGACTCGAAGCTCAACCAGGGGCAGAATTTCGGCGCCCTGCAGCGTTACATGCGCTACGGCGAGGAGTTCATCCGCAAGTCGACCCTGACGAACGACGCGCTGAAGTCGCTCGACTCGAAGAGCCTCATCGCGGCGGTTCAGGAGCTCATGGGCAAGCAGCACGAGGTGCTCTACTACGGTCCCATGGAGCAGGAGGCCGTGAAGACGGTCATTGCCGAGAAGCACAAGGCTGCTGCGGAGCTCACGCCGCTCGAACTGTCGCACCCGAAGCCGCTGCGCACGGATGAGAGTAGCGTCATCCTGGCCCAGTACGACGCCAACCAGCTCTACTACCTGCAGTACTCGAACCGCGGCGAGGCCTTCGATGTGAAGAACGACCCCGAAATCACGCTCTACAACGAGTACTTCGGCGGCAGCATGAACTCGATTTGCTTCCAGGAGATGCGCGAGGCACGCGGTCTGGCCTACACGGCACAGGCATGGCTGGGCACCCCCGCATATGCCGATGACTGCTACAACTACATCGCCTTCATCGCTACGCAGAACGACAAGATGCAGACCGCCATCGAGGCATTCGACGAAATCATCAACCAGATGCCCGAATCGGAGGCTGCCTTCGGCATCGCCAAGGAGGCCGTGCTGAGCCGCCTGCGCACCGAACGCACCACGGGAATCGACGTGCTGAGCTCCTACATCGCACTGCGCCGTCTCGGCCTCTCGGAGGACCGCGACCGTCAGATTTTCGAGCGCGTGCAGAACATGACGCTCGACGACGTGAAGGCCACGCAGCAGAAGTGGGTCAAGGACCGTCACTACACCTACGGCATTCTGGGCGACATCAAGAACCTCGACCTGAACTACCTCAAGACGCTCGGTCCCATCAAGACCGTTTCGCAGGAGGAAATCTTCGGCTATTGATGCCTCCGGCATTCATGCACGACAACGGCAGCCCCGACGGGCTGCCGTTTTTCGTGGCTCCTCAGCAGCCGGTCGCGGCAGCATGTCGTTGCAACAGCCAGCCGCAACCTCCTCTGCTCCCTGACTGCAAAAAAGAATGAAGCGGACTTTTCCTGATGGAAAGGTCCGCTTCGTTGCGGTCAGCCCGGCGGCAACAGCCTCCCATGCGGGTAGCCGTCGGCCGCAACCGGCTGCAGGCATCAATAGCGGTAGTGGTCGGCCTTGTAGGGACCCTCGACCGGCACGCCGATGTAGTCGGCCTGCTTCTGCGTCAGGTGCGTCAGTTCGACCCCAAGGTTGTCGAGGTGCAGGCGGGCAACCTCCTCGTCGAGGTGCTTCGGCAGGCGGTAAACCCCTACCTCGAGCTTCTTCTGCCAGAGCTCCATCTGGGCCAGGCACTGGTTGGTGAAGGAGTTCGACATGACGAACGAGGGATGGCCCGTAGCGCAGCCCAGGTTTACCAGACGGCCCTCGGCCAGAATGAAAATCGAGTGTCCGTCGGGGAAGGTGTACATGTCGACCTGCGGCTTGATGGTGGTCTTCACGGCGTTGGACTTCTCGAGACGGGCCATCTGGATTTCGTTGTCGAAGTGGCCGATGTTGCAGACGATGGCCTGGTCACGCATCCGCTCCATGTGCTCGAGCGTGATGATGTCGCAGTTGCCCGTGCAGGTTACGTAGATGTTGCCTTCGGCCAGAGCGCTCTCGACGGTCTTCACCTCGAAGCCCTCCATGGCGGCCTGCAGCGCGCAAATCGGGTCGATTTCGGTCACAATCACCCGGGCGCCGTACGAACGCATCGACTTGGCGCACCCCTTGCCCACATCGCCGTAGCCGCAGACGACGACCACCTTGCCGGCAATCATCACGTCGGTGGCGCGCTTGATGCCGTCGGCCAGCGATTCGCGGCAGCCGTAGAGGTTGTCGAACTTCGACTTGGTGCAGGAGTCGTTGACGTTGATGGCCGGCACGAGCAGCTCGCCGGCAGCCTGCATCTGGTAGAGGCGGTGTACGCCGGTGGTGGTCTCCTCGCTCACACCCTTCCATTCGGCCACCGTGCGGTGCCACTTGTCGCCGTCCTCGGCGAGAATCTGCTTCAGCGTGCCGAGGATGACCTCCTCCTCGTAGGAGGAAGGCTCGTAGTCGAGCGACGAGGCGTCGTTCTCGGCCTTGAAACCCTTGTGAATCAGCAGCGTCGCATCGCCGCCGTCATCGACGACGAGCTGCGGGCCCTTGCCGCCGGGGAACGAGAGCGCCATGGCCGTGCACCACCAGTACTCGGGCAGCGTCTCGCCCTTCCAGGCGAAGACCGGAACGCCGGCCGCAGCGATGGCCGCAGCGGCGTGGTCCTGCGTAGAGAAGATGTTGCACGAGCACCAGCGCACGTCGGCACCCAACTCGACGAGCGTCTCGATGAGAATCGCCGTCTGGATGGTCATGTGCAGCGAACCCATCACACGAACCCCCTTGAGGGGCTTCAGCGGGCCGTATTTGCGACGCACGGCCATCAGACCGGGCATCTCGTGTTCCGAAACCTCAATCTCCTTACGTCCCCACTCGGCCAGCGACATGTCGGCCACCTTGTAGGGAATGCTCAAATCCAGAAACATAACTAATCGGTTTATACTTTATGATGTTGAATACGCATTGAATATGCTAACAGCTCTTTTTTTCAGCGGTACCGACCGGACTCCACACCCGACGCTCCGCCGTTCTCAACTGCGGCCCACGCTCCTGCCATTCTCGCTCCGCCGCTCACTGCCCGGCCGCTCGTCCAGCCGCTCACTACCCTGCCGCTCCTGCTGCTCCTGCTGCTCCTGCTGCTCACCGCTCCGCCTTCCGTGCGGCAAAGAAGGCTTCGGCCTCGCGGCGGTCGGCCTCAATCTGGCGCTGCAGCTCTTCGACCGATGCGAACTTGCGCTCTTCGCGCAGCCGGCGCAGCAGCCGAATCCGCAGCCGCCGGCCGTAGAGCTCGCCCTCGAATCCGAAAAGGTAGCTCTCCAGACGTCGCTCCGTGCCGCCGACCGAGGGGTTGCGCCCCAGGTTCGACATGGCGCCGTAGAGCTGCCCGTCGACCTCGGCCTCCGAGAGGTAGACCCCGTCCCGGGCCTCCAACGCATCGGGCACCGCAAGGTTGGCGGTCGGAAAGCCAAGCCTGCGCCCCAACTGGCGGCCGTGCACCACCGTCCCTTCAATCACCACAGGCTCCGTCATATCTTTCGGGTCAGTTTGCGCACCAGGCTGAACTGCGAGAAGAACTCCTTGGCGAAGACACGCAGCACCGTATAGGAGGGAATCGCCAGCAGCATGCCGAGGATTCCGGCCACCGAGCCGGCGATGAGAATCACGATGAAGACCTCGAGCGGATGCGCCTTGACCCGCTCCGAATAGAGCGTCGGCTGCAGGACGAAGTCGTCGAGCCCCTTGAGCACCAGCAGCGAGGCGACAATCACCAGCACCGTATGGCCGACGGTTGTCCCCTCGATGGGGGTCATCACACCGATGCAGACTGACATCACCCCGCCGATGAGCGGGCCGGCATAGGGCACGACGTTCATCACACCCATAACCAGTCCGATGAAGCAGGCGTCGACCGTATGCATGCCGAAAGCCATCATCACCAGCGAGACGGCAATCATCAACAGCAGGCTCTCCGTGAGGATGCCCGTGAAGTAGCGGGACAGCAGCACCGTAATCGAGTCGAGTGCCCGGGTGATGTTTTCGTGGTAACGTTCGGGAAAGACCGCCGAAACCATCGCATAGAAGAGCCCCTCCTCCTTGAGGAAGAAGAAGGTGATGAACGAAATCGAGAATATCGCCACCACCGACGAGAGCACGACGTTGAAGAGCGACGAGACGAGCGTGTTGAGCGACCCGAAATTGACCATCGAACACAGCCCCGAGCTGAGCGCTTCGGAGAGCGAGAAGGTGCTCTCGGGCAGCGCAAAGAGCTCATCAAGGTAGTACTGAATGCGCGAAACGGGTTCCGAGATGGAGTTCATGACGGCCGTGAAGTCGAGACTTGCCAGCTGCTGCACCTTGTTGAAGAACAGCGGCACGAAGAGCGTGCAGAGCACCGCCAGCACGACCCAGATGACCACCAGCGTTGTGAAGGCCGCCAGCCAGCGCGGCACACGCCAGCCGCGGATACGGATGCCCGAGAGCAACTTCACCAGCGGATTACCCATGACGGCCAGCACGGCCGAGACCAGGATATAGACGACGATGGAGCTGAAATACCACACCAGAAAGAGGACGGCTGCCGTAATGGCGGCGCCGGCCACGAAACGAAGAACGGTCTGAGGGGTAATTGCCATCGTGCGTTGCTCTTTCGGAGCTCCTTTAATCCTTATTATTCAATTTCAATGTGGGACTTCAGCCGGGCAATGGGCGTCTGCGAACCAACGACCGGGTCGCCGATTTCGACGAGCAGCTCGCTATCCTTCGGCACGAGCACGTCGACACGCGAGCCGAACTTGATGAAGCCCGCCACGCTGTTCTGCTCGACCCGCTCACCGGGTTTCATGTAGGAGACGATGCGGCGTGCAATGAGCCCCGCAATCTGGCGGAAGAGGACCTGATGGCCCGAATCCATCCTTACGACGGTCGTCGTCCGCTCGTTCTCGGTCGAGGACTTGGGGTGCCACGCCACCAGGAAGCGGCCCGGGTGGTATTTGAAGTATTCGACCACACCGCCCACGGGAACCCAGTTCATGTGGACGTTGGTAATCGACATGAAAATCGAAATCTGCAGCATCTCGCGGTGGAGGTGCTCCTCCTCGCAGACCACCTCGGTCACCACCACACGGCCGTCGCACGGCGCGAAGACCAGGTCCGCATCGTGGATGCGCACGCGGCGCGGCTCACGGAAGAAGGCCACGATGAAAAACCAGAACAGCAGCAGCAGGACGGCGCACAGCCACATGACGCTGATGTTGGCATGGTTGACGAGCAGATGGTAAATCAGCCACCACAGCAGCAGGCAGAAGACGCCCGAAAAGCAGATGATTCTGTATCCTTCCTTGTTGATTCTCATCTTCGAATCGTATTAGAGGGTAAAACGCTTGTTACATGACATAATAGAGGTAGACCGTCACGAAGGGCGCCGAGAGCAGCATCGCATCGAAGCGGTCGAGCAGTCCGCCATGGCCGGGGATGATGCTGCCCGAGTCCTTCACGCCGGCTGCCCGCTTGAACATCGACTCGACCAGGTCGCCCAGCACACCCGTCACGGCAGCCACCAGCGCAAAGCCAATCCATGCGGCCGGAGAGCCACCCACCTGCCAGCTTCCGATAACCCCGACCAGCACGGCGCCCACCAGTCCGCCGAAGAAACCCTCCCAGGTCTTCTTGGGCGAGAGGCGCTCGAAGAGCGGGTTGCGGCCGACGGCCATCCCCACCAGGTAGGCGAAGACGTCGTTGGCCCAAATCATGAAGAGGTAGTAGACCATCAGAACCGGTTGGCGCTCGCCCCACATCGTCGGGATGTGGCACATGAGCGCCAGCGGGAAGGCGACGTAGAAGAGCCCGGCGAGCGTCGCACCGATGTCGGCAATCGGGTTCGCCTGACGGCGGTAGAGCTCGCAAATGAACATGAGCGGCAGGAGCAGCAGCAGAAAGACCACACCGATGCCGGTCAGCTGTTCGGAGTGCGTGCCGCCGACCGTAATGGCAAAGCTCAGGCCGAAGAGCACCACGCCCGCCACGATGCCGACCACCTCCAGCGGCTGGTTGCCGTGGCGGCGGGCCAGCCCGTAGAATTCGACCATGCCGCCCACAAGCAGCACAAGAAGCAGTGCGCCGAAGCTCCACTGCGAATAGAGGATGCAGACGAGCATCACGACGGCCAGCACCAGTCCGCTCACCGTCCGCACCACGAGGTTCTTCATCGTTTCTCCCATTCCGTGTCCGTTTTTAGGTTAGTGTTCCGAGGTGGGTTCGGGGGTATTCTCTCTCTTGGGTTCGTCAGGTTCGGTTGCACCGGATGCGGCCGGCGCGCCGTTCTTTGCGTCGGAGGCGTCGGCCTGCTCCGTATCGGAGGCAGCGGCCGTGCCGTCGGCCGGACGGGCATCGGCAGCATCGCCCTTCGCTGCATCGCCGCCCTTCGCAGCGGTGTTGCGGGGCTGCTGGGCAGCGGGACCCAGAATCTGCTCGAGGTCCTCGCTGTAGATGGTCTCCTTCTCGAGCAGCAGGTCGGCGATGGCGTTGATTTGGGCGTTCTTCGCCTCGATGATGGCGCGGGCACGGGCATAGGCCTCCTCGACGAAGCGGCGCACCTCAACGTCGATGTCGTGGGCCGTCTGCTCGCTGAAAGGTTTGGTAAAGGTATCGCGCGTACCGGTCGAATCGTAGTAGCTCAACGGGCCGATTTTCTTGCTCATGCCATAGTAGGTCACCATGGCGTAAGCCGTCTTGGTCGCACGCTCCAGGTCGCTCAGCGCACCGACACCGAGTGTGTGGTAGTTCACCTCCTCGGCAATGCGGCCGCCGAGCAGGCCGGCCAGCTGCTCCTCGAGCGCCTCGTCGGTTACGTGGATGCGGTCCTCGTCGGGCGACGACCAGGTGGCACCGAGGCTGCGGCCGCGCGGCACGACGGTCACCTTGAGCACGGGGTCGCACTCGGGCAGCGACCACATCACCACGGCGTGGCCCGCCTCGTGGATGGCCGTGATGCGCCGCTCCTCGGGCGTCATCGGCATGTTGGGCTTTTCGAGTCCGCCGACGATGCGGTCGATGGCGGCGAGGAAATCCTCGCGCGTGACGAACTTCTTGTTGTGACGGGCGGCAATGAGCGCCGCCTCGTTGCAGACGTTGGCAATGTCGGCACCCGAGAAGCCCGGAGTCTGGCGCGCCAGGAACGAGCGGTCGAGCTGCGGGTCAAGCTTGAGCGGACGCAGGTGGACGTCGAAAATCTCCTTGCGCTCGTTGACGTCGGGCAGCCCCACCTCAATCTGGCGGTCGAACCGTCCGGCACGCGTCAGCGCCTTGTCCAGAATGTCGACCCGGTTGGTGGCAGCCAGCACGATGACGCCCGTGTTGGTCTGGAAGCCGTCCATCTCGGTCAGCAGCTGGTTGAGCGTATTCTCGCGCTCGTCGTTGCCCGAGAAGCCGGCATTCTTGCCGCGCGCCCGGCCGATGGCGTCGATTTCGTCGATGAAGACGATGCAGGGGGCCTTCTGCTTGGCCTGCTCGAAGAGGTCACGCACGCGCGAAGCACCCACGCCGACGAACATCTCGACGAAGTCCGAACCCGAAATCGAGAGGAAGGGGACGTTGGCCTCGCCGGCCACAGCCTTGGCCAGCAGCGTCTTGCCCGTTCCCGGAGGGCCTACCAGAAGGGCTCCCTTCGGAATCTTGGCGCCCAGCTCGCGGTACTTGTCGGCCTTCTTGAGGAAGTCGACGATTTCCATGATTTCGACCTTCGCCTCGGCCAGACCGGCCACATCCTTGAAGGTCACGCGCTTGGCGTTGTCCTTGTCGAAGACCTGGGCCTTGGCCTTGCCGACGTTCATGATGCCGCCGCCGGCACCGCCGCCTCCGCGAGCCATCGAACGCATGAGGAAAATCCACACGCCGATGATAAGCACCCACGGAAGGACGTTCACCAGAATGTTGGTCCAGTTGTTGCGCTGGGTCTCGTATACGACCGGAATCTCCGTTCCGGTGCGCTGCTCGACCTCCTTCAAATCCTCACGGAAGGAGTCCACCGAACCGATGGTGAAGATGAGCTGAATGCCCTGCTCGGGCATGTGGCGGTAGAGCGGCTGCTCCGCGTCGTTGCGGTACTTTTCGATGGCCTCCTTCTTGAGGAAGACCTGGGCCTCCTCGCGGTTCACCACCTGGATTTTCTCGACCTCGCCCTGTTCGACCATCTTTTCGACGGCCGTCCAGTCGCTCGGCAGCGGAGCGTCGCTTCCGCCGTTGAGGAAGTACCATCCCAGAATCATCACGGCGATGATTCCGTAAATCCACATCCACGAGGGACGGGGCATATTCATATTGGGGCGTTTGTTCCCGTTCTGTACGTTTGCCATAAAATTCCGTTACTCTTCGTATTCATAACGCGTCATCGGCGCATCGGCCCACAGCTCCTCCAGGCGGTAGAAGCTGCGCAGCTCGGTCTGGAAGATATGCACCACCACGTCGACATAGTCCATTGCAATCCAGAAGGCGTTCTGCTGTCCCTCGACGCGCCAGACCTTTTCGCCCAGCTTTTCGAGCACCTTCTCCTCCACACCGGCGGCGATGGCCGCTACCTGGGTGGTCGAGTCGGCGTTGCAGACCACGAACTTCGAGCAGATGGCGCCGTCGAAGCCCGAAAGGTCCAACGAGACGATGTTCTTGCCCTTCTTATCCTCGATTGCGCTGACAATGGTTTCAATCAGTTTGTCCATAAATAAATGATAGGTGTCTATAACTTCGCAAAGATAGGAATAAGAATTTAAAATTCACAATCCGTGCCTCAAAATCGGGCAACGGAGGGTGTTCGGCGGAGGCAGGAGGAGGGAAGAGGCTGCACCGGAGGGCCGGAGGGGGGCAGAGCGGCTGCGGGGCCAAGCGAAGCTCCGACCCCCAAACACGAACAGGCGCGGCATCCGCTCCGAAGCAGGATGCCGCGCCCGACCGGAAGGTCCGCGCAGCGGCGGGGCTACGACTTTTTGACGTTGTCCAGAATGGTCTGTGTCAGCGCCTTGATAATCGAACTCTTGACGTAGGTGCGCCGCACGGCCACAGCGATTTTGCGCGACGTGGCCCCCTTGGCCAGCATCTTGAGGCGGTCGCGGTGGTCGGCCGGAATGTACTCGATGGCCATCTCGGGAATAATCGTCAGGCAGGAGGTGCAGTCGACAATACGCATCAGCGTGTCGAGCGAACCCGACTCGAAGGTGAAGTGCGACGGCATGTTGCGCTTGGCCTGGCAGAGCTCGATAATCTGGTCGCGCATGCAGTTGCCGGCGCTCAGAATCACCAGGTCGCGCAGGTCGATATCCTCGATGCGGATGTTCGAACGCTCGTAGAGCGGATTCTCGGGCGAGACATAGGCGAAGAAGCGGTCGTTGAAGAGCTCCTGTTCGAGGATGCCCTCGCCGCAGGTGCCGCTGGCTACCAGCGCCGCGTCGATGCGGTCGCGCCGCAGCGCCTCGACGATGTCGGCCGTAATCATCTCGGAAATCTCCAGTTCAACCTTCGGATAGTCATGCACGAACGAGGGGATGAACTTGTGGAGCAGGTAGGGGGCGATGGTCGGGATGACACCCAGCCGCAGCCGCCCGGCCGTCTCGCCCTTCAGCTCGGCCACCGACTCCTTGATGTTGTTGTAGGCGCGCAGCGTCTCGCGGGCCCGTTCGAGCACCACCTCGCCCGCCTCGGTCGGGATGACGGGTTTCTTCGAACGGTCGAGCAGCACCACGCCCAGCTCCTCCTCGAGCGACTTGACCTGCATGCTCAACGAGGGCTGCGTGACGAAACAGTGCTCCGCCGCCAGCGAAAAGCTGCCGCAGTTGGCCACGGCCAACAGGTATTCGAGCTGAATGATTGTCATAATGGGGTTCTATTTGCGAAGACGAAAATATAAAAAAAATCTATATTCCACAAATTTTTGCGCCCCGCATCGGGATTTTCGTATTTTTGCCCGTAAAAGCGGCCGTACCTGCCGAAGGAAACGCCGCACAAATGACGCGAACGGCTTCACCGTGAGCCGCCCGCGGCAGCGAGCGCCGCCCCCGGATGCGGGTGACGGGGAACGTGCGGAGTGCGCCGTGTGCGCACCCGCGGCAGGACGCTCCGCAACAACCCTTCAAGCAAGGAAGAACGAAACACCACACCCGCCGGAAAACAACAGATATGGGAAAAATCATACTCACGGGGGACCGCCCCACCGGAAAACTTCACTTGGGACACTACGTAGGCTCGCTGCGCCGCCGCGTCGAGCTGCAGAATTCGGGCGAATACGAGCGCGTCTTCGTCATGATTGCCGACGCGCAGGCGCTCACCGACAACGCCGACAACCCCGAAAAGGTGCGCCAGAACATCATCGAGGTGGCGCTCGACTACCTCTCGTGCGGCCTCGACCCCGAGCGCACCACCATCTTCATCCAGTCGCAGATTCCCGAGCTGTGCGAGCTGGCCTTCTACTACATGAACCTGGTCACCGTGGCCCGTCTGCAGCGCAACCCGACGGTGAAGGCCGAAATCCAGCTCCGCGGCTTCTCGGATGCCAACGCCGAGGAGGAGGGTCCGCAGCGCCAGGGCATTCCCGTGGGCTTCTTCACCTACCCCATCAGCCAGGCCTCGGACATCACGGCCTTCCGCGCCACCACCGTGCCGGCCGGACAGGACCAGGAGCCGATGATTGAGCAGACGCGCGAAATCGTCCACAAGTTCAATGCGGTCTACGGTCCGACGCTCGTCGAGCCGGAGATTCTGCTCCCCGAAAATGCCGTCTGCATGCGGCTTCCGGGCACCGACGGCAAGGCCAAGATGTCCAAGTCGCTGGGCAACTGCATCTACCTCTCGGATTCGGCCGAGGAGCTGCGCAAGAAGGTGATGGGCATGTATACCGACCCCGACCATCTGCGCATCGACGACCCGGGCAAAGTCGAGGGCAACACCGTCTTCACCTACCTCGACGCCTTCTGCTGTCCGGAGCACTTCGCCAAGTACCTGCCCGACTACCAGTCGCTCGACGAGCTGAAGGCCCACTACCGCCGCGGCGGCCTGGGCGACGTGAAGGTCAAGAAGTTCCTCATCGCAATACTCAACGAGACGCTCGAGCCGATTCGCGAACGCCGGGCCTACTTCGAGGAGCACATCAGCGACGTATACGAGATGCTGCGGGCCGGTTCGGAATCGGCCCGCAAGGTGGCCGCCCAGACGCTCCACGACGTGCGCAACGCCATGCGCATCAACTACTTCGACGACAAGGAGCTCATCGAGGCTCAGGCCCGTCACTACAGCCACCACGCATAGCGGCCGCCCGATGGCACAATACCGAAGGTCATGAAGAGAATCCGCCCGGAACGCATCTACCTGCTCTTCCTGAAGCTCACCAAGCGGCTGAACGACCGCCAGATGCTGATGCTTCTGGCCGTCATCGTGGGTGCGCTGGCCGGCGTGGGCACCTACCTCTTCGAGATTCTGCTCTACGCCATCAAGAACGGACTGACGCAGTGGTTCCCGGTCGACAGCGCCCACTTCCTCTTCCTGGTCTACCCGGTGGTGGGCATCGTGCTGGCGTCGCTCTTCGTCAAGTACATCGTCCGCGACAACATCTCCGAAGGGGTCACGCGCGTACTCTATGCCATGTCGCGCCGCAATTCGCGCATCGCCGCCCACAACTGCTGGACGTCGGTCGTCGGCGGCGCCACGACCATCGGATTCGGCGGTTCGGTGGGTCCCGAGGCCCCCATCGTGCTGACGGGTGCCGCCATCGGCTCGAACGTCGGACGCCTCGCCCGCCTCAACTACAAGCATACGACGCTGCTGCTCTGCTGCGGCGCCGGCGCAGCGCTGGCCGCCATCTTCAAGGCCCCCATCACGGGCGTGGTCTTCGTGCTCGAGATTCTGATGCTCGACATCACCGCCGGCTCGGTCATTCCGCTGCTGATTGCCTCCATCACGGCCACCACCTTCGCCTTCATGCTGCGGGGCTTCGACCCCATTCTGGCCGTCACGCTGCAGCCGGCCGACGCCTTCGAGCTGTGGCAGATTCCGCTCTTCATCCTGCTGGGGGTCTGCTGCGGACTGATGGCGTGGTACTTCACCACGATGAACACCCGCGTGGGCAACATCTTCAAGCGCATCGACCGGCAGTACAAGCGCTGGATACTGGGCGGCGCCGTGCTCGGCATCCTGATTTTCATCTTCCCGCCCCTCTACGGCGAAGGTTACGAGGGCTTCACCTCGCTCATGCACGGCAACGCGCAGGCGCTCTTCGACAACTCGTTCTTCTACCGTTTCCGCGACATCGACTGGGTGGTGCTGCTCTTCGTCGCCGCCACGATGTTCTTCAAGGTCATCGCCATGGCCTCGACCAACGCTGCGGGCGGCGTGGGCGGAACCTTCGCCCCGTCGCTCTTCGTCGGCGCCTTCACGGGGGCGCTGCTCGCACTGCTCTGCAACCTGCTCTTCGACTGGCAGGTCTCGCTCGTCTCGTTCACGCTCGTGGGCATGGCCGGCGTGATGGCCGGCGTGATGAAGGCGCCGCTCACCTCCATCTTCCTCATCGCTGAGCTGTCGAACGGCTACGGGCTCTTCATCCCGCTGATGATTACGGCCTGCATCTCCTTCGCGGTGGATTACTACCTCGACCCCGACTCCATCTACACCAAGCAGCTGCGCCAGCGCGGCGAGCTGCTCACCCACGACAAGGACCAGTCGGTCTTCGTCTTCCTGAAGCTCGACGAGTTGATGGAGACCGACTTCTACCGCATCAAGGAGAACTACACGCTGGGCGACATCGTCCACATCATCTCGACGGCGCGGCGCAACATCTTCCCCGTCATCGACAACTTCGGCCGGCTACAGGGCATCGTCCAGCTGGACGACCTGCGCGAGGACATGTTCAAGCGCGAGAAGTACGGCACGCTCATCTCGCACTACATGATTGACCCGCCCGACCGCATCATGGAGCACGAGGCCATCCAGAGCGTGCTCCAGAAGTTCGAGGACAAGCACACGTGGATGCTGCCCGTGGTGGACAAGCAGGGCCACTACCTGGGCTTCATCTCCAAGTCGCGGATTCTGAACGCCTACCGCGAACAGCTGGTCAAGATTCAGCAGTAGCCCCCACGGCACGCCAGCCGGATGAGGCGAAGCAGCGGGAAGGTTGCAAAGAGGCTGCGGTGAGGCTGCGGGCGGCGCCGATCCGGATCCGTCACCAAAACCGGCACCTGAACAGGAACAGAAACCGGCATCGGAACAGAACCGGCACCAAACCGGCCTCGAAACCGGCCCCGGCGCCGGAGTGCAAAGCAAACAGGAACCAACAACCCATAACATCATGGAACCCGAATTCAACGCCCCGTCGTGGAGCGACGAGCTGGACTGCGCCGTCACGCTCTGCGACACCGAAGGGGTCGTGCTCTACCAGAACGAACGCTCGATAGCCGTCAACGGCGACGTGCGTGGACGGTCGATGCTCCCCTGCCACAACGAACGCTCGCGCGCCATCATCGCCCGCCTCATCGCCGAGGGGGGCCGCAACGTCTACACCATCGAGAAGCGCGGCGTACACAAGCTGATTTACCAGACCGCGTGGCGACGCAAGGGGGTCATCGGCGGACTGGTCGAGTTCTCGCTCGAACTGCCCGACAAGATGCCCCACTACGTACGAAGCTGATTCCATCCAATTAAAAAACGCTGCACGATGCTCCATTTCGATTGCGACTACATGGAGGGGGCCCATCCCGAGGTGATGCGCCGTCTGGTCGAGACCAACCTGGAACAGAGCCCGGGATACGGGCTCGACCCCCACACTGCCCACGCCCGCGAACTCATCCGCCGGGCATGCGGCGCTCCCGATGCCGAGGTCTACCTGCTGGTGGGCGGCACGCAGACCAACGCCACGGTCATCGACGGCCTGCTGCGCCGTCACGAAGGGGTGCTGGCCGCTACGACGGGTCACATCAACGTCCACGAGGCGGGTGCCATCGAGGCGGCGGGCCACAAGGTGCTCACGCTGCCCGAACACGAGGGCAAGGTGCGGGTCGAGGAGGTGGAGCGCTACATCGACGACTTCTACCGCGACGAGACCTGCGAGCACATGGTGGCCCCCGGGATGCTCTACATCTCACACCCCACGGAACTCGGCACGCTCTACACCCTCACGGAACTGGAGGCGCTGCACGAGGTCTGCCGCCGGCACGCGATTCCGCTCTACATGGACGGCGCCCGACTCTCCTACGCCCTGGCTGCGGAGGAGAACACGCTCTCACTGCACGACATCGCCCGGCTGTGCGACGTCTTCTACATCGGCGGCACGAAGACCGGCCTGCTCTTCGGCGAGGCGGTCGTCGCCCACCCGGGACTGCTGCCCCACTTCTTCACCCTCGTCAAGCAGCACGGCGCCCTGCTGGCCAAGGGGCGGCTGCTGGGCCTCCAGTTCGAGACGCTCTTCACCGACGGGCTCTATCTGCGCATCGCGCGGCAGGCCATCACGACGGCCCGCCGCCTCAGGGAGGCGCTGCTCCGGAAGGGATATCGCCCCTACATCGACTCGCCGACCAACCAGCTCTTCTTCGTGCTGCCCAACAGCGAAATCGACCGTCTGAGCCAATACGCGACCTTCGAGCTGTGGGGTGCCCGCGGCAAGGAGGAGTCCGTCGTCCGCTTCGTCACCAGCTGGGCCACCGGCGAACAGCAGGTCGACGAACTGATTGCCCGGCTCTAACGGCTGCAGCCTCCGCCCCGCCTCCCATTGCGGAGTATTGCTCCGCGAAAGAGTTTTTTTCATCCGACGAGCAATTTTTTGTCGCGTATACTTGCCAAAATGTAAAATAAACTTTACATTTGTGACGGCAGACGGGAGCAGTGCGCACCTCCGCCGGTCTGCCGACACCGACAAAAAAGGACAACCATGGACAAAACACTTCTGCTGCCCCATTGGTTCAAGAGAATCGGATGGGTGCTTTTCATCCCGACGGCCCTCTTCGGGCTGCTGATGGCAATCGACGGATTCAACGGCGTCCCTTCGTACCTGCTGCCCGAAGCGGTTGCGCGGGGAGAGTTGCTCGACCATCTGTGCAACAACATCGTACTGTTCGGCATTCTGCTCGGAGTGCTCTTCATCACATGTTCGCGCGAGCGCATCGAGGACGAGTGCATCGCCCGCATCCGCCTCAACGCGCTGCTGGGGGCGCTCTACGCAACCTTCGGCCTCACGCTGATAACCGCCCTCGTGCTCTACGACTTCGAATTTCTCTACTTCATGATTTTCAACCTCTGCCTGCTGCCCGTACTCTTTCTCATCATCGAGCAGCTGCTGCTGTGGAGGTTCAGACAGGAGGGCCGACATGAAGAATAGCATCCGTGTGGCACGCGCCGAGGTGCGCATGACCCAACAACAGCTGGCCGATGCAGTGGGCGTAAGCCGCCAGACGGTGAATGCCATCGAGAGCGGGAAGTTCATCCCCTCGACGCTGCTGGCCCTCAAGCTCGCCCGCCAGTTCCGAAAGCGGGTCGAGGAGCTCTTCACACTCGACGAGGAGGATTAGCCCGTCCCCTCGCTCGTATATATGAGAGGTCCCCGCTGCTGCATCTTTGCGCAGCAGCGGGGACCTCTTCATTCAGCCACCCGGAAGGTATCGCAACTGGACATCGCAGCCGGGTCATCGCAGCCGGCCGATACGACGCAAAGGCAAATCTCCCGACTACATCGGGATAAGGGTTACGGCCTGACCGCCGCCCGGCGCCATGCGCACCTCGAGCGAGTCGGCTGCCGTCACCTCACGCTCCGAGATGGTGTACGACGTGGGGTTGCTCTGCCAGTCGGCATCGGCACCGTCGGCGTAGATGGTGGCGCGGTAGCGGCGACCCGCCTCGAGGAAATCGAGCGGAAGGGTCAGCGTCCGCGCCTGCTCGTTGGTCGCAGCACCGAGGAAGTAGCGGTCGCCCGCACGGCGCACCACCGCCACGAACTCGCCCGGTTCGCCGGCCAGAGCACGCGACCAGTCGCAGTCGGCGTCAAAATCGCGGAAGAACTGGAAGGCGGGGTGCCCCTCGTAGTGCTCAATCATGTCGGAGGCCATCTGCACGGGCGAATAGAGAATCACCCAGTTGGCAATCTGCTTGGCGAGGGTCGTATTGACGCGGCTCGTCCCCTGGTCCAGGTCGTTCCACTTGCGGCGGCGGGGCGAGTTGCGCGTATTTTCGAAGAGGATGTCGAACGTGCCGGGCGTGTAGTCCATCGGGCCACCCAGCAGGCGCGTGAAGGGAAGCATCACCGTATGCGAAGGGGGATTGCCGTCGCTCCAGGCGTTCCACTCCATGCCGCGGGCCCCCTCGCGCGACATCATGTTGGGCCACGTACGGCGGATGCCGCAATCCTTGATGGGCTCGTGGGCGTTGACCGTCATGCGGTAGCGCGCCGCCGTCTCAACCACCTGCTGGTAGTGGCGCACGCCGTACTGGCTGTGGTGGAAGTAGCCGTCGGGGAAACCGCCGGCGTAGCCCGTCTTGAGGTTGTGCACCCCGTGGTCCGTATACCAGGCCATCGCCTGTCCGAGCTGCCGCTCGTAGTTGGGGATGTTGCCGCCCGTCTCGTGGTGGCCGATGATTTCGATGCCCCGCTCGGCGGCATAGCGCGCCACCTCATCCATGTCGAAGTCGGCATAGGGCCGCGTGAAGTCGAACGACTGGCGGCCGCCCCAGCTCTCCCAGCCTTCGTTCCACCCCTCAAAGAGCACCCCCTGGATGTTGTTCGCCGCGGCGAAGTCGATGTAGCGCTTGGCATTCTCGGTCGTGGCGCCGTGGCGCTCGTCCATCGTCCAGCTCTCGACACCGAGGTGCATGCCCCACCAGACGCCGACGTACTTCATCGGACGAATCCAGCTCGTGTCCTCGATTTTGCAGGGTTCGTTCAGGTTGAGAATCAGCCCCGAATTAATCAGCCCCACTGCCTCGTCGGCCAGCTGCACCGTACGCCACGCCGTCGTGAAGCTGCCCGCCGTGCGGGCCTTCGTGCCGTCGGGAAGAGGCGCCAGCTCCGACTTGAAGCAGAGCGGCGAGGTGCGCAGCAGCGTCATCTCGGGGAAGTCGTAGAGCGCCGCCTCGTGGATGCTGCCGTAGTGCCGCCCCACGTGGAAGGTGGCCGGCGTATTGGCATCGGTCAGCTCGCTGAGCGGCAGATGGCGGTAGAGCAGTTCGTAGGTCTCGAAGTTGGCCGGTATGGTCCACGAGTCGCCGTCGGCGGCAAAGCGGAACTCGGTCCGCTCGTCGGTAATGATGAGCGAATCGGCACCGGGGACTTCGTATTCGTAGCGGAAGCCGACGCCGTCGTCGAAGAGGCGGAAGCGCATCGTGAGCCGCGTGCCGGTGTCGTTCGACAGGCGGACGGCCATCTCGTTGCAGTGGTTGCGCATCTGCTTGTTCTCGCCCCAGGGCTGGCTCCACTGCTCGTCGATAGTGCGGCGCTCGACGCCGCGGATGCGGAAGCCCGAATCGAGCACCGCCTCGCGGCTCTCGAAGCCGAGGGCCGAGGGAAGCAACAGCTCCTCACCGTCGGCAAGCAGCGTGTAGCTCATGCCCCCGCGGGCATCGAGCGCAAAGCGAAGTTCATAGCGCCCGTCGGGCGAGCTGAGCGAGGTATCCGAAGAGCAGGCGGCAAGGAGCAGTGCCGCCGCCAGCGGAAGCAAAAGGGAAATGACTCTTTTCATGGTGTTGCAGTTACGGGTTTCGGGGTTTGGCGGAGCCGACTCAAGGAGCGGCCGGAAGCGTGCTGAAAAGGTCGATGGGGCGGCCCCGCATCCGGGCTCTCCGCAATGCAGGCGGCCTTCGGGTGCACAATCCGAAGGTCGCCTGCAAGGCGTTGCGGCGCGTTTGACCGCCGTCAGAGCTTGATGTCGTAAATCTGGATGACGCCCACCAGCTTGCCGGCCTCGTCGTTGACCAGCAGCGAGGTAATCTTGTTGCGCGTCATCATCTTCTCTGCCTCGATGAGCTTCGCATCGGCGCAGATGCTCTTGGGGTTGGGCGTGGCGATGTCCGCCGCGCGGATGTTGAAGAAGTCGGCCCGGCGGCGCTCCATCGTGCGGCGCACATCGCCGTCGGTCACGATGCCCTCAACGCGGTCGCCCTCGCAGATGATGATGAGTCCCAAACCGCCCTTGCTGATGGTGTGAATCATCTCGGTGGCCGAGCAGTCGGGCCCCACGATGGGCAGGTCATGCGAACGCATCACGTTGCCGACGGTCATCAGCAGGCGACGGCCGAGGCTTCCGCCCGGATGCAGCCGCGCGAAGTCGATGCTCGTGAAGCCGCGCAGCTTCATCAGCGAGACGGCCAACGCGTCACCCATGGCTATCTGGGCCGTGGTCGAGGTGGTGGGGGCCAGGTGGAGGATGCAGGCCTCCTCCTCGACCCGCACGTCGAGGTGAATGTCCGAATTCTTGGCCAGCGTCGATTCGGCGTTGCCCGTCATCGAGATGAGCGTATTGCCGTTGGTGTGGATGAAGGGGACAATCTTGAGGATTTCGTCCGTCTCGCCCGAATAGGAGAGCGCCAGAATGATGTCCTCCTTCGAAATCATGCCCAAATCGCCGTGGAAGGCCTCTCCGGGGTGGAGGAAGAAGCTCGGCGTACCGGTCGAGGCGAGCGTGGCGGCGATTTTGCGCCCCACGAGGCCCGATTTGCCCATACCCGTCACGATGCATTTGCCCCGGCTGGCGAGAATCGCCTCCACGGCCTGCACGAAGCTGTCGCCCAGCGACTGTTCGAGGTGGCCGAGTGCCAGCATTTCGGTATGCAGGGCCCGGCGGGCCACCTCCAGAATCTGGGACTTGTTGTTGTCCGTCATGTTTACAGCAAAGATTTGATTACGTTCTCCAGTTCGCCGAGCGGCAGCATGTTGGGGCCGTCGCTCTTGGCCCGGTCGGGGTCTGGATGCACCTCGAAGAAGTAGCCGTTGGCACCGAAGGCCTTGGCCGCCAGCGCCATGGCAGGAACAAACTCGCGGTTGCCGCCCGTCTTTCCGCCCGCCGCTCCGGGACGCTGTACCGAGTGCGTGCAGTCCATGACCACCGTGCGCGCAATGTGCAGCATGTCGGCGATGTTGCGGAAGTCGACCACCAGGTTGTTGTAGCCGTAGATGTTGCCCCGCTCCGTGAGCCAGATTTCGCGGGCGCCCGACTCGAAGGCCTTCTCGTAGGGGTAGCGCATGTCGGCACCCGAGAGGAACTGCGCCTTCTTGATGTTGACAATCCGGCCCGTGCGCGCGGCGGCGACCAGCAGGTCGGTCTGGCGGCAGAGGAAGGCCGGAATCTGAATCACGTCGACCACCTCGCCCACGGGAGCCGCCTGCCACGCCTCGTGGATGTCGGTCAGCAGGCGCAGGCCCCACTTCGCACGCACGTCGGCGAGCATCTGCAGCCCCTTCTCCAGGCCGGGGCCGCGAAACGACGAAAGGGAGGTGCGGTTGGCCTTGTCGAACGAGGCCTTGAAGATGATGTCGGTCCCCAGCGCCCGGTTGATGGCAACGAGGCGTTCGGCTACCGCGTCGAGCAGTTCGGCCGATTCAATCACGCAGGGACCAGCGATGAATTTGGTTTCCATAGGAACAAATATAACACAAAAAGCCGAATCCGGCAAATTTATTCACCCCGCTCCGCATGTAATTTTACCCGCAGCGTGCTGCCGCGCCGCATCCGACCCGCCTGCGAAGCAGGAGGCACCGCAGCAGTCGAGGCGCGGCGGGCGGGGGCACGGCGGGAGCCCGGCGGAGGCACGGCGAAGGCACGGCGAAGCGTGCAGCAAAAGGACCGTTCCGACGGCCCTGCCGATAAGGCCACAAGACGGCATCCGCCCAGCCCAGCCCAGCCCAGTTCGGTTCGGTCCGGTTCGGTCCGGTCCGGTTCGGTTCGGTCCAATTCCGTACAATCCCGTCCGGTCCGGGCACAAAAAAGGCGTCTCCACTCCCTTATGGAGAAGAGACGCCTCCAATTTGCTACAAATCGGGACCATGCCGCGGAACAAATCCCGTCCGGAAACCCCATTCCGAAATTGACACTCCGGAATCAAGCCGCCGGGGAACGACAGCGACCGCTACCTCCGGTCAATCCGGGCCAGGAACTCCTCGGCGCGCGCCAAATCTTCGGGCGTGTCGATGCCGATGGTCTCCACGTCGCTGATGCCCACACCGATTTTATATCCGTTTTCGAGCCAGCGCAGCTGTTCGAGCGATTCGGCCAGTTCGAGCGCCGACTGCGGCAGCGCCGTCACGGCGCGCAGCACCTCGGCCCGGAAGGCGTAGAGCCCGATGTGCTTGTAGAAGGTGTGCTTCGAGAGCCACTCCTCGCGCGGAACGCCCCGCAGGTAGGGAATCACCGAACGCGAAAAGTAGAGGGCGTTCGACTCGCGGTCGAGCACCACCTTGGGCGAATTGGGGTTCTCGAGCGCCGCAAGGCCGTCCGCCTCGGTGAAGGGCTTCACCAGCGTGGCGATGTCGGTACCCGGGCGGTCGAAGCAGCGCTTGACGGCCTCGAGCTGCGAGCGCTGGATGAAGGGCTCGTCGCCCTGCACGTTGACCACCACGTCGTAGGAGGCTCCTTCGCACGCGCAGATGCGGTCGAAGGCCTCGCGGCAGCGGTCCGTACCGCTCCGGTGGTTCGGCGAGGTCATTTCGACCCGTCCGCCGAACGCACGCACGGCTTCGAAAATCCGCTCGTCGTCGGTCGCCACCACGGCGTCGTCCATCGCATCGGTCACCTGTTCGTAGACCCGCCGGATGACGGGCTTGCCCCCCAGCACCGCCAGCGGCTTGCCGGGAAAGCGCGTCGACGCATAGCGCGCCGGAATGATTGCAAGAAACTTCATCGTTCTCTATTGGGTTAACTCATCGGAACCTGTCGGCGAGAAGGAGCGTCGCGTCGGCGCCTCTCCTCCGGCCGGTCCCGCAACTTGTGCTCATGCTCCCGGATTGCACTCAGCCTTCCGGAACCGCGGCGGCTATCGCTCCGCTTCCTTGGCGGACGGGGCCGCCTGCGCGACCGGAGCCGCAGCCGGGTCGGCCGGCTCGAGCGCCAGACGCAGCACGTCGTCGTTCGTCCGCACGTAGTGGAACGTCAGCCCCTCGATGTACTCGGGCTTGATTTCGGCGATGTCCTTGCGGTTCTCCTCCGAGAGAATCAGGTCGGTGATGCCGGCGCGCTTGGCAGCCAGAATCTTCTCCTTAACGCCGCCCACGGGCATCACGCGGCCGCGCAGGGTCGTTTCGCCCGTCATGGCAATCCGCTCCTTCACCTTGCGGCCCGTGTAGGTCGAGACAATCGAGGTGACCATCGTGATGCCGGCCGATGGTCCGTCCTTGGGGATGGCCCCCTCGGGGACGTGGATGTTGATGTCGTTCGTCTCGAAGAGCTTGGGGTCGATGCCCAGCTCGGCGTAGTGGGCCATTACCCACTCGTGGGCGATGGTGGCCGACTCCTTCATCACATCGCCCAGATTGCCCGTCAGACTGATGCGCCCCTTGCCGGGGGTCAGGCACGACTCGATGTAGAGGATGTCGCCCCCCACCTCGGTCCAGGCAAGGCCCGTCACGACGCCCGTCATGCCGCCCACCTCGTACTCTTCACGGAGGAACTTGGGCATGCCGAGAATCCGCTCCACCTCGGCAGCCGACATGGCCGCCTCATAGGGCTCGTCGAAGGCAATCTGCTTGGCACGGGCACGGGCCAGCTTGGCCAGATGCTTGTCGAGCGAACGGACGCCCGCCTCGCGCGTGTAGCCCGAGATGAGCTGCTCGACCACCTCGGGCGTCAGCGTCAGCTCTCCGTCGGGAATGCCGTGCGCCTTGCACTGCTTGGGCAGCAGGTGGTCCAGCGCAATGCGGACCTTCTCCTCGAGCAGGTAGCCCGGGATGTTAATCATCTCCATACGGTCACGCAGCGCCGGGGCGATGTTGCCCACGTTGTTGGCCGTGGCGATAAAGAGTACCTTCGACAGGTCGTACTCCATGTCGATGTAGTTGTCGTGGAAGGTGGTGTTCTGCTCGGGGTCGAGCACCTCCAGCAGGGCGCTCGAGGGGTCGCCGTGGTTCGAAACCGTCACCTTGTCAACCTCGTCGAGAATGATGACCGGATTCGACGAACCGCACCGCTTGATGGTCTGGATGATGCGGCCCGGCATGGCACCGATGTAGGTGCGGCGGTGTCCGCGAATCTCCGACTCGTCGTGCAGGCCGCCCAGCGAGATGCGCCCGAACTTGCGTCCCAGCGCCGCCGCCACCGACTTGCCCAGCGAGGTCTTGCCCACTCCCGGAGGGCCGTAGAGGCAGAGAATCGGCGACTTGAGGTCGCCCTTGAGCTTGATAACGGCCAGATGCTCGAGGATGCGCTCCTTGACCTCCTCGAGTCCGAAGTGGTCGTGGTCCAGCTGCTCGCGGGCGCACTTCAGGTCGAGGTTGTCCTTCGTCACATCGTTCCACGGCAGCTCCAGAAGCAGCTGGAGGTAGGTCATCTGGACCGAGTACTCCGCCACGGCGGGGTTCAGCCGCTCGACCTTCTGCAGCTCCTTCTCGAAGGTTTCGCCCACCTCCTTGGGCCAGTTCTTCTTCTTGGCCTCCTCGCGCATGCGCTCGATGTCGGCATCGGCGCCGTCGCCCAGTTCGTCCTGGATGGTGCGCATCTGCTGCTGGAGGTAGTAGTCGCGCTGCTGCTTGTCGATTTCCTGCTTGACGCGCTCCTGGATTTCGTTCTTGAGCTCGGCCAGCTGCTGTTCGCGAATCAGAATCTCGAGCAGCTTGCGGGCACGCGCCAGCAGACCCGGAGCCTCAAGCAGCGACTGACGGTCCTCGTCCGAAAGCTCCAGATTGGTGCATATGAAGTTGATGATGCCCCGCTTCGAGTCGATGTTCTTGATGGCGAAGGCCGCCTCCTTGGGCATGTTGGGCGAGATGTTGATGATGCCCAGCGCCACGTCGCGAATCGAGTCGACCAGCGCCTCGAACTCGATGCTCCGCACGTCGGGCATCGTGTCGCGCAGCGCCGTCACGCGCGCCTTGAAGTAGGGCTCCGTCGAGACATACTCGCCGATTTCAATCTTCTCAAGTCCGTTGAGAATCACCGTCAGGTTGCCGTTGGGCATCTCCAGAATCTTGATGATGCGCGCAGCGGTGCCCACCTTGTACATGTCGTCGGGCGAGGGGTCTTCCACCTCGCTCTCGCGCTGGAGCACGGCGCCCAGGATGCCGTTCTCGGCATTGACCGCGCGCACCAGCGAAATGCTCTTGTCGCGCCCGACCGTAATGGGGGTGATGGCCCCCGGGAAGAGCACCGACGAACGCAGCGTGAGAATCGGAATCACGTCGGGGATTTCGGTCTCCTCCACCGGTTCGTCGCCACCCGTCACGATGGGAATGACCCGATGCTTGCCGTCGAGTACCTCGGGCAAAACGTTCACGTCGTCGATTTCGACGGCTTCAATCTTCTTATCTTTTTCGTTCATGGTTCTCCTACAAAATATATATGGTTGCAAAGGTAACGATTTTTCAGAAATTTTATTTTATCTTTGGCAGATTGTTAATAACTTTGCAGTCCAAATCACGTAAAAAACCGAATCATGCAGCTCGCAGACAAATACGCGCCTCAGGATATCGAGGCCAAATGGTACGACTTCTGGATTCAGCACCGCTTCTTCCACTCGGAACCCGACAAGCGGCAACCCTATACCATCGTCATCCCGCCCCCCAACGTCACGGGCATGCTCCACATGGGCCACATGCTCAACAACACGCTGCAGGACGTGCTCATCCGCCGCGCCCGCATGACGGGCCGCAACGCCTGCTGGGTGCCGGGCATGGACCACGCCTCGATTGCCACCGAGGCCAAGGTGGTGGCGATGCTCCACGAAAAGGGGATTGAAAAGTCGCAGCTCACGCGCGAGGAGTTCCTCCGCTACGCCTGGGAGTGGAAGGAGAAGTACGGCGGCATGATTCTCCGCCAGCTGCGCAAGCTGGGCGCCTCGTGCGACTGGGAGCGCACCTGCTTCACGATGGACGAGGTGCGCACGCGCAGCGTCATCCACGTCTTCTGCGACCTCTACGAAAAGGGCAAAATCTACCGCGGCGTGCGGATGGTCAACTGGGACCCCGCAGCCAAGACGGCCCTCTCGGACGAGGAGGTGGTCTTCAAGGAGTCGCACGGCAAGCTCTACTACCTGCGCTACAAGATTGAGGGCACGGAGCAGTACATCGTCGTGGCCACGACGCGTCCCGAGACCATTCTGGGCGATACTGCGCTCTGCGTCAACCCCAACGACCCGCGCTACGCCTCGCTGCCGTCCGACGCACGCGTCATCGTGCCGCTGGTCGGCCGCTCTATTCCGGTCATCCGCGACGAGTATGTCGACATCGACTTCGGAACCGGCGCGCTGAAGGTCACCCCGGCCCACGACGTGAACGACTACATGCTGGGCGAGAAGTACAACCTCGAGACGATTGACATCTTCAACGACGACGGCACGGTGAACGACAAGGTGGGCATGTACGTGGGCCAGGACCGCTTCGACGTGCGCCGCCAGATTGAGAAGGACCTCGACGCGGCCGGGCTGCTCGAGAAGACCGAGGACTATACGAACAACGTCGGCTACTCGGAGCGCACGGGCGTCGCCATCGAGCCCAAGCTCTCGATGCAGTGGTTCCTCTCGATGCAGGAGCTCGCGGAGCCGGCGACGAAGGCCGTCATGGAGGATGCCATCCGCTTCGTCCCCGAAAAGTACAAGAACACCTACCGCCACTGGATGGAGAACATCAAGGACTGGTGCATCTCGCGCCAGCTGTGGTGGGGTCAGCGCATCCCGGCCTACTACCTCCCGAAGGGGGGCTACGTGGTGGCCGAGACGGCCGAGGAGGCCCTCGAAAAGGCCCGCGCCAAGACGGGCGACGCCACGCTCCAGGCCAGCGACCTGCGCCAGGACGACGACGTGCTCGACACGTGGTTCTCGTCGTGGCTCTGGCCCATCTCGGTCTTCGACGGCATCCTGCACCCGCACAACCCCGAAATCGAATACTACTACCCCACCAACGACCTGGTGACGGGCCCCGACATCATCTTCTTCTGGGTGGCCCGCATGATTATGGCGGGGTATGAATACCGCCACGAGAAGCCCTTCGGCAACGTCTACTTCACGGGCATCGTGCGCGACAAAATCGGCCGCAAGATGTCCAAGCAGCTCGGCAACTCGCCCGACCCGCTGGACCTCATCGCGCAGTACGGCGCCGACGGCATGCGTGTGGCGATGCTCATGTCCTCGTCGGCCGGCAACGACGTGATGTTCGACGAGGCGCTCTGCGAGCAGGGCCGCAACTTCGGCAACAAAATCTGGAACGCATACCGGCTGGTCAACGGCTGGCAGGTCGACGAGAAGCTCGCACAGAACGAGGTGAACGCCGCTGCCGTCGAGTGGTTCCGCAACATCATGCGCCGCAACATCACCGAGCTGGAGGCCGACTTCCGCAGCTACCGCATCTCGGAGGCCTTCAAGCGGCTCTACAAGCTCTTCTGGGACGACTTCAGCGGCTGGTACCTCGAGCTGGTGAAGCCCGCCTACCAGTGTCCCATCGACGCCGAGACGCTCGCCCGCACGAAGGAGTTCTTCGACGAACTGCTCCGCCTGCTCCACCCCTTCATGCCCTTCGTCACCGAGGAGCTCTGGCAGCACCTCGCACCGCGCCGCGAGGATGAGACTATCATGCTGGCACAGCAGCCCGCAGCCGGCGAGGCGGCGGACGAGCAGTTGCTGGCGCGCTTCGAGCTGGTGCAGGAGGTCATCACGGCCGTCCGCAACATCCGCAAGCAGCGGAACATTCCCCAGAAGGAGGCGCTGCGACTCGAGGTGATGGCCGACGAGAACTACCCCGCAGAGTATGCTCCGGTGCTGGTCAAGATGCTCAACCTGAGCGAGGTGAAGTGCGTCACCGAGAAGGACGACACGGCCGCGGCATTCATCGTCAAGACGACGCGCTACTTCGTCCCGATGGAGGGGCGCATCGACGTGGAGGCCGAGCGTGCGAAGCTGCAGCATGACCTCGAATACTACGAAGGCTTCCTCGCCTCGGTGATGAAGAAGCTCTCGAACGAGCGCTTCGTGCAGTCGGCCCCCGAGAAGGTGGTGGCCAACGAGCGGGCCAAGCAGGCCGACGCCGAGGCGAAAATCGTCGCGCTGCGCGAACAGCTCGCCGCACTGACGAAATAGGGTCCCCACCAACGGGCGACAGCCGATGCCGCCTGCGGGCCCGCAGAACCGGATGCTCCTCGCCCCCGAAGGGACGGGGAGCATTGGTTTGCCCGGGACAGCGAAAGGCTGGCCGCATGGGGGGGGGCGACAGGGCTCAACCGGACGGACAAACAGAAGGGCTGAAAGACAGAAGGACTGAAGGTCCGACAGACAACCGGACAGACAACGGACGGGCAGACGGGGCCGAAGAACAGACTGTCTGGACAGACAGACGACGAAACAGCAAAAGACAACCGCACGACTTTGGAAATCACAATCTATACCGACGGTTCGGCGCTGGGCAACCCGGGGCCGGGAGGCTACGGCGTGGTGATGCTCGCCGGCCGCTTCCGCAAGGAGCTCTCGCAGGGCTACCGTCTGACGACGAACAACCGCATGGAGCTCATGGCGGTCTGCGTGGCGCTCGAGACGCTCCGCTTCGAGGGCTCCGACGTGACGCTCTACTCCGACTCGAAATACGTGGTCGACGCCGTGACCAAGGGGTGGGTCTTCGGCTGGGAGCGCAAGGGCTTCGCCGGCAAGAAGAACCCCGACCTCTGGATGCGCTTCCTGCGCATCTACCGCCGCCACCATGTCCGCTTCGTCTGGGTGAAGGGGCATGCCGAGACGGTCGAGAACAACCGCTGCGACCAGCTGGCCGTCGCGGCGGCCAACGACCGACTCCGTCTGCTCGAGGATACGGGCTACACGCCCGGCGCCTGACGGCCGCCCTCGTCGGGCGGAGTTCTGCATCCACCGTGCAGTTTCGAAGAGAGGTCCCTGCTCCGGAAGGGACCTTGCAACGAACGGCCGGGCAACCCAAGTCCGGAGGGAGGAGGCTGCCGGGTAAAGCGGGGAAATTTTCCGGAAATGAAGAGACCCGGCGGAACGGAGAAGGCGGAGTCCCCGGAGAAGAAGGAAGAGGCAGAGGAGCAGGCCAGGCCCTGCTGCACAAGAATCGGAGAGCCCGGGAGGAGCCGTTACGACTCACCTCCCGGGCTCTCCGGTTTTCATTGCCCCGCCGGACCTGAGGGTTACTCCCCGTCGCGCACGAAGGCGTGCTCAATCTGGACGATGTAGCAGTAGTGCAGGTCGTGGTCGGGATACATGCGCTCGAGCAGCTCCTTCTGCAGGAAGCCCTCGGCCTCGAACCGCCCGACATACATCTTGCGGCACTCCAGCACCAGACGCGCCTCGCCCACGGCCGGCGTTCCGGCATCGGTCCGCACGACGGTGAGTCCCGAAGCGGCGAACTTGTCCCCCTCGCGCCCCGAATGGCTGCCGCAGTAACGCAGCGCATCGCGGTAGCGCTCGTCGAAGAACGAGAGCGTCAGCCGCTCGTTCGCCTCGACGAACTGACGCGTGTAGCGCGTCGGACGGATGACGACCATGGCGGCCGGATGGCCCCATATCTGACCCACGAAGCCCCAGCTGGCGGTCATCGTGTTGCACCGCGAGGCATCACCCGCCGTGATGAGCATCCACTCCTGTCCGATGGCGCGGATGAAGTTGTCGGTGATGTCCAGGGGCGAAATTTCATGAAAGTGTTGCATGTTTTTTTCGTTTTTTTACTCCATAAAAGTAGAATAAAATCGGGAAACATGTGCCGGAATTCCGAAAATCACATTATTCTTCCTATCTTTGTAGACGTTTAGAAAAACATAATCCCATCGCCCGATGTTCAAGACCTACCTGCGGCTGCTGGGCTTCGCCAAGCCCATCGAGAAATATGCCATCCCCTACTTCTTCTATGCCGCATTCTACGCCCTGTTCAACACCATCAACTTCGTCCTGATTATCCCGATTCTCACGACGCTGTTCGACCCCGAATACGAATTCCAGCCCGTCTACGAACTGCCCCACCATCTGGGCATCAACCAGGAGACCTTCGCCCAGCTCATCGGCTACCTCTACACGAAGTTCTTCGGCACCGACTTCAGCGTCTTCCGCATCCTCGTGCTGCTGGCCCTCACGGTGATAGTCACCAGCCTGCTGAGCAACACGTTCCGCTATCTGAGCTCGTGGACCATCGAAAACATGCGCACCCGCACGCTGCAGCGCATCCGCAACGAGGTATTCGACAACGTGATGAACATGCACGTGGGCTTCTTCAGCGACCAGCGCAAGGGCGACGTCATCTCGAAAATCACCAACGACGTCTCGGTCGTGCAGTTCTGCATCACCAACACGCTGCAGGTGGCCTTCCGCGAGCCGCTGCTCATCATCGGCTATCTGGTGGCGATGATTCTCATCTCGTGGGAGCTGGCTCTCTTCTCGATTCTCTTCCTGCCCGTCGTGGCGCTGCTCATCGGGCGGATTGTCAAGAAGCTGCGCCACCCGGCCAAAACCAGCCAGAAGCGCATGGGCGAGATGGTGAGCACGCTCGACGAGTCGCTCTCGGGCATCAAGGTCATCAAGAGCTACAACGCCACCGAATACATCAAGGAGAAGTTCCACGCCATCAACGCCGATTTCTCGCGGCTGCTGCTCTCGATGGTGCGCCGCCAGCAGCTGGCATCGCCCATGAGCGAATTCCTTGGCATCTCGGCCGCCGGCGTCATCCTCATCTTCGGCGGCATGCTCGTGGTGCGCGGCTCGCTCGATGCGGGAGGCTTCGTCGCCTTCCTGGCCATGTTCTCGCAGATTACGCGGCCGGTCCGCACCTTCATCGACCAGTTCGCCACCATCAACCAGGGTATCGCCGCCGGCGAGCGCATCTTCACGCTGCTCGACGCCCGCAGCGAGGTCGAGGACAAGCCCGACGCCATCCAGATGAAGGGGCTGCGCGACAAAATCGAGTTCCGCAACGTGCACTTCTCCTACGACGGCAGCCGCGAGGTTATCGACGGCGTATCGTTCGAGATTCGCCGCGGCCAGACCGTAGCCCTCGTGGGCCCCTCGGGCGGCGGCAAATCGACGCTCAGCGAACTTATCCCCCGCTTCTACGACCCCACGGCGGGCGAGATTCTCATCGACGGCATCTCGCTGCGCGACTACGACCAGGAGAGTCTGCGCGCCCACATGAGCGTCGTGGCGCAGGATACGATTCTCTTCAACGACACCATCGAGAACAACATCGCCATGGGCCGCCCCGGCGCCACGCACGAGGAGATTGTCGCGGCGGCCAAGGTGGCCAACGCCGACAGCTTCATCCGCGAGGCGCCCGAAGGCTATGCCACCAACATCGGTGACCGCGGCTCGAAACTCTCGGGCGGACAGCGCCAGCGCCTCTCGATTGCCCGCGCCGTGCTGAAGAACCCCGAGATTCTGATTCTCGACGAGGCCACCTCGGCCCTCGACACCGAGAGCGAGAAGCTGGTGCAGGATGCGCTGAACAACCTGCTCGTAGGCCGTACGTCGGTGGTCATCGCCCACCGGCTGAGCACCATCCACAACGCCGACAAGATTATCGTCGTCGAACACGGCCGCATCGCCGAGGAGGGGACCCACGCCGAGCTGATGGCCCGCAACGGCATCTATGCCAAGCTCATCGAGATGCAGTCGTTCGACTGACCCAAACACCCGCGGAAGACCATGACCGAAAAGGAGAAGATGCTTGCCGGCGAGTGGTTCTCGTCGCCCGACGAGGAGCTCACCGTCGAACGCCGGCGCACGGAGCGCCTGCTGCGCCGCCTCAACGTCGAGCTGACGGCCGACGACGAGGCCTACCGCACCACGCTGCGCGAGCTGCTCGCACCAGGCTCCGAGGGCTTCATCCGCGCCCCCTTCTACTGCGACTACGGCTACAACATCTCGCTGGGCCGTGGAACGTTTCTCAACTTCGACTGCGTCATCCTCGACCTGGCCTCCGTCCGCATCGGGTGCCGCACGCTCATCGGCCCCAAGGTGCAGCTGCTCACGGCGCACCACCCCTTCGATGTACAGCAGCGCGCGGCGGGGCTGGAGGCCGGACGTCCGATTGAAATCGGCGACGACTGCTGGCTGGGCGGCGGGGTGATTGTCTGCCCGGGCGTCCGCATCGGCAACCGGGTCATCATCGGCGCCGGCGCCGTGGTCACGCGCGACATTCCCGACGATTCGGTGGCCGTGGGCAACCCCGCCCGCGTCATCCGCACCCAGGGCAAATAATCCGAGGGGCAGGAAGAGCAGGGACGGAAACAGAGAAAGAACAGAGGCGGGAGCAGGGGCGGAAACAAAGCCAGAGACGGAAACAGCGGCGCATGCACCTGCCCGCTCCGCACCTGCCGTCCGACACCCCAATCATGCACGGGACGCCCCCGAAGGCGACGTTTCGGCCCCGCGAAGTACGATTTCGAGCCCCGGAGGCCCCGTTTTCCGATTCTTTTTCCTATCTTTGCGTGTTTCAACGACAATCATAAACACGCCATATGAAATTCAAGGAGTATAAAGGCCTCGACCTGGCGGGTCTGGCCGCCGACGTGCTCGCGGAGTGGGACTCCGACGACACCTTCCACAAAAGCATCTCCACGCGTGAGGGACATCCGACCTTCGTCTTCTACGAGGGTCCCCCCTCGGCCAACGGCATGCCCGGCATCCACCACGTCATGGCCCGTACCATCAAGGACGTATTCTGCCGCTATAAGACCCAGCAGGGCTATCTGGTCCACCGCAAGGCGGGCTGGGACACCCACGGACTCCCCGTCGAGCTGGGCGTCGAGAAGAAGCTCGGCATCACCAAGGAGGACATCGGCAAGAAGATTTCCATCGAGGAGTACAACCGCACCTGCCGCGAGGCGGTGATGGAGTTCAAGGGCGTGTGGGAGAAGCTCACCCGCCAGATGGGCTACTGGGTCAACATGGACGACCCTTACATCACCTACGACAACAAGTACATCGAGTCGCTGTGGTGGCTTCTGAAGCAGCTCTACGAGAAGGGGCTGCTCTACAAGGGCTACACCATCCAGCCCTACTCGCCGGCCGCCGGAACGGGCCTCTCGACCCACGAGCTGAACCAGCCGGGCTGCTACCGCGACGTGAAGGATACCACCGTCGTGGCGCAGTTCCGCATCCGCAACCCCAAACCCGAGATGACGGGCTGGGGCACGCCCTACTTCCTGGCATGGACCACCACACCCTGGACGCTGCCCTCGAACACGGCCCTCTGCGTGGGTCCGAAAATCGACTACGTGGCCGTGCGCACCTACAACCCCTATACCGGTGAGAAGCAGACCGTCGTGCTGGCCAAGGCGCTGCTCTACGCCCACTTCAACCGCAAGGCCGAAGGGCTGGCGCTCGACGCCTACAAGCCGGGCGACAAGCTCGTCCCCTTCGAGGTGGTGGGCGAGTACAAGGGTCCGGAGCTGGTCGGCATGGAGTACGAGCAGCTGCTCCCGTGGGTGAAGCCCATCGAGGTGGACGAGCAGGGCACCTGGCACGACGCCTCGGCCAAGGCCTTCCGCGTGATTCCGGGTGACTACGTAACCACCGAAGACGGTACGGGTATCGTCCACATCGCCCCGACGTTCGGTGCCGACGACGCCAACGTGGCCCGCGCAGCAGGCATTCCGTCGCTCTTCATGCTCACGCGCAAGGGTGAGACCCGCCCGATGGTCGACCTCACGGGCAAGTTCTTCCTGCTCGACGAGTTGGACGAGCAGTTCGTCCGCGAGTGCGTCGACATGGAGGCCTACCGCGAGTACGAGGGCCGCTGGGTCAAGAACGCCTACGACCCGCAGTTCACCGTCGACGGCCGATACGACGAGAAGGCTGCCCAGGCGGCCGAGTCGCTGGACATCTACATCTGCATGCGGCTCAAGACGGCGGGCAAGGCCTTCAAAATCGAGAAGCATGTCCACAACTACCCCCACTGCTGGCGCACGGACAAGCCGGTGCTCTACTACCCGCTCGACTCGTGGTTCATCCGCTCGACGGCCGCCAAGGAGCGCATGATTGAGCTCAACCGCACCATCCGCTGGAAGCCCGAGTCGACCGGCACGGGCCGTTTCGGCAAGTGGCTCGAGAACCTCAACGACTGGAACCTCTCGCGTTCGCGCTTCTGGGGCACGCCGCTGCCCATCTGGGCCACCGAGGACCGCTCCGAGATGAAGTGCATCGGTTCGATTGAGGAGCTCATGCAGGAAATCGAGCGTTCGATTGCCGCCGGCGTGATGAAGGAGAACCCCTTCCCCCACTTCAAGGTGGGCGACATGTCGGCCGAGAACTACTCGACCCAAAACATCGACCTGCACCGTCCCTACGTCGATTCAATTGTGCTCGTCTCGTCGAAGGGCGAGCCGATGCGCCGCGAACCGGACCTCATCGACGTATGGTTCGACTCGGGTGCCATGCCCTATGCCCAGCTGCACTACCCCTTCGAACACGGAGGCGACTACTTCCGCACGGTCTACCCGGCCGACTTCATCGCCGAGGGTGTCGACCAGACGCGCGGCTGGTTCTTCACGCTGCACGCCATCGCCACGATGCTCTTTGACTCGGTGGCCTTCCGCAACATCATCTCGAACGGTCTGGTGCTCGACAAGAACGGCAACAAGATGTCGAAGCGTCTGGGCAATGCCGTCGACCCCTTCGACATCCTCTCGACCTACGGCCCCGACGCCACGCGGTGGTACATGATTTCGAACTCGCAGCCGTGGGACAACCTCAAATTCGACCGCGACGGCGTGGACGAGGTGCGCCGCAAGTTCTTCGGCACGCTCTACAACACCTACTCCTTCTTCGCCCTCTACGCCAACGTCGACGGCTTCACCGGCCGCGAGGAGGAGGTGCCCGTCGAGCGCCGTCCGGAAATCGACCGCTGGATTATCTCGCTGCTCAACACGCTGGTCAAGAACGTGACCGAGTCGCTCGAGAACTACGACCCGACGCCGGCCGCCCGCGCCATCCAGGAGTTCGTGGGCGAGAACCTCTCGAACTGGTACGTGCGTCTGAACCGCAAGCGTTTCTGGGGCGGCGGAATGACCGAGGACAAGCTGGCCGCCTACCAGACGCTCTACACCTGTCTGGAGACCGTCTCGATGCTCGCGGCGCCCTTCGCACCCTTCATGATGGACCGCATCTTCCGCGACCTGAACGCCGTGAGCGGGCGCCATACGGAGTCGTCGGTTCACCTGTCGACCTATCCGAAGGCCGACGAGCGGCTCATCGACTCGTCGCTCGAGGAGATGATGTCGCTGGCACAGCGCGTCTCGTCGATGGTGCTAGCCCTGCGCCGCAAGGTCTCCATCAAGGTGCGCCAGCCGCTGACCAAGATTCTCATTCCGGTGCTCGACCCCGCCATGGCGCGCCACATCGACGCCGTGCGCAACCTGATTCTGAACGAGGTGAACGTCAAGGAGCTGGAGCTCATCGAGCAGACGACGGGCATCATCACCAAGCGCATCAAGCCCAACTTCAAGACGCTCGGCCCGAAGTACGGCAAATACATGAAGCAGATTGCCGCCCTCACGGCCCAGTTCTCGCAGGAGCGCATCGCCGAAATCGAGTCGGCCCCCGAGAGCGTGCTCGAAATCGACGGGCAGCAGATTGTCGTAACACCCGCCGACTTCGAAATCACCTCGGAGGACATGCCCGGATGGCTTGTGGCATCGGAGGGCAAGCTGACCGTGGCGCTCGACATCACCCTTACGGACGAGCTGCGCGCCGAAGGTGTGGCACGCGAGTTGATTAACCGCATCCAGAACATCCGCAAGGATTCGGGATTCGAGGTGACGGACAAAATCCGCGTCGAAATCGAGCAGAAGGAGCTCGTGGCCGATGCCGTGGCCCGCTACGCCGACTACATCGGCTCGCAGACGCTGGCCGTCGAGGTGAAGAGCTCGGCCGAGCCTCAGGGCGAGGTGGTTGTCGCAACCGATATCGACGAGGAGCCGCTCCGCATCGCCGTAACCCGCATCCGATAGGGTGCTGCTGCGGCCGCGCCCCCGGGGCGTCCGGTCCGCATACGGAACTGCACAGTACAGCGGGGGCCGCAGCGAGCGGCTCCCGCTGCTGTAAACAGGGCGGAACGAAGGGTTCATTATTGACCGGAAAATTTGGTTTTCTGAAAATAATTCTTTACTTTTACATAAAACCAAAAGCAACAACCATGGCAGACGAAAGAACAAGATACAGCGACGCCGAACTCGAAGAGTTCAAGCAGCTCATCCTGAAAAAGCTGGAGAATGCGCGCGCCGACTATGAGCTTCTGCGTGCGACCATCACCCATACGGCCGACAACGATACGGAGGACACGTCGCCGACCTTCAAGGTGCTCGAAGAGGGCGCCACGACCCTTTCGAAGGAGGAGAGCGGCCGTCTGGCAGCCCATCAGATGAAGTTCATCCGCAACCTCGAGATGGCGCTCGTCCGTATCGAGAACAAGACCTACGGCATCTGCAAGACCACCGGCAAGCTCATTCCGAAGGAGCGCCTGATGAAGGTGCCCCACGCCACGGAGTGCATCGAAGCCAAGGAGGCCCGCAAATAGTCTGCGGCCGGGTGCCGGTGCGGAGCTAAACGGGGGAGCAAAGAGAGCAAAGAGAGCCAAGAGGGTCCAAGGGAGCCAAGGGAGCCGGAGCCAAGGAGCCGGAGCCAAGGGGTCCAAGAGAACGGGGAACCGGGAACCAAGGGCAAAAGGCCGAGAAGCCGGAGGACCGGAGAACTGAAGAAACGAGGAACCGGTGGCAAGAGACCCGGAAACCGGAGAACCGGAGGACCAAGAAGACGAGGGGTTGGAGCAGGTATGGAAAGAAGCCGGACTTCTTGTAGCCTGAGGCGTGGAAGTTCGGAGTACTGAGGACCTTGTCGCGCCAAAAGCACGCCCCGAAAACCAGCAAGACCCGTAAGCCCCGCAGCCACGGAAACAACTGCAAACCGTCTCATAAGCCATTTCCACCATTGGAAATGGCTTTTTGCATTCCCGCCTTGCGGAAAATGCCGCAACCGAGGGCTCATTGCGGGAATCACGCCCTCTTCAGAGCCACTCGCGGGACCGGAGCGGCATAACACGGAGGCAAAAAACCGAAGAAGGTCCGTCACCGCCCCCGACTTACGGCTTCACAAAAAGGCATGGGCAAAACGTCGAAGAAGCCAAATGGCACCCATTCACCATACTTTTTCACCCGAAAAAACGTTATCTTTGAGGTCATGGTCCGGAGGTTATTCATCCTCGCCGCAGCACTGCTGGCGATGCAGACCGCTTTGCCCCAGATGAAGCGGCCGGAACCTCCACGCGCCGAGTTCTTTACGCCCGACTCGGCCCGCATGCGCACCTCCCCCTCGGAGCGGACCGAACGCCTCTACGACAGCATCCGCTCGAAAACCAGCCGCTGGGCCGTGCCCCGCATGCTCTACGGACTCCTCTTCACCCGCAGCCGCATCGACACCACCCGCAGCGGCGCGGTCGAGGACGAAAGCCAGCGCTTCCTCCCCTACGAGGGACGGACCATCGGTTCGGTCACCATCGAACGCAACCAGGTATTCGACCCCGACGGCAACTGGCTCGAACGGACCGGCAACAACCTCCACATCCTCACGCGCGAACGAGTGCTGCGCCGCGACCTGCTCTTCGGACCGGGCGACACGCTCGATGCCGAGCAGCTGGTCCGCAACCAGCAGCTGCTGCGCTCGCGCAGCTACGTGTCGGACGCCGAGCTGGAGATTCGCCCCGACTCGCTCGACTCGACGCGCGTCGACATCATCGTCCATACGCGCGACAGCTGGACCATCGGCGTCGACGCCGGCCTCCATTCCGAGGGGCACACCATGTTCGGCCTCTACGACGCCAACATCTTCGGTACGGGCAACATGCTCCGCGTGAAGACCAACTTCAGCCGCAAGGACTTCTCCTACGGCGGCAACATCGTCGAGTATGAGATTCCCAACATCTTCGGCTCGTTCTACTCGGCCAGCTTCTCGGCCGGGCGTGACTTCTACAACTCGGAACTGAAGCTCAACTTCGGCAAGGAGTTCATCCGGCCGACCGACTACGAGGTGGGCATCAGCTACGAGAACGTCAAGTCGAAGTACTACCTTATCGACCGCGACACCTCGGACCTGGTGAAGGTGAAGACCTTCGACATCTGGGCCGGACGCTCGCGCTACATCCGTTCGATACGCTCGAGCATCTACTTCACGGGGCGTTACGGCTTCACGCAGTTCAGTCGCCGCCCCGAGGTGCGCGCCGACTACAATCCGGCGTTCCACAACAGCGAGGAGATGCTCTTCAGCGCGGGTCTCTACCGCGAGAAGTTCTACACGGCGAACATGGTCTACGGATTCGGTACGCGCGAGTACCTGGCCACGGGCTACAAGGCCGAGCTGGTGGGCGGCTACTCGTGGGGCGAGTTCAACGACGAGATGTATCTGGGTACGGTCTACAAAATCGGCGGTTTCACCCGTGCCGGCTACCTCATGGGCAGCTTCACGCTGGGAAGCTACATCGACCTGGCAGACGGCTCGTGGCACCACAGCGCCGTGGATGTCGACCTGCAGTGGTTCTCGAACCTCTACATCTATCGCCGCAACCGCGTCCGCCAGTTCCTCTCGCTGAACTACACCCAGGGATGGAACCGCGATGCGGGCAGCTACGAAATCGTGCGCTTCACCCGCGAAAACGGACTCGAAGCGCTCAAGGAGCACATCACGGGTACGAACCGCATGGTGCTCAACACCGAAACGGTGCTCTTCACCCCCTACCAGCCGCTCGGATTCCGCATTGCCTTCTTCGGATTTATCGACATGGGGCTCATCGGCTACTCGCCCAACATCTTCAAGAACGACTTCTTCACCTCGTTCGGACTGGGCATCCGGCTCAAGAACGAACGTCTGATTTTCAGCGCCATCCAGCTCCAGCTGGGTGTTGCCTTCGGCAAACGGGGGCTGGTCGAGAGCGAATACTACCGCATCTCGAGCCAGACACGGCTCGAGCAGTACCGCTATCTGCCCAAGCGGCCCGAGGTCGTGGGCTTCCAGTAGGGAAACTGGCAACCCGCACAAACGAAGGAGCGGAACCGCAGCCGCAGAAGGCCCCGGTTCCGCTCCGTCATTGCTCTTCAGAGGTCACACGAGGGTCAATGCCCTGCGGCCGTCACCTCCTGCCCCTTGGTATCGATTCTGAAGTCGCGGCCGTCCAGCCGCACGCGGGCCGTGAAATCGACGAAATCCTCCGCCTGCTCGAACTGACAGGGAAGCACCTCCGAACCCGAACGGTCGACATAGCCATAGCCGCGCCCCTCGAGGTAGACGCGCCCCAGTCCGCAGCTGAAGGGCCACACCTCGTCGTAACGGTAGGGAACCATCAGCTCGCCCGTCGGGGCGATGTAGCCCCAGCGCGGTTTGTAGAAGTCGTCGCGCACCATGCCCAGACGCATGACGGCGGCACGCCGCTCGCTGAACTCGCGGGCATCGTCGAAGCGGGGCGAAATCACCTCGCGCCCCTCCGTGTCGACATAGCCGCAATAGTGGGTCATGGCGGGGAAAATCGCGCCGCGCGTATTCTCGTTGAAGGGTGCCAGCCCGTCGTGAAAATCCCCGAGCGACTCGTAGCGGAACGAGCTGAGCTCGCGGCCGAGGCGGTCGATGGCCCCGAAGTGCACGCCGTCGTAGCTCACCACGGCGACACGCTCGTTGAAGCTCCGCGCCACGGCATAGCGGGCCGGGAGCACCACGCGCCCCGTCAGGTCGAGGTATCCGTAACGTCCCCCGCCGCTGCGGAAGAGCAACCGTCCGTCGCTCGGAGCGCCGAGCTCCTCGTAGCGGCACGCCACCGGCTCGCCGCCCAGCGAATCGACCAGCCCCCAGCGCAGCCCCTGGTCGACCGTGCGGGCCGCAAGGGCGTAACCGCCTGTAAAGGGGGCAATCGTATCGTACCGGCAGGGGATAACCTCGCGCCCCAGGCTGTCGAGATATCCGCGTCTGGCGTTGCGCAGGGCGGCCATCCACCCCCGTTCGCCGACCGGTCCGATGGAGTCGTAGAGGCAGGGCACCACCTCGCCGCCGCTCTCCGAGAGGTAGCCGCGGCGGCCGTTGCGCACGGCTGCACGCCAGCCCCGAAGGCCCGGCTCGCCGATTTCGCTGTAGAGGCAGGCGATGACCTCGCGCCCCTCACGGTCGATGCGGCCGCGCAGGCCGCCCGGCAGCTCGACCCAGGCCAGGCTGTCGGCAAAGGGCGAAGCCACGGCATACTCGGGGGCGATGACCATCAACCCCGTGGTATCGATGTAGCCCCACCGCTCGCCGGGAATCTGCACGGCGGCACGCCCCTCGCTGAAGGGGGCCGCAGCGGCATAGCGGCAGGGTATCACAAGCCGCCCCTCGGCATCGACATAGCCCCAGCGGGGCGCCCCGTCGACCGTATCGAGCACGGCGGCCCGCCGCTCGCGAAGCTCGCCAACAGACGCATAGCGGGCCGTACGCCGACGGAAGTCGGGCTTGCAGCCAACCACCGCCGTCAGCACGCACAACAACAGAAGAAGTCGTTTCATGGCTGATGTTTTTTCCTACTGCAAAGATACCAAAAGAGGGGCGTATTCGGGCACCCGCACCCGGGATTTTTGCATCGGTAGCGCATCTGGCCCCTCGGCGGCGGCGCGGCTCCTGCCTCATCCGCCCTGCGTCCGCCGAAGAGGCGGCCATCCGAAAAGGCCCCGTGCAAAAGAATGCCGCCACTCGTGATAACGCCGCACAAAAAGGGGAAGTGACCCGAAGGCCGCTCCCCCACTCGAACTTTTATTCTGACGCTTACCGTTTCTTGTTTGTCTCGACAATAATCGCGCCATTGCGGGCCTTGCGGCCATACTCGCGAATGGCCGAAGCATCTTTGAGAATCATCATCGACCGGATGTTCGAAGGTTCGCCCAGCAACTCGTCCAGCTCGCCGGGTTTCAGCTTGTCGGCACGGTACTCCTTGCCGTCGATGACCCAAAGCACCCCCTTCTGCGAAGTCGGTTTCGTAGAGCCTCCCTTCACGGAGATAATCGGCTCGCCCTTCGGCATTCCCTGCCCTGCGGCAGCAGCGGCTGCCGACGAACCGGAGGAGGAGGTCGAAGTCGAGGTCGAGGTGGAAACCGAGCCGGCGCCGGAGGCCGAGGCCGAGACGGAGGTTCCGTCACCGGTGATGACGATGGTCTGCGGCGAGGAGGCGAGCTGATGCCCGTCCAACTCGCGCTGCGCCTGCTCAAGCTGCTCGCTGGCTTCGCGCAGCTGCTGCTGCACGGCCTTCCACTCGTCGCTGTTCAAATACTGACGGGCCGCCTCCAGCGAGGCCTCGGTCTGCTGCCCGTCCAACTCGCGCCGCGCCTGCTCAAGCTGCTCGCTGGCTTCGCGCAGCTGCTGCTGCACCTTCTTCCACTCGTCGCCGCTCAGATGCTTCCGGGCAGCCTCAAGACCGACACGCGCAGCCTCAAGACCGGCGCGTCCCGCCTCGAGGCCCTCGGCCCCGGCACGGAGCGACCCTTCGAGTTGCCGGGCAAAATCGTTCGTGAGGATGTAGACCACCCCCTTGGCCTCCGGCCGGTCGAACTGCTCTATTACGGAGGGCTCCTTGATGACCTTCACCGACGCAATCTCCGAAGGGTCGATGTCCAGCTCAGCGTAGCTCTTCCGCTGACCGTCCAGAATGTAGATATATTGGTCGGTCGTCCCTTCCGAGGAGTTACCCCGAAGGGTAATCCGGACGATACCCGACGCCGGGTCGTCCGACTTCTCCACATCGACCGAGGCAATCCGCTCCACCTTGAGCGTGTCGAGCGCCGAGGCCGTCACCTCGCGGCCGTTGATGAAATAGCGCACCGCAGGCTGCTTGAGCGCCGCCTGTGCCGACCCGGCGAGCCCCTCCGATGCCGACTGCCCTGCCTCGGCCGAGGCATCACGCAACGCGCTGTCGACCAGTGCCGCAACCGATGTGCCGTTTCCGACGGCCGAGGATAGGAAAGTTCCGGAATTTTGCGTACCTTTGTCTACGGGAACGCGGTAGACGGTTTCTGCAAAGGCGCCGAGCGCAAGCCCGACAAGCGGCAGGAAGACCAACGCACGGGCGTAGTTCCACCGCGATGATTTCTTACGTAACATCATGGTAATACGGTTTTTAAGTTTACTGTGATTGAAGCTGTTGGCAACTGAGCACCACCTCCTGCCAGCAGCTTTCCTTATTAACAACATCTGATATTCGCGTGCATCGACGCCGCTACGGAGCACCGCCTCGTCGGCCTCGTATTCGTGGATGGCGCGCAACTCGCGGCGCAGGAGCCACATCGCGGGGTTGAACCACTGCAGACATCCGGCAAGGTCCGCCACGAGCAAGTCGACCGAATGGTGCAGCCGCAGGTGGGCCTCCTCGTGCAGCAGGACATCGCGGAGCAGGGCATCGTCGTCCTGTTCCGAGACGACAATGTAGCGTCCCCAGCTGAAGGGGGAACCCTTCTCGGGACGGCGCACCAGCACCATGCCGCCTGGAAGACGCTCGCTCCGCCCGCCGTGAACAATGCTCCACACCCGCACGAGCGATACGACAACCCACAGCAGCATAGCCACGACGCCCGCCGCAAAGAGCATCGCCAGAAGCTCCCGCCACGGAAAGGGTTTCGCAGCGGCCACCGCCTCAACGGGCAGTGCGGGCTGTGTCACTACCGGCAGGACAAACGGCTCGGGCGCGGGCAGGTCGCGGTAGAGGGTCACCACGCAGCAAGGCAGCACGAACGAGAGCACAAGCATCGCAAGCAGCACGACGCGGTTGAAGCGATGGAAGGTCTCGCGGCTGAGCAGCAGTTTGTAGAAGAGGTAGAAGACTGCCAGACAGGCGCCCGTCTTCAGGCTGTATAGCATCAGGTCGTACATGGCTACCGGCTGTTTTCACGTTCGATGCGGTCGATGAGCCCGCGCAGCTCCTCGACCGAAATCTTCTCCTCCTCGACCAGCGCCGAGACGGCGCCCAGATAGGAGTTCTCGAAGTACTTGCGGATGACGCCACCGAGCGTCTGCCGCGAAAACTCCTCCTCGCTCACCACCGGGAAGTACTGGTAGGTCGCCCCGAAGGCCTTGTGCGAGAGGTAGCCCTTCGCTTCGAGCGTACGGACAATCGTCGAGACGGTATTGAAATGGGGGCGAGGTTCGGGGCAGAGCGCCACCACCTCGCGCACGAACAACGGGCCGTGCGCCCAGAAATAGCGCATCAGCTCCTCCTCCTTATGGGTCAGTTTCTCCATGGCAATCAGCGGGGTGTTCTCCTCCTGCATTCCCCGCACAACAAAGGTAGCAAAATTTTTCCGCCGAGCAACTATTTTTTATAGTTATTCAACTAAAAAATTTAGTTTTCCACAAAAACAGACGACAACGTTCTGACATCCGACCGGTACGACCTATATAAAAAGGGAGCGAAGACCCCGCAGGGTCTTCGCTCCCAAAGTGTACACACACGCCCCGTCCGGGGCCGGGAAGGGCGTCAGCGCATGAGCACCTCGACGCTTGCATTGTCCATGCCGGGCATCGTACGGCCGATACCGGCGCCGATGTAGGTCGGGTCGCAGACCGTATAGCGCTTGCCGCGCACGACGACGTAGTCGCCCGGAGCCTCCCCCTTGAAGCAGACCGCCGCAGCCACGTGGCCCGGATACTCGAGCAGCACGACGTCGAGCCCCAGCAGCTCGCGCACGAGCAGCGAATAGAGCACGGCGCGGTCCTCGCAGTCGCAGGCCGGATAGAAGAGCGTCTCCTCGGCAAAGAGCGGACGTTCGTAGCCGAACTGCTCGTCATCGGTGGCGTAGGGGAATGCCGTCTGCACGAAGTTGAGCAGCATGTCGGCCGCCTCGGTCTCGCTTCGGCCCGAGAGAGCCTGCTGCAGGGCGGGATAGAGGCTCTGACGCACGGTGGCGCCCACCGAGGGGATTTGGTAGACCGCAACGTCGCAGCAGGGGAAGAGGTTGTAGTAGTCAATCAGACTGCGGTCGACCACCACGTCGGCCTGAAGTTCGGGATAGCGCTTCGAGACGAGGTGGCGCGGAGCAACCTTCCGTTCGGGAAGCGCCGGAACCGACGGACGCAGCGCAAGGAGCCGCTCGCCCGGGAAGGCGCGGTTGAAGACATAGTAGCCGCCCGATGCGGGCAGGTTGCCCACGACGAAGAACTTCTCGCCGCCAAGCTCGAGGTAACGATAGCCATAGAGCATGCCCGAGGCGGGGACGAGCAGCACGAGGCGCTGTCCCGTGCGGGCGATGCGCACTTTGTAGCCCGACTGCGCCATGAGGAAGGTCTGGAGCAGCACCGCCTCGTTGGCCGCACCGTCGTACCAGGCCGAGGCGAGGAACTCCAGCATCTTGAGGTAGCCCCAGTCGTCGAGGCGCAACTGGTCGCGCAGACGGTGGCACTCCTCCGTCACCGTACGGTAGGCCGGTGCCGAGAAGGACTCCCAGAGCGTTGCCACGGAGCCCTCAGAGACGTCGCGCAGGCGGGGCTTCGACCCCTGCACGGCGGGCACGGCATACTCCGTACCGACGAAGGTGAAGCGCTGCTGCGGCCCCTTGAGCTTCGACCCGCCGCGCATCGCACCGCCACGGTCGGCTGCAACCTCATCGGCGGCAGGCACTGCCGGTGCGGCGGGCGTCACGGCGGGAGCACTCGGAAGGGCCGGTTGTGCCGGGGCCGAAGGCGCGGTCACGGGAGCTGCCGGACGAACGGGAGCAGCCGGGCCGGCGTCGGGTACGGCCGGCTTCACGGGAGCTGCCGGAGCATCGGAACCCAACACCGACGAGAGGTTGTCTCCGCCGACGTTCCCGCCCTCGGGACGAAGCGTCGGGAGCTGCCCCGACTCGCCTCCCGCGAGGATGTTGCCTCCGTCGGGTCGAAGCTGCGGCGCGCCGCCTCTCCCCGCAGCGGGGTCAGCAGGCACATCGGGGCGGATGGTCGGCGCGGAGCCACCCTGCAGCGCCGCATCGGTGTCGGGGATGAGGTTCCCCTCCCCCGCTGCCGGCCCGACCGCTGCGGGAATGTCGGGTTCGACGACCGGCTCAGGAGCCGGAGCCACGGGCTCGACCACCTCGGCAACGGGCACGGCGCGCGGTGCAGGCGGCTCCTCGTCGGGCGGCGTCGCGGGAATCGGAGGCGCCGGCTGCGACTCGGCCTCAACGGCCGGCCGCTCCTCGGCAGCGGTCCACCGCTCGCGCATGTAGCGGATATACTCGGCATTGCGCGAATCGATGTACTCCTGATAGGCCTGCTGGCGCTGACGGATGAACTCCTCGTAACTGCTGCGCACATCCTGGGCGGAGACCGCAGCAACGGTCAGGGTCGCAATCGCGGCGACGAGCGCCGCACGTATGGGTCGGTTCATGGACTTCGTTTTTTAAGAGACAAAAAGCGGCGTCCGCCCCGTACTCCGGAGCCGGACACCGCGTGAGCAAAGCGGAGGACTACTGCTGCGAATACTCCGAGAGCTTCTGCTCGTAGAGCTTCTTGAACTGGTCGAACTCGAAGTCCGACATCAGCTTCTCGTCCTTCTGCATCTCGTCGAGCACGTGCTGCTTCATGTCGCTCTTGCTCAGCTGCATGCATACATAGTGACGATAGTCGCCGTTGGCCTCCTTGAAGAGTTTCTCATCGACGAGCGTCATGCCCGACACCGACTGCTTGACAATGGCGTAGGTGAGCTCCGTAACGCGCTCCTCGTAGCTGCGGGCGGTCTGGCTGGGAAGTTTCTGCGACTTGGCGTAGTTCTCCATCACGGTTGCGATGTCGGTCTGCACGGCGGCGGCAATCTCCTGACGGGCATTCTGCATGGCAATCTTCTTGGCCATCGACTGCTCGGGGCTTACACCGCTCTGCACGGCACGATAGTAGTCGGCATCGCTGCGGTACTCGGGACCACTGAGCGGGAGCACCTGCTCCACCATGTCGGTCTGCGGCTTGCGCGGCGCCTTGGACGACGACGAGCAAGAGGTCGTGGCGGCCAGCATCGCCAGCGCACCAACCATAAGCATCATTTTTTTCATCTTCAAAAGAATTTAGCGGTTAGTGAAATTGAGTCTGTAGGGAAGATTGAAGCGCACGTCGGTCTGACGGCCGTCGGCTCCGACGATGCGCAGCGTACCGTTGAGCAGCACGCTCCGGCGCGCGGGAGTCACCTGCGGCACGGAGGCCGTGAAGCGCAGCGTATGGACCCCCTTGCCCTCGAAGGCGTAGCCCGCAAGCGAGCCCTGGGCCGCAGCACCGAACTCCGGCACGCGGATGTCGACGTGACGCACCTCGAAGCGCGTATCGTTGTTCGACCGCAGCGGCACCGAGATGCGCCACGTCGCCACGCTATCGGCTCCGGGGCCGAGCGCGTCGATTTCGACCGTACCGAAGGGACGTACGGCCAGCTTGCCCTCCGTGGGGTCGAAGACCACGCGGTGCTGCAGCCGCCGTCCGCCGAAGGTGTAGGTCATCGTGATGAAGTTCTCCTCACCCTCGATGCCCGCCTCGTCGTAGAGCAGCGCATAGCCCCCGTCGAGCGGCACGACGCGCAGGTTGGTGGCATAGTCGCTCTCCAGGCGCGGCTGACGGTCCGACGTCACGCGGCGGCCGTGCAGCGCCAAGTGATAGCAGTAGCACCCCAGCGAGGCGCTGTCGGGCACGATGGCAACCTCGCCGCACGCCTGGCGACAGCGCTGCTGCAGGTTGACGGCCCGGTTGCGGCGGTCCGTATCGAAGAAGTAGTCGATGAGCGGATTGAGCGCCGCGGCCGTCTGGTCGAGGAAGCTCAGGTCGGTGAAGGTCTCGAACTGCTCCTCGAGCTGCTCAAGACGCTCCAGATGCTCGTTGTCGAGGGCCCGGAAGGCGGCAATGGCCGCGCTGCGGTCGGCATCGGTGAAGGGATACTGCACGTGGTAGATGTAGTAGTAGCTCTTCTCCTGCTTGACGAAGCGCCGCTCCCAGTAGACGCCGAGCGCCCGCGAGAGGGAGATGTCGCACAGATAGGGCATCGAGGCCCCGGTGGTTCCCACCTCGGAGGCGTAGCTGTTGAGCAGCGAGACCACGCCGTTGCGGGCCGTCTGCTCCTGGTAGAGCTTTTCCTCGGAGGTGATGTTCGAGGCAATCGAGGTGATGATGTGCTGGCGGATATCCGTCAGGCACTGCTTCTGGGCCTGGTCGAGCGTCGGGGCCGTCGCCGAGACGGTGAAGTAGTCGGGGCACGAGATGCCCAGCCACGCGGGCGCCTTCTTGGCGCTGCGTTCAACCACCTTCTCCTTCTGTGCCGAGGCGGGAAGCGCCACAGCCAGGAGCAGCAGAAGCGTCAGGAGCCGTTTCATGACTTTTGATTTTTTACGTTGCCGGAAAGGGCCGCATAGAGTGCGAAGAGCCACCCGATGACGGCCAGCGCATTGACGATAATCACCACGGGAAGCGCCACGTGGAGCCACGCAAAGAGGATGTTGAGCAGGAAGGTGACGAGCAGCAGGATGCTCGAGACGGTCGAGAAGAGCACCGTCCGGTTGGGGCCGGTCGTGAAACCGATGCCCAGCACCGACACCAGGAAGAGCAGCGCCACTACGGTGGCGATGACCGTCATCACCGTCTCGACGCCACAGGCCAGATAGCCGTAGCATACCAGGCCGCCGAGCAGCAGTGCGATGACTGCGGGAATGGGTCTGAATTTCATGACTTGCTACTTTTGAGGTGGAACAACGGGGGGAACCGGCGGTACGGGAGGCACCGGCGGCACCGGGACGAAGCAGGGGGCCAGTTCGGTCACCGCGCCGGCCTGCTCCCAGGCGGGCATGCCCTGCTTCCAGACGAGCGTCTCGCGCACGATGCGGCCGTCGGCAATCATCTGGCGGATGACTTCAAGCGCAAAGGGCCCCGTCTGCTGGCCGTTCACCGCAACGTAATACATCGTCGTGGTCAGGGGCGGCGGAGTCTGCGACGTCTGAGGCGCCATCGTACCCTGCATGCCGCCCATCATGCCGTTCATCATGCCGGCCATGTTGCTGCCCACGGCGCCGCCCAGCATCATCCCGGCCATCATGCCGGCAGGGTTGAGTCCGTCGCCGCCACCCATGCCGCCGCCCATCTCGCCAAGGCTCTCGGCCGCAATCTTGGCCACCTCGGTCTGCTGGTTGAGCCGGTGTGCGGCGAAGTAGTCGGTCTCGGCACCCAGATTCTGGCGCTTGAACTCCACTTCGCGGCCCATGCGCAGGCGCTCGACGGTATCCTCCGTGCGGGCCCGGGTCAGCTCGGTCATCTGCGCCGTGGTCACCTCATAGAGGTCGGCATAGCCCTCCGAATCCTTGTCCAGAGCGATTTCCGAGAGGTCCAGACGCTTGAGGTTCACCCCGAAGTCGTCGGCAAGCACCGACCGCAGCCGCTCCTCGACAAGCGTCGTCACCTCGTCGATGTGGCGCTCAATCTGCAGCAGGGGAATCTGCCCCTTCGACGGAGCATTGGTCACCACCGACTTGGTATAGCGCACTACCGAAGCACGCACCTCCTCGGCGAAGTCATCCATGTCGAACTGCATCATGCGGTGCAGCGAGATGAACGACTTGTAGTCCGTAATGTTGAAGAGCAGCTGCCCCTTGACCGTCACCGGCACGGCGTAGTCCAGGAACCGGGGGTCCGAGACGTCGAACTGCGGGACAAAGAAGGGCAGACGGACGTTGCCCGCCAGGTTGATGAAGTAGATTTCGGCCTGGAAGGGGGTCTCCCCTCCAAAGACCGACCCCAGGATGCCCGAAAGCACGGGGAAGTTGGCCGTCTTGAGCGTCGTGTCGAGCGGACCTTCGAAGTAGTCCATCTCCTTGCCGTCGTTCTGGCGGTAGACGAAGACCGCCACCTCGCCCTGCTTGACGCGGAGCGTACTGCCCCACCGGATGGCATTCTCGCGGCGGCTCGGCACCCCTGCGGGCGACCATTTCCACACCAGATAATCGGGTTCGTCGCAGCGGATGACATCCAGGATGCCGCCTTCCGCCTTGTTTTTGCTGAAAAGTCCCATCTTATTCTACCATTTTTTTCAATTTGGCCGTATCCGACGCATAACGCAGCGCAACCCGGCCGGCAAATGCGGCCGCGTCGGCCTTCCGGTCGGCGGCAAGATAACTACCTACAATCTTCCGGGCGCACTCCAGGTCGCCCATCTTCCCCTGGCAATAGGTGAAGAAGAACTCCTCGGCGGCGTCGAAGGCGTTGTACTTGAGGATTTCGTCCAGCACGGAGAGTCGGGCGGCATTGTCGCCGTACTCGCTGTTGTCGGACGAAGCGGCGAAGGCGGCCACACGCGCCTTCCACGGAGCTGCCTCACCCTCGGCGGCCGCCTCCCCGGAGCTCTCTCCGCCCGGAAGGCTCTGCTCCGTTGCCGGAGCCTCGTCGCGCGAGGCGAGGTCGGTCGAGAAAATGCCGCCGGCAGCCACCACGATGACCACCACGGCGAAAACCAGCCACAGCGTGCGGCTGCGCCGACGGGCTGCGAGGTGCTCCGCCTCGACGGCGTTGATTTCGGAGGTTATCTCCTTGATGAGCCGCGAGACCTCGATGTTCTTGCCGAAGCTGCGGCGCGCAAGGCGCTCCTGGTATTCATATTCGTTCTTTAGACGCTCGAACGCACCGGCGCTGGTCGTACGCTTCGTGAGCTTGCGCACGAGCAGGTAGAGCGCCACCACGCCGCATGCGATGCCCAGCAGCCAGAAGAGGCCCGCCTCGCTGATGAGGGCCAGCACGACGAAGTAGAGGGCCAGCACCAGGAACAGCACGAAGAGCATGTTGCGCAGGCTGGCGGCAAACGAGGGTTTGGGCATGTTCTTGCTGCGCAGCAGCAGCTCTTCGAGCCTGTTGACCAGCTCCTCGGCCGTCGGCGAATCATCGCCGTCGTTCATCACGTATCCGCAGACGGGGCATACTTTCGAAAGCAGAGGCATCTCCTCCTTGCATCGGGGACATTGTGCCATGGGTATTCTTCGTTTTATCGGGTGATTACTTCAGTTTGCCGAACAGCCAGGCGTTGATGCCCGAGAGCGACACCTCGGCCGCAGCGCTGCGGGCCGACTCGGCGGCCTTGGACGACGCCTCGAGACGCATCTTCTCGAGCATCATCTGGTTGTCGAACGCCCGCTGCGAGGCTTCGCGCTCCTGCTCCAGACGGGCCAACTCCGCTTCGCGTGCGGCGCGCTCGGCCTCGCTCATCTTCGCAGCCACCTGGTCAATCATCGCATAGGCCTCCTTGGCCTTGTTGCTGGCGGGGTTGACCGCCACCAGGGCATCCATCGCCTCGGCGTAGTTGCCCTTGACCATCTCGACCTTGGCGCGCTGCATGGCCGTCTCGGCCACGCGGTCGAGCAGCTGCGTGGCCAGCTCGACCTTGAGGCTTGCCACCGAGGCGTACTCGGGCACGCTCTCGGGAATGGCGTCGAGCACCGCTACGGCCTCAACGTACTGCTCGCGGTCGGCCAGCGACTGCGCCTTTGCAATCAGCACGGGGACCCGCTGCGCGTAGTAGTCGACAATCCGCTCGCGGCAGCTGTTCATGAAGTTGCGCATGGCGGGCGTACGGGGCGAGAGCCGGTTGATGGCGCTGATGTAGGCCTTCGACTCCGAGGCTCCGATGCCGCGCACCGGCACGGCCGTCTCGGCGATGATGGTCTGCTCGGCCACGGCGACCACGTAGACCGAAATCTCCAAATCGACGATGAACTGCGCCGGAGCCGTGGCCGTCGTCTTCTTGTCGAGAACGAGCACGTTGGGCGTCAGGACGAACTCGCCCGAGAGCGAGCCGTATCCATTCTGCGTCGCCAGCTGCAGCATCCGCTGCTGGAGCGTATTCTTCACGCCGGCGGGCAGCTCCAGTTCATCGCAAACGTAGGGCGTCACGGCCACCAGGTCCGTCTGTGCGAACGACGCTGCGGAGAGGAACAACGCCGCCACGACCCCGAAAAATCTCTTCATCATGCTGTTTGAGTTTTTATGCGGCGAAGGCCCGGCAGCGGACACGGGGTCCGCCGTCGGGTCTGCCGCGCAGTTCATGCTACATCATTATTTGCCTCCGATGGTCAGGATTGCCTGTCCCAGACCGCGAATCGTGAGCTTCGACTCGATGCCGTACTTTTCGCGCAGCTCGCGGCGCAGGCCGTTGGCCCACGAGCGGGCGTCGAGCGCGCGGCCGTTCTCGTTGAAGAGCGGGATGCGCACCTGCTCGAAGTACATGCGGCTCTCCGAGGCGTCGGCCGTCGTGAAACGACCCTCGACCGTATTGGCAGCCACCCAGTCCTCGATGAGGAAGCCCAGCTCGTCGCCGCCCACCTCGCTCTCGAAGTCATATTCGCTGTCGCTCCAGCAACGGCACGTCAGGGCGATTTCACGTCCCTTGGTCTCCATATCCTGGAAGTGCGCCATCAGCTGATTGCAGAAGTCCTCCAGATTGGCGTTCACGGCCTCCGACAGCGTCACGGGGAGCTCCATCCAGGCGGCAGGCTCCGGAGCGCTCGTACCCGAGCCGGCGGCGACCTGCTTATCGGTGTAGGCATCGAGACCCTGAAGGTTGAAGGTCACCGAGACGTCGCGTCCGATGCGGTTGACGGTCCACGTCACCTGCATCCAGATGTCGGCGCGGGCCACCCGCTTGAGCTTGTCGAGCGGCGACTCGGCCAGTTCGGCACCCGTCTCCTTCGACATGGTGAGCGACTCCTCGGCCTCTTCGGTCTTCAGCCGCTTGAGCATGGCCTCCATGCTCCGCAGCGGGAAGCCCCGCTCGGCCATCAGTTCACCCAGCTTGCTGGTCACCAGCAGCAGGTCGGCATCGCCCTGGATTGCCTTCGTGTAGTCGGGCACCTTCTCTTCGGTCCCCTGGTTGTCGAAGGTGGTGTAGTAGCCGTTCTGGATGCACCACACATCGCTCGGCACGACCATAATCGTCGGCTTCTTGGCACCCTGCGCATAGCCCAGCACGGCGGCCAGGAGCAGGGCACACGACAAAATCACTCGTTTCATATCCACAACGGTTTACAGGTTAGAAGATGGAATCCAGGCTCTTGATAATTCCTTCGCTTTCGAGGCGGTTGCGCAGCTCGGAGTACTGCACCGTCACGTAGACGGCCACCTTGTACTCCTTGCCCATCTTCACCACGTTGCCGGCTCCCGAGCTGTTGGCAACCGATACGTAGCGGGCATAGTCACCCCCGTCGGCGAAGAAGCTATCGAAGAACGCGGCATAGGTCTGTTCGGCGTTCGGGTCGCTTACCAGCGGCTTGAGTGCGCGGGCACGCTTCGAGCGGTCGTTGTTGGCCGCCGCCCCCTTGAAAATCAGGCCGTGAACGGCATTCTTGAGCGCCTGCTTGCGGGCCACGTCAACACTCTTCGAATAGCTCCAGACGCGGACCAGCACCGTATTGTCGGCACCCACCGCCTCGTTCTGGATTTCATAGCGCCATGCGGCAGTCTCCGCATTGGCCTTCTTGGTCTTGTTCTTCTGACCCGCGAAGAGCATCGCGGGCAGAAGGACAAGCATCAATATGAAAACTAATCTTTTCATTGCAGTACAATATAAAAAGGTAACAGGTTCATGCAACGTCCATGCGGCACACTACTTCTTCTTGGTCTTCATGCGCAGCAGCAGACCCTCGTAGTAGGCATCCTTGCTCTTGCCCACCAGCAGCGTCTCGCCCGTCTTGGCCTCCTCCGACGGAGCACCCGCCTCGGTGCTGTAGGAGTTGTCCCAAACGTTCTTCTTGTCGACGGTCAGCTCGCCCTTCTTGACGTAGGAGACGCGCTCGACGGAGTCCTTCATGACAATCTTCTTCTCGAGCACTTCGAATACCTCGCCGCCCTCCAGACCGTCACGCGTACCGATGCGGGCTGCATAGGTGCGGGTCGGACGACCCTTCTTGTCGGTGGTCTCGTGCACGATGAGCGGGGTCTTGGTCTTGAACTCGTCGTACTTGCGCTCGAACTTGGCCAGCACGCCGTCCACGGCGTCGGCGGCAGCCAGACGAATCAGCTCATTCTCGCTCTTGTCGGTGAAGACGCCGGCCTTGGTCTTGGCCCATGCGCGCTCGTTGCCGATGAACTGCAGCGAGAAGAGGTCCGAAGCGTTGTAGGCATCCATGTTGAAGGCGCCGGTCTCGTTGTCCCACAGCTCGTTGAAGCGCTCGGCGATGGCATCGTTCCAGCGCAGACGGAAGAGGTAGGAGTCAACCGTTACGTAGTATCCGGCACCCAGACCGGCCTTCACGCCCATCTCGGCCACCTTGAGCGCCATCTTGCCGTAGCCCGACGAATCGAACTCGGCGGCGGCGTACATCGGCAGCATGATGTCGGCCACCAGCGCATCCTTGGCCTTGTAGCCGAAGCGCGTCACCACCACGAAGGTGTTGCCCACCAGCTCCGAGAGGTCAATCTGACGCATCAGGTAGTGCGAACCGGCCTCGGTCGCAGCGGCCACCTCCGACTCATCGGCCGAGACGTTCAGCATGCCGCGCTCGAGCACGGTGGAGTCGGTGTACTGGCCGTCGGGACCGAGGAACCAGCCGTCGGCCAGACGCTTGGCCACGTGGTTCTCAAGCAGGTACTTGTTGGCCAGACGCGCCACGTTGAGCTTGATGACCGTATCGACGGTCTGCGTCTGGGTCGCCATCAGCTGACGCAGAATCTGGTTCATCGTCTCGTTGTAGTAGGTCTGCTTGGGAGCCGTACCACCCGTCTCGAGGATGTTGAGATACTGCTCCGTGGGGGTGCAGGCGAGGTTGAAGGCCGCCTCGTCGTCGGCAGTGAGCGTATAGGCCGTCGGGTCGATGACGCGCAGCGACGTCTCGATGTTCTGGTCGTTGTACTTGGGGTTCCACTCCGCATTGAGGAACGCCTCGCGGAGCACATCCTTCTGGGGCACGGAGGCATCCTCCATCATCATCAGGCAGACCGAGTTACGCACGTACTCGTCCGAGGCTACCTTTTTGTTGAGCTCCTGGGCCGACACACCCTGAGCCGTCATTGTGGCGACAGCCGCCGCAATCGTGAGTCCAAAAAACTTCATGTAACGAACAGTTTAAGTTATTAGTTAAAAAGTTTGCTTGCCGACACCGTGATACGAAAAAAGGGCGGAATACCGTCCCAATCGCAAAAAACGCCGTATCACGACCGTCGACCGGACTGGACCGGGCAGCGGAAGCGATTTGTGAGCCTTTTCCGAATATGAACGGACGTTTCTCACCCCACAAATCATTCTCACAAGTAAAAACAAAGATAACCTTATTTTTCAAAATATCCTACTTCCGGCCGTACGTTTATTCATTTTGTCATCATTTTCTCACAAAAAAAGTCAACTCAGCCCCTTTTTTCATCATTTTACCCGTGCAAAAACGGTTCAGCAGGGGTATTATTCCTAAAAAAAACACGAACGGACGTACACCCGTTTTCGGTCACCACTACCCTATTATGGCCCGATTCCGGCATTTCACCCACCCGACAACCGCCGGCAGCTTACACTTCGAAACCCTGCCCGGAGGGATGATTCCGACCGGCAGGGCAACCCGGCAGGAACCGGAGACGGGAAACGGAGACGGAGACGGAGAACGGACAGGATAGAGTGAATACGGCGAAGGCCACCCTGCCCGACGTCCGGGCACCGGCCCGCCCGAACCGAAGCGCGCGGACATGCTTCACACACCGGCATAAAAAAGCCCCGACGTCCGGAGCGTATGGGGACATCCGACCGACACAAAATAGCCCCGACGTCCGGAGCGTGCGGAACGTCTCCAAACCGACACGAAAAAGTTCCGACAGACAGGGCCCACGCTTCACTCCCGACACGAAAAAGCCCCGACGGAAACCGTCGGGGCTCTTTTTTCGGAAGCGAAGCGCCTACTCCTCGTTGCGGTAGGTGTGCTCCACGTAAATGGCGCGCTGCATCGCCTCACGCTTGGCCACCGAAGGCTTCGTGAAGTACTGGCGACGACGGAGCTCCTTCAGGACACCCGTACGCTCGTATTTACGCTTGAACTTCTTCAGGGCGCGCTCGATGTTCTCGCCCTCTTTTACCGGCATGATAATCATGGTATGTGTTGTTTTTTAAGTTTGCAAAAATTAAAATTGAGGTTGTCTTTTCATTGGAAGTAGCCCGGAGGAACCTCACCTCCGAACGACGTCGAATCATCTTTCAGTTCCGTCTTCCGCACCCCGAATTGCAGGTAGGGAGCCAGCCGCGCTGCCTCCTCCCGGGTCAATATGTCGTCCTTTACCAACTCTTCGAGGGTACTCCAACCTCCTTTCAATTGTCTTGCCTTGAGCAGTTTCCGCAACGTGCGGGGTGCCATGTAGGGATGGCGTCCCAACTCGTTCGGGGCTGCAAAGTTAATATCAATTTTTCGAATTTGAAAGCTATCGCAGCGAATTTGTTTCAATATTCGCTCGTAATTGCGCTCCGTAACGCCCGGCACCTCGGCCAGTTGCTCGACCCGCACGAAGCCGCCCAGCCGTTCGCGGTAGCGCATGATGGCCGTCACGGTCTTCTCGCCGATGCCGACGACGCTCCGCAGCGCAGCCGAATCGGCGCTGTTGAGCTCGACGGGCTCCTCGAAGGGCGAGGGGCGCCGCTCCGCAAAGAGGACGTAGGGCTCCAGGGCGTCGGCCACCGAATCCGAGATGACGTAGCAGGCGCGCAGCTCCTCCATGTCGCGGATGCCGCTCGCATCGCGCCAGCGGATGAAGACCTGGGCCTGACGCCGCGACAGGGCCCCGATGGCCTGCAGATAGGCGGCGCTTACCGTGTCGACCAGGAAGGGCTCGGGAGCAATCGGCTGCGGCACAATCCGCTCGCGGCTGTACGAGCGGGGCGCGAGGGCGTACTTGCGGCCGATGCGGATGTAGGGCGCCAGACGGCGGTAGAGCGAATCCGAGAAGCCATAGCAGAGGGCCACATCCTCGGGAATGCGGAAAATCTTGCCCGAAGCGCGGTACTTGAGCAGGCTCACCGCCTCGTACTTCGAGAGCCCGAGGCTGCGCAGCTCGTCGTAGTCGGCCCGGTTGGGGTCGAACGGGCGCAGACGGGCCGAGTCGACCCGCTCCTCGAACTCCCGTTCAAGCAGGTCGGCATCCTGCTGCGTCGTCCGTGGGCGGGCCAGCAGCAGGCCGAGGATGACCAGTCCGGCCAGCGGCAGAAAAATCGCCACAGCACGCACTTCGCGTTCCGAAAAGAGTGGCTTCATGGTTCGAAAGGATTTGCGCGCCGCCCCGCATATCACCGGAAACAACCCCTCGGCAGGCGCCTGTTACAAAGATAATACTTTTATTCGAATCCGCCCCGATGCAACGGCCGGCCGCAACATCTTTGGCCCGAAAACGAACACCCGGCGCGACCGCACCCTCACCTCCACACACCGCAGCCGGCCCCCCCTCCGCCCGCCGACCCGCGAGCGGAGGCGCAGCAAGACAACAACCAGGACGCAGACCGCAAAAGGGGCGGCACCGTGCAAAGGCGGGTCGTAAAACGGAAGCGGGGAGGCCGCAGCCTCCCCGCTTCGCTCAAAAACCTAACTTCTCCAATGTACCGCTAACGCATGAAGAGCAGCTCGCGGTATTTCGGCAGGGGCCAAATCTGGTCGTCGACAATCTCCTCCAGCTTGTCGATATGGTAGCGAATCTGGTCGAAGAAGACCGCCACCGTATCGTGGTAGGCGATGGCCTTGGCACGCTGGTCCTCGATGGGGTTGGCGTGCTTGCGCGCCTCAATCATCTCGCCCGTCAGGCGCTGGATTTCAGCCGTGTGGCCCTGTATTTTCTTGATGAGTTCGATGTCGGCCGCAGCGTTGAGCCCCGGAATCTGCGCCATCTTGTAGACCTTGTCGAGCAGCATCGCCTCGTAGCGCGAAGCCGTCGGCACGATGTGGTTCATCGCCAGGTCACCCAGTACGCGGCCCTCAATCTGAATCTTCTTGGTATAGGTCTCCCACTTCACCTCGGTGCGGGCCTCGAGCTCGACCTTCGAGAAGACGCCCGTTGCAGCGAACATGTCGAGCGACGCCTGGTCCAGATAGCGGTCGAAGATGAGCGGCGTGGAGGTCTCGCAGTCCAGACCGCGGCGGGCCGCCTCGGCCTTCCACTCGTCCGAATAGCCGTTGCCGTCGAAGCGAATCGCCTGGCAGGCCTTAATCATCTGCTTGAGCACCTCGTAGATGGCCTTCTCCTTCTTCACGCCGGCCTCAATCTGGGCGTCGACGTTGCGCTTGAACTCCGTCAGCTCGTTGGCCATCGCCGTATTGAGCACAATCATCGCCTCGGCGCAGTTGTCCGACGAACCCACGGCGCGGAACTCAAAGCGGTTGCCCGTGAAGGCGAAGGGCGAGGTGCGGTTGCGGTCCGTATTGTCGAGCAGCAGAGTCGGGATGTGCGAGATACCGCTCATCTTGAAGACGCTCTTCGCGTCGAAGCGAATCGCATCGTCGCCGCTCGAGGCTGCCAGCTTGTCCAGCACGGCCGAGACCTGCGAACCGAGGAAGGTCGAGATGATGGCCGGGGGTGCCTCGTTGGCGCCCAGACGATGGGCGTTGGTGGCGCTCATGATGGAGGCCTTGAGCAGACCGTTGTGCTTGTAGACCGCCGAGATGGCATTGACCAGGAAGGTGATGAACTGCAGGTTTTCACCGGCCGTCTTGCCCGGACCGAGCAGATTGACGCCCGTATCGGTGCCCAGCGACCAGTTGTTGTGCTTGCCCGAGCCGTTGATGCCCTTGAAGGGCTTCTCGTGGAGCAGCACGCGGAACTGGTGGCGGCGCGCAATCTTGTCCATGATGGTCATCAGCAGCTGGTTGTGGTCGTTGGCAAGGTTGACCTCCTCGTAGACCGGAGCCAGCTCGAACTGATTGGGAGCCACCTCGTTGTGGCGCGTCTTGACCGGAATGCCCAGCTTCAGGCACTCATACTCGAGGTCCTTCATGAAGGCCATCACACGCGTCGGAATCGCACCGAAATAGTGGTCCTCCAGCTGCTGGTTCTTGGCCGACTCGTGACCCATGAGCGTACGCCCCGTGAGCATCAGGTCGGGACGTGCGGCCCAGAGACTCTCGTCAACGAGGAAATACTCCTGCTCCCAGCCCAGATAGGAGAAGACCTTCGAAACATTCTTGTCGAAGTAGTGGCAGACCTCCGTGGCAGCGGCATCAACCGCCGAAAGGGCCCGCAGCAGGGGCACCTTGTAGTCGAGCGCCTCGCCCGTATAGGCGATGAAGACGGTCGGAATGCAGAGCGTCGTGTCGACGATGAAGGCCGGCGACGAGGGGTCCCACGCCGAATAGCCGCGCGCCTCGAAGGTGTTGCGGATGCCGCCGTTGGGGAACGACGAGGCGTCGGGCTCCTGCTGTACGAGCAGCTTGCCCGAGAACTCCTCCAGCACGCCGCCCATTCCGTCGGGCTCGGCGAAGGCATCGTGCTTCTCGGCCGTACCGCCCGTCAGCGGCTGGAACCAGTGCGTATAGTGGTCGGCACCATGCTCAAGCGCCCACTGACGCATGCCGGCGGCGATGCTGTCGGCCACGTCGCGCGTGAGCGGCGTACCGTTCTCCATCGTATCGAGCAGCGCTGCGTAGGTCTTCTTGTCAAGGTACTTGCGCATGGCAGCGCGTCCGAATACCTTCTCTCCGAAATAATCCGAAGGACGTCCATCGGGAGCCTTCACTTCAACGGCCGTGTGGTTGATTGCCGCATCGACCATCTTGAATCTGAGTTGAGACATAATCTGGATGGGGGATGAATTGTCGTTTTATCTTTCGAGTGCAAAGGTAAAAAAATAAACGCTGTCGTTGTTTTGCAAAAATCGCATTTTTTCGAAAAGCACCTCATTTTTTCGCGATTTTCCGAAAAACAGACCCTGTTTTCAGGCAGACACCCCGTTTTTCAGAGCCATTTTCCGGAAAACAGCATCATTTTTCATCGCACATACGCAAAATCGCCTGTTTTTGATTTTTCTCGATTTTATTCCTATATCATACTAATTTTATCCTAAATAACCGAACAAGTCACCGGCAGGCCTAAAAACTGCATCCGGGGTATTGTTATTTTCCTAACGATTTTTTGCTTCATTCTCCCGAATATTTTATACCTTTACGTGCAATTTTGGACAACACTTATACTAATCTCTAATATAGTTATGGCAAATACCCAACGTGAAAAGCTGTTCACCGAATTCCCTCCGGTCCCGACCGAGAAGTGGGAAGAGGTGATTAAGGCCGACCTGAAAGGTGCTGACTACGAGCGCAAACTCGTATGGAGAACCGGCGAGGGATTCAATGTCCGTCCCTACTACCGGGCCGAAAATCTCGAAGGTCTCCGGTTCCTGGGCTCCCAGCCCGGAGAGTTCCCTTATGTAAGAGGCACGCGCGCGAACAACCACTGGCATGTACACCAGACCATCCGCGTGGAGTGCCCCAAGGCTGCCAACGAAGAGGCGCTCAAGCTCCTCAACGCAGGCGTCGATGCACTCGGACTCTGCATCGCTTCGGAGAACTTCTCCGCCGCCGACCTCGACACGCTGCTGGCCGGTATCCACATCCCGGCCATCGAGCTGACCTTCTGCGGCGAGCATCCCGCTGCCGTAGCCGAACTCTTCCTCGCAAAGGTCGAGAAGGAGGGCATCGCCAAGGAGGATGTACACGCCAACTTCTGCATCGACCCGCTGGTCAAGGGCCTCACCTCGAAGGGTGACTTCTGCTCGGAGAACGGCGCCAAGTGCTTCGCACGCATCGCCGAGCTGGTCAAGAAGACCAAGGAGTACAAGCACATCCGCGTGGTAACCGTCTCGGGCCATATCTTCAGCAACGCCGGCTCGACCATCGTCGAGGAGCTCGCCTTCACGCTCTCGGCCGGTCACGACTATCTGGTGCGTCTGATGGACGCCGGTCTGAGCGTCGACGAGGCTGCCCGCAAGCTCCGCTTCTCGATGGCCGTCACCTCGAACTACTTCATGGAGATGGCCAAGTTCCGCGCCGCCCGCATGCTCTGGGCCAACATCGTCAAGGCATACAACCCCGAGAAGGATTGCGCCTGCAAGATGTACACCCACGCCGTAACCTCGACCTGGAACCAGACCGTATACGACCCCTATGTGAACATGCTCCGCGGCACGACCGAGGCCATGTCGGCCTCCATCGCCGGCATCCACTCGCTGGAGGTGACGCCGTTCGACGCATCGTTCGAGGCTCCGACCGAATTCTCGAAGCGCATCGCCCGCAACGTCGAGCTGCTGCTCAAGCACGAGGCTCACTTCGACCAGGTGGTTGACCCGGCCGGCGGTTCGTACTACATCGAGAACCTCACCCAGTCGATTGCCAACGAGGCCTGGAAGCTCTTCCTCGAGATTGAGGAGAAGGGCGGCTACACGGAGGCCTACAAGTCGGGCTTCATCGTAGAGCGCGTCAAGGCTTCGGCTGCAGCCAAGGACAAGAACATCGCCACGCGCCGTCAGATTCTGCTGGGCGCCAACCAGTACCCCAACTTCACGGAGAAGGCCGGCGAGGAGATTAAGCAGGAGTGCGTAACGCGTCCCGAGAGCGAGGGCAACACGCTGAAGCCCTACCGCGGCGCCATGGCATTCGAGGCCATGCGTCTGCACGTGGACCGCAGCGGCAAGGAGCCCAAGGCATTCATGCTCACCTGCGGCAGTCTGGCAATGGCCCGTGCACGCGCCCAGTTCTCGTGCAACTTCTTCGCCTGCGCCGGCATCCGCGTCATCGACAACACCTTCTTCAAGTCGGTTGAGGAGGGCGTCGAGGCCGCACTCGCATCGAAGGCCGAAATCGTCGTTGTCTGCGCATCGGACGACGACTACGCAACGGTCGCTCCGAAGGTCAAGGAGCTGCTCGGCGGCAAGGCCATCCTCGTTGTGGCCGGTGCACCCGCCTGCACGCCCGAACTCGAGGCACAGGGCATCACCAACTTCATCAACGTGAAGTCGAACGTGCTCGAGACACTGAAGTTCTACCTTAAAGAGATGGGAATCTAATCATGAGAGCTAAATTTTCAGAATTAAAATACGAAGGCGGTCAGCAGAAGAGCTGCTGCGCCTCGAAGGGCTGCGGACAGGTGGAGCCGTGGCTGACGGCCGAGCGCATTCCCGTCAAGGGAACCTATACGGCCGAAGACCTCGAAGGCATGGAGCACCTGAACTATGCGGCAGGTATCGCCCCCTTCCTGCGCGGTCCCTACTCGACGATGTATGTGATGCGTCCGTGGACCATCCGCCAGTATGCCGGTTTCTCGACCGCCGAGGAGTCCAACGCCTTCTATCGCCGCAACCTGGCGGCCGGTCAGAAGGGTCTGTCGGTGGCTTTCGACCTGGCTACGCACCGCGGCTACGACGCCGACCATCCGCGTGTGGTTGGTGACGTGGGCAAGGCCGGTGTGTCGATTTGCTCGGTCGAGGACATGAAGGTGCTCTTCAACGGCATTCCGCTCGACAAGATGTCGGTTTCGATGACCATGAACGGCGCCGTGCTGCCCATTCTGGCCTTCTACATCGTCACCGGTCTGGAGCAGGGCTGCACGCTCGACCAGCTTTCGGGTACGATTCAGAACGACATCCTCAAGGAGTTCATGGTGCGCAACACCTATATCTACCCGCCCGAGTTCTCGATGCGCATCATCGCCGACATCTTCGAGTACACCTCGAAGAACATGCCCAAGTTCAACTCGATTTCGATTTCGGGTTACCACATGCAGGAGGCAGGCGCAACGGCCGACATCGAGCTGGCCTACACGCTGGCCGACGGTCTGGAGTACCTGCGCGCAGGTATCAACGCCGGCATGTCGATTGACGCCTTCGCACCGCGTCTGTCGTTCTTCTGGGCCATCGGCATGAACCACTTCATGGAGATTGCCAAGATGCGTGCCGCACGTATGCTGTGGGCCAAGATTGTCAAGCAGTTCGACCCGAAGAACCCCAAGTCGCTGGCACTGCGTACCCACTCGCAGACCTCGGGCTGGTCGCTTACGGAGCAGGACCCCTTCAACAACGTTGCACGTACGGCCATCGAGGCCATGGGCGCCGCTCTGGGCCACACCCAGTCGCTGCACACCAACGCATTGGACGAGGCCATCGCGCTGCCGACCGACTTCTCGGCACGTATCGCCCGCAACACCCAGATTTACATCCAGGAGGAGACCAGCATCTGCCGCGAAATCGACCCGTGGGCCGGTTCGTACTATGTCGAGACCCTCACCAACGAGATTGCACACAAGGCCTGGGAGCACATCCAGGAGGTCGAGAAGCTGGGCGGTATGGCCAAGGCCATCGAGACCGGTATTCCGAAGATGCGTATCGAGGAGGCTGCCGCACGCAAGCAGGCTCACATCGACTCGGGCGCCGAGAAGATTATCGGCGTGAACGAGTACCGGCTTGAGAAGGAGGCCCCGATTGACATCCTGGCCGTCGACAACACCGCCGTACGCGAGAGCCAGATCAAGCGTCTGAAGGAGCTGCGCGCAACGCGCGACAACGAGGCCGTGAAGAAGGCTCTGGCCGCCATCACCGAGTGCGTGAAGACCAAGAAGGGCAACCTGCTCGAGCTGGCCGTCGAGGCAGCCAAGGTGCGCGCTACGCTGGGTGAGATTTCCGACGCCTGCGAGGTAGTCGTAGGCCGCTACAAGGCAGTTATTCGTTCCATCTCGGGTGTATACTCTTCAGAAGTGAAAAACGACAAGTCTTTCGAGCGCGCCAAGGAGCTGTGCGCCGAGTTCGCCAAGAAGGAGGGCCGTCAGCCGCGCATCATGATTGCCAAGATGGGTCAGGACGGTCACGACCGTGGTGCCAAGGTGGTTGCCACGGGTTATGCCGACATCGGTTTCGACGTCGACATGGGTCCGCTCTTCCAGACTCCGGAGGAGGCCGCCAAGCAGGCCGTCGAGAACGACGTTCACGTAGTGGGCGTATCGTCGCTGGCCGCAGGTCACCTCACGCTGGTTCCGCAGCTGATTGCCGAGCTCAAGAAGCTGGGCCGCGAGGATATCATCGTGATTGTGGGAGGCGTTATTCCTCACCAGGATTACGACGAGCTCTATCGCGACGGTGCCGCCGCCATCTTCGGCCCCGGTACGCCGATTGCCACGGCAGCCATCAAGATGCTTGAGATTCTGCTCGCCGAGTAACCGAAGCGACGCATGTACGAAATACCCGCCGGATGCATCCGGCGGGTATTTTTTTGTCCCGGCCCCGCTCCTCGGAGGGGAAAGGGGCGACTGTCCCTCCGAGGCAAAAGCGACTGCCCCATCGGAGTAAAAGCACTACCCTACCCAGGTAAAGGCGACTGCCCCACCGGGGTAAAGCACTACCCTACCAAGGTAAAACGAATGCCCCATCGGGGCAAAACCGACTACCCTGCCAAGGCAATTGCCCAACCGTTGCCGGCACGGAATGCCCCGCACAAAAAAGGCGAAGCCGGGTCCATTGATGGACCCGGCTTCGCTGCGTTGATATCCGAAGCGGTGATGTGCCCGTCCCGGAAAACCCGACCGACCCTGCCGGCTCGGCTCGATTCGGCAGAATCGGCTGACCAGCCCGGTTGAGTCGGGAGCGGTTAGTCGGTTCAGCCTGTGCGGCCGGTTCGGTCGGTTCGGCCAATTTTCCCTTAGAGACAGGCCTCGAGAATCCGGCGTGCAACGGCTCCCGTCACGTTGCCGGCCTCGCCATAGGCAACACCTTCGGCATTGAAGCGGCGCTCAATCTCGGCAATCGTCGCCTCACCGATACCCTCCTGCGAGAGGCGGGTCGAGAGCCCCAGCGAGCGGAAGAACTCCTCGGTGCGGGCAATCGTCCGGTCGATGCGCTCCTCCTCCGTGCCGTCGGCAATGCCCCAGATGCGCTCGCCGAACTGAAGCAGCTTGCCGTGCTTCTGGTCGCGCAGCACGCGCATCGTACCGCAGGCAACAATCGCCAGCGTGGCGCCGTGCGTCAGGCCGTGGAGCGCCGTCAGCTCGTGGCCAATCATGTGGGTCGCCCAGTCCTGCGTCACGCCCATGCGAATCATGTCGTTGAGCGCCAGCGTTGCCGAGAGCATGTAGTCCGACATGGTATCATAATCATGTTCGCCGCTCAGGGCACGGGGAGCCACCTCGACCACCGTGTGGAGGATACCCTCGGCCCAGCGGCCCATCACGCGCGACTGGCCCGTCGTGGTGAGGTACTGCTCGAGCACATGCACGAACGTATCGGCCAGACCGCAGGCAATCTGACGTTTGGGCAGCGAGTAGGTCACCTCGGGGTCGAGAATCGAGAACTGCGGATAGGTGCCGTAGAAGGCCCTCTTTTCACGCGTCTCGTGGCGCGAGATAACCGCTCCGCTGTTCATCTCGGAGCCCGTGGCGGGCAGCGTAAGCACCGTTGCGAAGGGGAGCTGCGCCGAGGCCTGACCCTTGAGGACAATCTCCCACGGGTCACCCTCGTAGCAGAGGCCCGCAGCGATGAGTTTCGTACCGTCGATGACCGAGCCGCCGCCCACGGCCAGCAGGAAGTCGACCTGCTTCTCGCGGCCCAGAGCTACCGCCTCGCGGACCGTCTCGACCGAAGGATTGGGCTCAATGCCCCAGAACTCGAACCGTTCGTGCCCCTCGAGGGCCTTCGTAACCTGGTCATATACGCCGTTCTTGCGGACGCTGCCGCCGCCGAAGGTGACCAGAATGCGCTTGCCTGCGGGAATGAGTTTCGACAGCCGGGCAATGGTCCCCTTGCCGAAGACCAGGCGCGTAGGATTGTAATAGATGAAGTTGTTCATATCCGTATGATGTTTTTCGTGAATCGCTCTGCGGGAGCATTTCGTCTCCGAAAGATAGGCAAAAAAACGGGAAAAAGAAAGAGCCGGACCTCGAGGTCCGGCTCTTCTCAATCGGATGTTGGGCCGCGCCGTTAGAAGTACTTGCCGCGCAGGTCCTGGATTTCAGCCATCTGCTGGATGGCGGGAAGAGCCATCTGCTGGGCCATGTTCTCGGCCACGGCTTGTGCACGCACCTTCTCACCCTCGGCCGTCTGCTTCTCCTCGGTGGCGATGTTGTCCACCACGAAGACATAGACGCCCGACATACCCTTGACGGGAGCCGAAACAACCCCCTTCTCGGTGGTCGAAGCGATGGCACCTACCAGACGGGGCTCGATGCCGGGGCCATTGATGTAGAACGAAGCGTAGCTGACGTTCTCGAAGGGGGCAACCTCCGAGCCGAGGCTTGCAGCCTGCTCATCGAGCGTCGCACCCGAGAGCTCCTTGACGATGGCGTCATACTTCTTGTCGCGGAGCAGCTGCATGCGAATCTGCGAGGCGACCTTCTCGGGCGAGGCATACTCGTCGTCGTCGATGGCCGTCAGCGTGGCAATCACATAGTCGTTGTCCACGGTGAAAATCTCGGAGATGTCACCCACCTTGGCGCCATAGGCCCAGCGGGCAACCTCGCGCGAATCCTCCAGACCGCGAATCGTACGGTCGCCCTGCACGAGGGTAGCCACGCGCGGCGTCACGGCAGCCGTCGTGGCTGCATCGGCGAAGGACTCCTTGGCGTTGACCGAGAAGGTGCCGGCGGCGTTGTGCACCTGGGTGCGGGTAGCCGTCGAGGCCTCGACGGGATAGGTGATGGAGGCAATCTGGTAGTGCTTCGAGGGTTTGTCGGCACGGTAGACCTGCATAATCTGGATGGCGTCGCCCGAGGCAATCTTCACGATGTCACCGCTCTTGGCGCCGGCCAGAGCCTCGGCAAACTCGCCCGTGAAGGCCGAGAAGGGAAGCACGCCCACCTCGCCGCCGTTGGCAGCCGTTGCGTCATAGACCGAGTAGCGCGAAGCCAGCTCGGCAAAGTCGGCACCACCGCGCAGCACGCCCATGAGGCTGTCGGCCAGCGACTCCTCGGTATAGGGAAGCACGATGTGCTTGATGCCCAGCGAATCGGGCGCCGTCTTGACGTCGAGCACGCGGGCCATCGTCCACTCGTTGTTCTTCAGCACGGGACCGTACTGCTTGCCGGCAGTCAGCGCCTCGGCCTCGTCGTCGGTAAGCTGGGCTGCCGAAACGTAGTTCTCGGCGATGCGGCCGTTGCGGTTGCTGCGTACGAAGGTGCGCACCTCGTCGGAGGCTGCCAGCTGGGCACCCACCTCCTTGGCCTGCTTCTCCAGCGCGAGCATGTCGTCATCGGTGGGGTTCACCTCGAAGATGACGTAGGAGAGCGTGCGCGAAGGCTGCTGCTTGAACATCTGCTTGTGGCTCTTGTAGTATTCGTTCATCTCCGACGAGCTGACCGTGAAGAGCGAATCGGGCATCGAAGCGTACTTCTTGCCGGCCCAACGACCCGAGAAGGTGTTGTTCGCCGAAGCAACGCCGTTGGCCACCTCCAGAGCGTTCACATAGGTGCCGCCGCGGACCAGACCCATATACTTCTGGAAGAGACGCTCGAGACGCGCCTGCTCGTTGAGCGCCTGCCATGCGGCCTGCGCCTGGGAGTTGGTCTCGGCCTGGGCAAGGAACTGACTTACGGCCGCCACGTTGTAGCTGCCCGTACGGGGGTCGGCGAAGGCGTTGAAGAAGGCCTGCGAGGGCTGCTCGCCGCTCACCATGGCCATACGCTCGGGCTCCGTCACGCGAAGGCCGAGGCGCTCGAAGCCCGGGTCGAGCACATACTTCGAGAAGAGCTGCTGCCAGGCTGCGTTGGCCAGCATGGCCGACTGCTGCTCGTCGGAATCGACGGTGCCGCTCTGCGAACGCACGCGCTCGTAGGTCTCGTAATACTCCGAATAGTTGATTTTCTCGCCGTCGATGACGCCCACGCGGGGGTCATTGCCCGAGAAGCCCATCTCGGTCTTCAGCGACAGGATGAATGCCAAGAGGGCGAGTGCGATGATAATCGAAAGCACGATGCCGAACTTGGTCCGTAAGGTGTTTAAACTTGCCATATGAAAACGTTAAATATTTGTTTGCTTGGTGCTAACCTTCCGCGTCGTCGGGCTGCGACAGCCCCGCCGAGGCGGAGCGGCAGAAGGCGTTCCGAATTAGGGCCAAAGATAATAAATATTCTCGTAAATATGCCATAAAAAAGCGGAAAAATCCCCTCGGTCATCAACTGCCGTGCGGGAATCATTCCGCTTGTCCATTCTGCCTCTCCATTCCGACTGCCCGCGATTGCGTACGATTCACTGCGCACGCTCTTCGGAGCATCTTCCATCCGCCTCTTTCGGGCATATCGCCCGACACATCTGCATGCGGACCTCATGCCTCAGAAGCTCTCACGACCCTCGCAGGACGCGCTTCTCCATTTCCTGCCCCTCGGACAGGCTCCGACCGACCCGGACCCCGGAAGCTCAGAGCTTGCGGACCCGCGCCAGTTCGATGCGCGAACGGGTCGTGCGGAGAATCTTCACCTGGAGGTTGCCCGCCGAAACGGTCTCTCCGGGCGAAGGGATGCCTTCGTTGTGGAAGAGGATGAATCCGGCCAGCGTGTCGTACTCGCGGCTCTCCTCGATGCCCAGGTCGTACTTTTCGTTGAGGTACTTCACCTCCAGACGGCACGAGAAGACCCACTCCTGCTCGCCAACCTGCTTCTCAATCAGGTCGGGCACGTCGTGCTCGTCCTCGATTTCGCCGAAAATCTGCTCGAGCACATCCTCGAGCGAGATGATGCCCGCCGTGCCGCCGAACTCGTCGATAACGACGGCCACGTTGCTGCGGTGCTTGATGAAGTTCTCGAGCACGGACTGCAGCGGCATGGTCTCCGGCACGAAGCTCACCTCCATCATGACGCTCTCGATGCTCTTGGGCGCCGTGAAGAGGCTCTTAGAGTTGACATAACCCACGATGTTGTCGATGCTCTTGCGCCAGACGAAGATGCGCGAATACTTCGTCTCGACGAAACGCTCGGTGAGCTGTTCGAGGGTGGTGTCGTCCAGGTCCACGGCCTCGATATCAACCCGCGGGACCATGCAGTCACGCACGCGCAGGTCGGCGAAGTCGAGCGCATTCTGGAAGAGTTTCAGCTCCTGGTCGGGCTCGGGTCCCTGCTCCGTGCCGGCCGTATCGAGCAGCGCGGCGAGGTCCTCGCGGTCGAACTTCGGCTCGGCCACCTGGCGCTTGAGCCGGCGGCCCGCCAGGAAGAGGATGCCCTGCGAGATGAGGGTCGTCAGCCGCGCGATGGGATAGAGCACGATGTAGAAGAAGTAGATGACCGGAGCCAGCGAGCGGTAGTAGAAGTTGGGGCTGTTGCGGAATACGGACTTGGGGAGGAACTCCGCCACGAAGATGATAATCACGGTCGAGACGGCCGTTTCGATGGCCACCGACCCCTCCTGGGCAATCCGCTCCCACCCCAGCAGGTGGAAGATGCCGCGCAGCAGTAACGACATGTAGAGCGAGTAGACGACCAGCGCAATGTTGTTGCCCACCAGAATGGTGGTGATGTACTGCCCCGGGTGGCGGGCGAAGATGTCGGCGATGAAGTCGAACATCCGGCTCTGCTTGCGGTCGATTTCCAGCTTGAGGCGGTTCTTGCTCGTGAAGGCAATCTCCATGCCCGAAAAGAAGGCCGACAGCAGCAGCATGACGGCAATCAGTATGACGGAAGACAACATCGGTGGCTACACTTTTTAGGTGTTATTCTATCTATGCGTGACTTTACTTTTCGGCGCTACTTCTGCTCCCCATCGGACGTCGACAGCTTGGAGGGAGCCGCCAGCTCAAGGCGTTCAGTCTTCAGCGTGGAACGCTCCCCGGAGGAGTTACGGGCGCTCTCTGCGGCACCCTGCAGACTCGGCACCGACTGCGAGGCGACGGGCGCGGGAGCCGACACCTCCTTGCGCGCGGGTTGCGAGGAGCGCGGCGAAGAGTAACGGACGCGTGGAGCGGGACCCGGACGCGTCTGCGACTGTGGAGTAGCTGCAGCTGCACGGCGCTCGGCACGCACGCTGTCCCGCTCGGCCCGTTCCGTGGAGTCGGCCGGCTGGCGGGGTGTGGCATCGACCTCCATCTGCCCCTTCATCCGGCGGAACCGCCAGTCTCGGAACTGCTCGTCCGACTCGAAGCCCTCGCCGATGAAGACGTCGCGGCCTCCGTTCTGGACGATTTTCGAGTCGACATTCGAGTAGATTTTCCCCGTACGGGCATTCCAGAAGAGCTGCTGCGTATAGAGCGTCTTGCCGTCCGACTTCTCGACCACCACGTTGCCCTTCGCCTCCCACAGTTCGCGGTTTTCGTAGTAGATGGCGTAGTTGGCCGTCAGCACGGCGTCGACCGACGAGAGCGAATCATCCTTGTAGGTGGTGATTTTCACACCCTTGCGGAACTCGCGGTAGGGTTCCGCGCCGAGCGTGTAGCCCTCGACGAGCGGAGTGGTGAAGACATAGGACTTGCGGCCGTTCTGCGACATGACAATCAAGAGGTTCTCGCTGTACTCGGTCATCATCGCCTCGTTGGCCGCCTCATCCGTCTGCTGCCCGGACTCCCCGCAGGAGAATAGCAAGATAGCACTTCCCGCAAGGGAAAGTGCTACCTTGAGATACTTCATGAGAATGGTTCCCATCCGAAGCGTTTAGCGCGTACGAACGGTCGTAACCACACCGGCTGCCGTACCGCACGTTACGGTGTAGCGGGCACCGGGCTGCAGCTCGTTGAAGAAGCACTCCTCCGAGGTGGGGAAGTGGTTGCGGTAGGACGCAAGGGCAGTCTTGGCATTCTCCAGATACTCGGGGCTGTCCTGCAGCAGGTTCACGGCCTGCGACATCGTGTCGTAAGCAGCCCAGAAGGTTGCCTGTCCGGCGATGCCGTCACATGCAGCGGCCGAAGCGGCATAGCACTGAGCCAGCACGAAGTACGAAAGACCGTTCTCGGGGTTGAGCTCACGCAGCTGACGTGCGGCGGCTGCGGCACCCGAATAGTTGGCGGCCACGAGGTCCACGAGGCTGATGCGGACGAGCAGCTTCTCACGCTCGATGTTGTCGGTCTCGGTGGCAAGCGCCTCGTTCAGATACTTGATGGCCTTGTCATACTCACCCTTGGCCTGGAAGCCCTGTGCCAGGGAGAGCGCCGTCTCCGAGGTGGGGTGAGCGTTGTAATACTTCTCGGCCGTCGTGAAGAAGAACTCTCCGTCGCAGTTGGCACGCGACATGAGCGATACGGCCTGTGCAAGGGTTGCCTCGTCGTCGGGGTTGGCCTCGAGCTTCTTGCGGAAGAGCTCCTCGAGGTTGTCGCAGCTGGCGGCACCGCTCAGACCGAAGGCGGCGTCAAACTGATTCTTGCTCTCGATGGCATCGGGGTTGTTCTCGAAGATGGGCGTCAGACGGTCGTACTCCGAAATCACCTCGTCGGGGGTCACCTCGTCGGTGGTCTTGTAATCCTCGCAGAGGTTGCCGAAGTAGAGGGCTACGGTCTCCGGGTCAACGTTCTCGCCGCCGGCATCGATGGCCTCGCGGAAGAGCTTGCGGATACCGGCACGGTCGGAGGGACGGTAGATGACATACTCGCGGGCCTTGCGGTCGAGGATGTAGGCGGTACCCTGCTTCGGGTTGTCGCCGAAGTACTTGGCGCGCAGGTCGTACATGAGCATCAGCGAGTCAACGTAGGCGTTCTTCTCGGCGAGGCTCTTCGCACGGTTGATTTTGTTCTTGTAGACAATGGCGCCGCGCTGGTAGATGGCCGACGAAGCCTCGGGGCAGCTCTTAATCAGGGCGTTGAGGTAACGGGCGGCTGCATCGTAGTCGCGGTTGTCGCACGACTCCTTCAGGAAGTTGCTGTTGAGGATGTTCTGCTGCTTCTCCTCAAGCGTCGAGCCCCACTTGGCATACTGGGGTGCGTTGAGGTCCTGTGCCATGGAAGCCGAAGCGACCAGGGAGGCTGCAGCGGCGAGCAAGATTTTGACGTGTTTCATGGGTCAATGAGTATTTGTTTTATTGTTGTTGCGTGTGTTACCGGAGGAGGGGGCTGTGCCGCGCTGCGGATGTGCAAAAATACGACGAAACCGACAGAAATACAAATTTTCAGAGGTTAATCATACTTCGGACGGAGGAACCAGTATTCGTTGTTCTCGGCGCCGGCGAAGAGGGTGAATCCGATGGAGAACTTGATGTACTGCTGGCGCACGAGACCCAGACGCTCCGCGACGTTGAAACCGCGCATGCCGTACTCCACGCCCACGTCAATCGACGAGAAGGCGCGGTACTTGACCGGAACGCCCACGCCGAACGTCACGGCCATCTGGTCGAGGCGCTGTCCGCCGAAGGTCTGATGGTAGGTACCGTAACGCAGGCCCAGCCGATAGGCCCACCGCTTGAAGAAGTTGCGGATGTCGTAGCGGTTGGGGGTGTACTCCACGCCCAGCTTGACGGTATGCGTATCGGTATAGGCCACCTCGTACGACCTCATCACGGTGCTTCCGTCGGGCGCCGTCTCGGGGGTCACGCCCGTATGCTCGACATTGCCGTTGCGGCCGCCCCAGTTCTGATAGACGTAGTCGACGCCCATGGCCCACTTCGAGGTCTGGTAGTAGACGCCCACGGCCAGCTGACGCGGCAGCACCAGCGCCAGGTGGGTCGTATCGCCCTTGATGGTGGTATTGTAGAGGTCGCCCACATAGATGCTCTTGGTCACCGTGGGGTTGAGGTCGCCGCCGAAGTCGTAGGTGGCGCCCACCGTGAGCAGCCGCTTGCGGTCGATGATGGCGTTCCACTGCACGCCGAGCTGCCCCTTGAACGACGAGATGCTGTAGTTGTCCGTGCCGACGGTCGACGAGAAGTTGCCGTCGCCCGTGATGGCCTGCGGCGTCATGACGAACGTGCGGTCGATATCGCCCCAGTAGTACTGGACGGCGATGCCCACCGAGAGGTTCTTGACCACCTCCCAGCCCACGCCCAGCTTGACCTCCGTCACGTCGCCCTCGCCCTGGTACTGGTACTGGATGCGGCCCACGTTGCCCCAGATGGGGTCATCCTCGGGACCGCCGTAGGTCTGGTTGTACTTCACGCGGTAGCCCACTGAGCTGTAGGGCGTCAGGCTGAAGCCCAGGCCGAGCTTCTTGGCCAGCGGGAGCTGGAAGGCGATGTCGTGGAAGTTGAACGTATTGTAGGCCGTGCGCTTGGTGGCCCCTTCGGCCGTCTGCGCGTTGTAGTAGTTCTGCCCCTCGACTCCGAAGTCGAAGAGGACGCTCTTCTGCGGCGTCACGCTGTAGGAGGCGGGATTGAGCAGATTCATAACCCCCGAATTCCGCATGGCGACACCCACACCACCCATCGAACGGGTCGGCAGCGTTCCCTGCGTGTTGAGCTCGCCGATTCCGTACATTGTATAGGGAGAGAAGGCGTTAATGCTGCTCGTCTGGGCCGAAAGGCTTGCCGGGATGAGGGCTGACGCCGCAACGGCCAGGCAGAATAGGGTTTTCTTCACTTGCATTGTACTCTAAAATTCTGTTCAATCCGCGAAAGACCAAATTACAGTCTGCAAATATCGTATTTTTAATCCGTTTCGCAAAGTATTTCGCGTCGCCACCCGTAAAAATCACGCAGAGGTCCGCGCAACGGCCCTGCAGGCGGGCGATGTAGCCCTCGATTTCGAAAAGCATGCCCTGGAGCACCCCCGCCTGGATGGCCTCGACGGTCGAGCGTCCGAGCAGCACCGGCTCGTCGCACGCCCCGCACAGGGGCAGACTGGCCGTACAGTCGTGCAGCGCACGGAAGCGCATCTGCATGCCCGGAGCGATGTTTCCGCCGCGATAGGTGTTGTCGGCCGTCACCAAATCGATGGTGACCGCCGTGCCGAAATCGACAATCAGCACGTTGCGGCCCGGATAGAGCCCGTTGGCGGCTACGGCGGCGGCCAGCCGGTCGCTGCCCAGCGTACGGGGTGTGGCATAGTCGTTGCCCAGCGGCACGGGCACCTCGGGCGTGAACTCCACCACGCGGCCGATGCGCCGCCGAAGCAGTTCGACGGTGCGGCGGCGCACCTCCTCGCCCCGCGTCGAGGCGACGATGGCCCGCTCAATCTGCGGCCGGCGCTGCAGCAGAGCGTCGACCCACCCGGCCGAGAACTCCACCACGGGTGCCTCCGTCTCGAAGCCCTCCGCATCGAAGAGGGCCGTCTTGGTGAGCGTGTTCCCTATGTCGACAATCAGATTCACAGCTGCTGCAGGGTTTTCCACGCCTCCTCGACGTCTTTGACATTTCTAACGGTCATCGCCAGCCGATTATTGTGCTGCTTGAGTACAAATCGGGCCGGTTGCTGGGTCACACGGCGAAGCAGCTCCATGAAGACGTCGCTCTTGTAGAAGGGCGAATTCTCCTCGCCGACGAACTGCACAATCATCAGTCCGTTCTTCACCTTGACACGCTCCATACCCAGGCGGATGGCCTCCCAGCGCAGCCGCACGACATTGAGCAGCTCGCGCGCGGCGTGGGGCAGCGGACCGAAGCGGTCGACCAGACGGTTCTCGAAGGCCTCGAGCTCCGCCTCGTCCTTCGTCGAGTCGAGTTCGCGGTAGAGCTTCAGACGCTCGGCCTGCTGGCTGACGTAGGTGTCGGGGAGCCCCGCCTCGACGTCGATTTCGATGTGGGCGTCGTCGATGAAGCCCATCCGTCCGACGACCTTCTGCTCGGCCTCGCTCAGCGCCGGAACCTGCAGCCCCTCGGCACGCAGCTCGGCGATGGCCTCGTTCATGATTTTCTGGTAGGTTTCGAAGCCGATGTCGGCGATGAAGCCGCTCTGCTCGGCACCCAGCAGGTTGCCCGCACCGCGGATGTCGAGGTCCTGCATGGCGATGTTGAAGCCCGAACCCAGGTCCGAGAACTCCTCGATGGCTCTGAGGCGGCGCCGCGCGTCGGGCGTCAGAAGCTCCTCGGCCGGGGTGAGCAGGTAGCAGTAGGCCTTGCGGTTGCTGCGCCCCACGCGGCCGCGCAGCTGGTGCAGGTCGCTCAGGCCGAAGTGCTGCGCGTTGTTGACGATGATGGTGTTGGCGTTGGGGATGTCGATGCCGTTCTCGACGATGGAGGTCGACAGCAGCACGTCGAACTCCCCGTAGATGAAGTCCATGATGAGCTTTTCGAGCTGCTCGGCCGGCATCTTGCCGTGGCCCACGCCGACACGGGCCTTGGGGCAGAGGCGCGTGATGAGCCCCTGCAGCGTCGGCAGGTCCTCCACACGGTTGTGGACGAAGTAGACCTGGCCGCCGCGGGCGAGTTCGGCCTCGATGGCGTCGCGCACAATCTCCTCCGAGAAGACATGCGTCTCGGTGACAATCGGCTGGCGGTTGGGCGGCGGCGTCGAGATGACCGACAGGTCGCGCGACCCCATGAGCGAGAACTGCAGCGTACGCGGAATGGGGGTGGCCGTGAGCGTCAGCGTGTCGACCGAAACGCTCATCTGCGTGAGCTTCTCCTTGGCCGCCACGCCGAACTTCTGCTCCTCGTCGATAATCAGCAGTCCGAGGTCCTTGAAGCGAATCTGCTTGCCGAGCATCTTGTGCGTGCCGATAAGGATGTCGATGCGGCCGGCGGCGAGCTCCTCGCGGATTTGGGCCACCTCCTTGGCCGTCTTGGTCCGGTTGAGGTACTCGATGCGCACCGGGAAGTCGCGCAGACGCTCCGAAAAGGAGCGGTAGTGCTGCAGCGCGAGGATGGTCGTCGGCACCAGCACGGCCACCTGCTTGCCGTCGGTCGCCGCCTTGAAGGCGGCGCGGATGGCCACCTCGGTCTTGCCGAAGCCCACGTCGCCGCAGACGAGGCGGTCCATCGGCTGGTCGGACTCCATGTCCCGCTTGACGGCGGCCGTGGCGGCCTGCTGGTCGGGGGTATCCTCCCAGCGGAACGACGCCTCGAGCTCGTGCTGGAGGTAGCTGTCGGGCGAGAAGGCGAAGCCCTTCGAGGCCTTGCGCTTGGCATACAGCGCGATGAGCTCGCGCGAGATATCCTTGACGGCCTTCTTGGCCGCATTCTTGAGCTTCTGCCAGGCGCCGGTCCCCAGCTTGTAGACCTTGGGCGGCTCGCCGTCGCCCGACTTGTAGCGCGAGATGCGGTGGAGCGAGTGGACGTTGACGAAGAGCACGTCGCCATCCTTGTAGACCAGCTTGATGGCCTCGTGCGTCTTGCCGTTCTCGGTGATTTTCACCAGTCCGTCGAAGCGCCCCACGCCGTGGTCGATGTGCACCACGTAGTCGCCCGGGCGCAGCTGGTTGAGCTCGGCGATGGTCATCTGCTCGTCGCGCTTGATTTCGCCGTTGATGCGGTAGCGCTGGTAGCGGTCGAAAATCTGGTGGTCGGTGTAGAGGCAGAGCTTCAGGTCGTTGTCGACGAAGCCCTCGTGAAGCGTCAGCGCCAGAGGGCGCACGACCACCTGCCCGCGGCCAATCTGGTGAAAGATGTTGCTCAGGCGCTCCATCTGGGCGCGGTTCTCCGAGAGGATGTAGGTCTCGTAGCCGCGCAGGCCGTTGCGAATCATGTCGTCGGCCAGCAGGGCGAAGTTCTTGTTGAAGGCGGGCTGCGGCGCCGTCGAGAAGAGCACCTCGGCATCGGCCGGGCGCTCCTTCAGGTTGTCGCGCAGCATGAAGATGCAGCCGCCGCCGATGTCCGACAGCAGGCCGTTGCGGCTAGTCAGCAGCGAGTCGATGCGCTTCGGGTCGTCGAGGTCGGCCACCACCTTGCGGCGCAGGTCGTTGATGCGGCGCAGCACGAAATCGGCGTCGAAGAACCAGAAGGTGGCCTCCTCACCAGCGAAGCGGGCCAGCGAGACGCGCTCCGACGGAGAGGTCGCAGCCGTGAGGTCAGGGAGAATCTCGATGTGGTCGAGCTTGTCGGAGGAGAGCTGGCTCGAGATTTCGAAGCGGCGAATCGAGTCGACCTCGTCGCCGAAGAAGTCCACGCGGTAGGGTTTGCTCTCGGCAAAGGAGAAGACGTCGACGATGCCGCCGCGCAGCGAGTACTGGCCCGGCTCGTAGACGAAGTCGACCTTCTCGAATCCGGCGTCGACCAGGGCGTCGACCAGCACCTCGGGCGAGGTGCGGTCACCCACCGCCACGCGAATCGTATCGCGGCGGAGCGTCTCGGCGTCGGCCACCCGCTCGGCCAGCGCCTCGGGATAGGTGCACACCACCGTATATCCGTCGTCGTGCGCACGGAGGGCCGCCAGAGCGGCCGTACGCTGCACCACCCCCTGGGCATCCTCGCCGCCGTAGGCGATGGAGCGCTTGTAGGAGGAGGGGAAGAAACAGATGCGCGACTCGTCGAGCAGGTTGTAGAAGTCGTTGAGCAGGTAGGCCGCCGCGTCGCGGTCCTCGGCCACGAAGATGTGGAGCCCCCCGCAGCGGGCGATGGCCGCGGCGGCATAGAACGAGAGCGCCCCGCCGACCAGCTCCTTCAGGTGGACGGTGGCGCCCCGGCGTCCGAGCTCGCGGCACAGGGCCTCGAGCTGTTTTGAATCGGCGACAAATTGCGCCAGTTGCTGACTCGGAAGCATTCCGAACGGTTATGGGTTAGACAATTCCGATTTCGGTGCCCGGCCCGACGGTTTTTGGCGCCCGGCCTGACGGTCGCTTCGGTCGGCTCACTTGTTGATGTTAATCAGGTCGTTGTCCTTGCGGTCGTGGTAGTGGACCTCGATGATGCCGATGCTCTGGTCCTCGACCACGCGGATGCGCGCCTTGTATTTCCACTCCCAGCGGCGGCGCAGCGACCAGAGTCCCTTGCGCAGGTAGGAGGCCACGTAGGGGCTCACCACCAGCTTGATGTACTTGTGGCCGCGGTCGAGCGTGAGGAACGAAATCTGATTCTCGATTTTCTTGTCCAGCAGCACCGTGGGCTCGATTTTGCCCGTACCGTTGCAGGTGGGGCAGACGTCCGAGACGCTCTCGACGGCTACCGGACGCACACGCTGACGCGTGATTTGCATCAGTCCGAACTTGGTGAGCGGCAGCACCGTATGCTTGGCCTTGTCGGTGGCCATGAGCTTGACCATCTCGTCGTAGAGCGCCTGGCGGTTCTGCGCCTTGTGCAGGTCGATGAAGTCGATGATGACGATGCCGCCCAGGTCGCGCAGGCGCAGCTGGCGGGCAATCTCCTTGGCGGCCGCCAGATTGACATCCATGGCCGTCTGTTCCTGGTTGTCCTCGGCCTTGGTACGGTTGCCCGAGTTGACGTCGATGACGTTCATCGCCTCCGTATGCTCGATGATGAGGTAGGCGCCGCGCCGCAGCGAGACATACTTGGCAAAGAGCGACTTGATTTGCTTCGAGATGTCGAAGTTGTCGAAAATCGGCACGTTGCCCTTGTAGAGCTTGACGATTTTCACCATCGAGGGGTCGATGAGCTTGATGTAGTTGCGAATCTCGTTGTACATCGCCTCGTCGTCGACGGCAATCTGCGAGAAGGAGTCGTTAAGCGAATCGCGGATAATCGTGTTGGCTCGGCTCATCTCGCTCATGAGCTGGGCCGGAACCGACTCCGCATTCTTGCGGATGGCCGCCACGGTCTTGCGCCAGCGGTCAATCTGCGTCTGGATGTCGTGTTCGATGTCCTCATCCTTGGCCTCCATGGCCGCCGTACGGATGATGACGCCGAAGTTCTTGGGCAGCACGGCGGCGGCAATCCGCTTCAGGCGCTTCTTTTCGTCGGCCGAGCGGATTTTCTGCGAGAGGAAGACCTTCGACGAGAAGGGGACCAGCACCACGTTGCGGCCAGCCAGCGAGATGTCCGACGTCAGACGCGGACCCTTGGTCGAGATGGCCTCCTTGGCCACCTGGACCATGATGCTCTGTCCGACCTGCAGATAGCTCGAGATTTTGCCGTTCTTGTCGAGCGCCGGCTCGAGTTTCATCGTCTCGGTGCGCAGCCCCCGCTTGCCGGGCTGCTGCGATTCGACCATCTTCTGGAGCGAGGGGAACTGCGTTCCCAGGTCGAGGTAGTGGATGAAGGCATCCTTTTCGTGCCCTATGTTGACGAATGCCGCGTTGAGACCCGGCATGATTTTACGCACCCGTCCCAGATAGATGTCGCCTACGGCGAAGCCCGTCTGGCACTGCTCCTTGTTGAGCTCGACCAGCACCTTGTCCTCGCACAGGGCAATGGATATCTCCGTCGGGTTAACGTTAACGATTAGTTCCTTGTTCATGTATATCGTATTCGCGCCCGGGTGCCGGACGCTGTGGGTGAAATGAGTATGGGGCCGCGCTTGGTGCATGGAGCGGCGGCGGACTCCAAAGACGTCGGGAGCCCGTACAGCAATGGTGGAATCGACGGAAGGGCTCCGCGTGCGGTTTCATTGCGAGCCGAACCGCAACGGCTCTTTCGGATTACATCCCTCGCACGGGGAGATGCCTCAGCAGAAAAAACAGGTAAAGCTAAAAGAGCCCGGGGCCCCTTTAGCTTTATCTATCGTTTAGCACAAAGGTGCTACCCTACTTTTTCTTGTGGCGGTTCTTGCGCAGACGCTTCTTACGCTTGTGCGTGGCCATCTTGTGACGCTTATGCTTCTTTCCGTTCGGCATAGTGCTTAAAATTTAAGAGGTTCTTGGATTAATTTGTTATTTCACCTTCGCTGCGAAGCTCTTTGCGGGCTTGAAAGCAGGAATGTTGTGCTCGGGAATGGTGATGGTGGTGTTCTTCGAGATGTTGCGGGCCACCTTCGTTGCGCGCTTCTTGACGATGAAGCTGCCGAAACCGCGCAGGTATACATTATTATTATTGGTCAGCGAAGTCTTGATGCTCTCCATGAAAGCCTCGACGATTGCCTGTACCTGCACCTTCTCAACGCCGGTGCTCTTAGCGATTTCGCTTACGATATCTGCCTTGGTCATATTTCTTATGATATTAAAATTAAGTCCCTTACAGGTTTTCAGACTGCAAATATACATTTAATTTATGTATCTGCCAACAAACCGCCATTTTTTTTCATTTTTTTCGTTTCGGCAGCCAGATACCAGCAAGACAGCGGAATAGCAAATATCGGGCAAAAAAATGACCGCTGCCGGAAACGACTCCACTCGCGCCTTTCGGGAAGAGTCCGCATCGGCATGCAACCTTCTATTTCACAACTCATTGCTGCGCCACCAGGCAGATTGGCGCCATCCTTGGCCGCAACCCGCTCCGTCCGGTCGTTCGCCCGCTCCGGCGGAACGCCCTCCATGCGCACGCACCGAAAAAGGCAGCACGCCGCCGAGAAAAGATATCGAAAGGAAATTTGAGCGCCGAAAGGAAAGCCGCCGTCTGCACGGCCATCCCGGCGGCCGGACAATCCCCCGCAGCGCCCGAACACCGCCCGGAAGGCACAAGGCCCCTTTCTCCGGACGGGGACTCAATAAATAGCGCGGTTTTTGCGTTAATATGGTAAATATCGCTATTTTTGTAATCCCTAACCGAACGAACTATGGTCAAGATACTCTGGGTCGACGACGAAGTGGAGCTGCTCAAGCCCCACGTGCTCTTTCTCAAGCAGAAAGGCTACGAGGTCGACACCTGCAACAACGGTTACGACGCCATCGACATGGCTGCCGAAGGCTCCTACGACCTTATCATCCTGGACGAGATGATGCCCGGCATGACGGGGCTCGAGACGCTTCCCAAAATCAAGGAGGTGCGCCCCACCACGCCCGTCATCATGGTTACCAAGAGCGAGGAGGAGAACATCATGAACAAGGCCATCGGCTCGAAAATCGCCGACTACCTCATCAAGCCGGTCAACCCCAACCAGGTGCTCCTCTCCATCAAGAAGAACGTCCACTCGCAGCAGCTGGTCACCGAACAGACGACGGCCGACTACCGTTCCGAGTTCGGCCGCATCTCCTCGCAGCTGCAGATGGCCGACTCGTTCGCCGACTGGTGCTCGCTCTACCGCAAGCTGACCACCTGGGAAATCGAGCTCTCGGAGTCAAGCGACCAGAGCATCAGGGAGGTGCTCACCTACCAGAAGAGCGAAGCCAACCAGGAGTTCTCGAAGTTCGTCCGCCGCAACTACTACAACTGGATTAACCGCCGCGACGAGCAGTCGCCCGTCATGTCGCACATGCTCATGCGCACGAACATCTTCCCCGTGGTGGACGAACACCCCAAGACGACGCTGATGCTCATCGACAACTTCCGCTACGACCAGTGGCGGTCGATTTCGTCGCTGCTGCGCGGCTACTACGACGTGGTGCTCGACGACTTCTACTGCGCGATTCTCCCCACGGCGACCCAGTATGCGCGCAACGCGATTTTCGCCGGTCTGATGCCGTTCGCCATCGACAAGCTGATGCCCGACAAGTGGCTCAACGACAACGAGGAGGGGGGCAAGAACCAGTACGAGGAGGAGTTCCTGCGCCGGCTGATGACGCGCAACGGCAAGAACTGGAAGCTGTCGTTCGACAAGCTGGTCCGTCCCGAGCAGGGGCGCAAGCTGGTGGACAACATCCAGAAGGTCTACGACGCCGACTTTTCGGTCATCGTCTACAACTTCCTCGACATCCTCTCGCACGCCCGCACCGAGACGGACATCATCCGCGAGCTGACCGAGGATGAGGCGGCATTCCGTTCGCTCACCCGTTCGTGGTTCGAGCACTCGGACATCTTCACCATGCTCAAGCTGCTGGCCGAGCGCCGGCACACGGTCATCATCACCTCGGATCACGGCACCATCCGCGTCGACAATCCGGTAAAGGTGACGGGCGACCGCGAAACGTCGGCCAACCTGCGCTACAAGACGGGGCGCAACCTGGCCTACAACTCGCGCGAGGTATACGAGGTGCAGCGTCCGGAGGATATCCAGCTGCCGTCGAGCAACCTCACCTCGAGCTACATCTTCGCCTACAACAGCGACTTTTTGGTCTACAACAACGACGCCAACCGCCACATCCGCTACTACCGCAACACGTTCCAGCACGGCGGCATCTCGATGGAGGAGATGATTGTCCCCTACATCGTGCTGAGGCCCAAGCTGTAGACGCCCGGCCGGAAGCGGGAGCCGGAAACAAGGCCGGGAACCGGAAACGGGAGGCCCGAGCCGGCAGGGCGGCCGAAAGAGGCGTACGGAGGGGTGCGCCACGGACCGGAAACCGGCAAACGCAACAGGCCGGCAACATATTAGCAACAGACAACACATACGCAAAAGATAATGATGAAAACCATTCACATCACCTCGCAGGAGGACCTGGGCGAGGTAGCCGACGCCGTCATCGAGATGCTCGGACGCCGCCGCGTGGTCGCCTTCCGCGGCGGCATGGGTGCCGGCAAGACCACCCTCATCCGCGAAATCGTCGCCCGCCTGGGTTCGGAGGATACGGTGACCAGCCCCACCTTCGCCATCATCAACCAGTACTCGGTTCCCTCGGGCAAGCGCATCTTCCACTTCGACTTCTACCGCATCAACGACATCCGCGAAGCCTACGACTTCGGCTACGAGGAGTACTTCTATTCGGGGGACCTCTGTCTGGTGGAGTGGCCCGAGAAAATCGAGTCGCTGCTGCCCGAAGATACGATGAACGTGCGCATCACGGTCGACGACGACCAGAGCCGCACCTTCGAAATCGACTGACGCGGAGCGGCAGCCCCGACCTCCACAGCTCCGGCTTTCGCTCAGCGCGGCGCACCTTGCTGTGCCGCATGCACCCTGCACCCCATGACGGCGGGCCCCATCGCGGGTCCGCCGCTCTGTTTCGCTTGCCGCTCCTACGCCGGTGCATTGCCCTCCCGAAGGCGTGGTGCAGCCACGCGGCAGGCGGCAACGGCCGTCCCTCTACGGCGGGCCGCCGTGCGCTCTCCGGAAAAGTACATTTTCGCTTGGCGCTGCAGCCGCCTTTTTGTATATTTGCCGCCGATTCGGGCCGCAGACGAAACCATTCGGCCCGCAAACGAGCAAAACAGAACCTTACAACACACACCTATCCATGCAGGAATACATCTCCAAACAGCATCAGATTCTCCGCCCCGCGGAGCAGATTTACGCCGTCATCAGCCGTTTCGACAACCTCACCCCCGCCCTGGCCGACCGGGTCGAGGAGTGGCAGGCCACCGAAGACACCTGTTCGTTCAAGGCCAAGGGCTTCACCGTGAAGCTCCGCATGGCCGAGCGCGAGGCGCCGAAAAAAGTGAAGATTGTGGGCGACGACGGCGGCGTGCCGATGGACTTCGCCTTCTGGATTCAGCTGCATCCGGTCGCCGAGAACGACACCCGCATGCGTCTGGTGCTCCACATCGAGCTCAACATGATGATGCGAATGATGATTGGCTCGAAGCTGCAGGGTGCCATCGACCAGATTGCCGAGGGCATCGCCCGCGCCATGAACAGCGCGCCGCAGTTCTGAGCCCCGCCCCGGCCGCGGCATCGGCCTCAACGAGGAGGCTGTCGCAGGAGTCGTTACAAAACGAGCGGTCCGCTCCCGACTGGGGAGCGGACCGCTCGTTGTATGTTGAAGTCTGACGCCGCGGCGGCGGGCAACTAAAGTACCTGGGCAGTCGGGGTACCGGGCACCGGCAGCAACATGCCAGCAGCGCACCGGGCCGGTGCACTACCCTCTCATGGCGCGGGCCACGCAGCGAATCGTCGGGAAGGAGTCGCGCAGATGAAGCTCCGCCTCGGCGGCATTGCACCACGCCACGCGGTCGATGCCCTCCTCGGTCTGGGGCGAAGGGGTGCCGCCGTCGAGTGCGTGCAGCTCGTACCACGAGGTGCGCTTGAGCTCCCACTTGCCGTAGAGGTTGTAGGCGTGGTAGGTCCGGCAGAGCGGCCGCACCACCTCGCAGCGGACACCCGTCTCCTCGGCCACCTCGCGCACGGCGCAGTCGGGCAGCTCCTCGTAGGGCTCCAGGTGCCCCTTGGGCAGGTCCCAGCGCCCGTTGCGGTGAATCATCAGCCACTCGCCGCGGCCGTTCACCGCAATGCCGCCCGCCGCCTCGACCGGAAGGAACTCCTCGGCAAAGCGGAGAAAAGCCCCCTCGGGGTCGTCCGAAAGGATGGCCACGCTGTTGTTCGTTTCGAGAATTTTCAGTATCTTGGCACGTGAAACGGCCGTTCCCTTTTCCAGAATCACGTCGCACGAGGCCCCCACGGGGAGCTCGCCGGCAAAAAGTACGGACTTGTCCGCAAAGAAAAGCGTTCGCGTCATTGCAGGAATTTTGACACAAAAATAGAAATTTTATTTCAAACTCAATCAATCAGGAAACCGTAAGGAAATGAAAAAATTGCTCCTCATGACAGTCGTCGCAGCAATCGGCCTGAGCGGTTGCGACCAGCAGGCGTCGCAAAGCGCGGCCACCGACAACGCCCTCACGCCCGAAGAAATCGAGGCGGGCATTCTCACCCCCGAGGTGATGTGGAAAATGAAACGCGCGGGCTCCTCGTCGCTCTCGCCCGACGGCACGCGGCTGCTCTATGCCCAGACCGTGTACGACATGGCCGAGAACCGGGGCACGACCTCGCTCTACGTCGAAGAGATGGATTCGAAGCAGGTCAAGTGCCTTGCAGAGGGCTCCTCGCCGCGCTGGAATGCCGACGGCAGCCGGATTTACTTCCTCTCGGAGCGCAGCGGCTCGTCGCAGGTATGGGTGATGGATGCCGACGGCTCGAACGCCCGTCAGGTGACCGGGCTGCAGGAGGGAGCTCCCGCCGTCGAGGGCTTCGGCATCAGCCCCGACGAGCAGCACATCTGGTGGGTGCAGCAGGTGCAGGTGGCCGACCGCCGCTCCTCCGACGTGCACCGCGACATGCCCAAGTCGAAGGCACGCATCTACGACGACCTGATGGCCCGCCACTGGGACTACTGGGACGAGGGGAGCTACCGCCACATCTTCGTGGGTGAGCTCGCCGGCGGCAAGGCCTCCGAGGGTGTCGACATCCTCGACGCCGAGGCGGCGTGGGACGCCCCGCTGGCCCCCTACTTCGACATGGCCGAGATTGCGTGGAACAACGCCGGCACCCGGCTCGCCTACACCTGCAAGCCGCTGACGGGCATGCGCTACGCCGTTTCGACCGACTCGGACATCTTCGTCTACGACCTGGCCTCGGGCACGACGCAGAACATCTGCAAGCCGGACAGCGTCAACTATCCCGGCGGGCTGACCATCCAGTCGAACGAGCTCCCGGGCTACGACAAGTATCCCGTCTGGTCGCCCGACGACCGCTACATCGCCTTCCTCTCGCAGCGGCGTGCCGGCAACGAGTCGGACAAGGCGCGGCTCTTCCTCTACGATACCACGACGGGCGCCATGACGGACCTCACCACCGAGTTCGACTACAACGCCCAGAACGTCGTCTGGGAGGATGCCTCGACGCTGCTCTTCGTGGCGCCCATCGAGGCGACGCACCAGATTTGCCGTGTGCGGCTCACCGACGAGGGGCACTCGCCCGTGGAGGTGCTCACGCGGGGCGACCACGACCTGACGTCCTTCTCGACGGGCGGCGGCCGCGCGGTGGCCGAGCGTGCCACCATCTCGTCGGCCCCCGAGTTCTTCGAGGTGAGCCTCTCGGACGGTTCGCTCACTCAGATTTCGGAAATCAACCGCGACATCTACGACCACATCCGCATGGGCGAGGTGCAGAAGCGCTGGGTGAAGACCACCGACGGCAAACAGATGCTCACGTGGGTCATCCTCCCGCCCGACTTCGACCCCGCGAAGAAGTATCCCGTGCTGCTCTACTGCGAGGGCGGCCCGCAGAGCGTCGTCTCGAACGGCTGGAGCTACCGCTGGAACTTCCAGCTGATGGCCGCCCGGGGCTACATCGTCGTGGCGCCCAACCGCCGCGGCGTACCCTCGTTCGGACAGGAGTGGCTCGACCAGATTTCGGGCGACTACTCGGGACAGAACATCCGCGACTATCTGGCTGCCATCGACGACGTGGCACGCGAGCCGTGGGCCGATGAGACGCGCATGGGCTGCGTGGGCGCCTCGTACGGCGGCTATTCGGTCTACTTCCTGGCCGGCTGCCACGAGCACCGCTTCAAGGCCTTCATCGCCCACTGCGGCATCTTCGACTTCGACTCGATGTACGGCGAGACCGAAGAGCTGTGGTTCGTCAACAACGACTACGGAGGCGCCTACTGGGAGAAGTCGAACGCCACGGCGCAGCGCTCCTACGCCAACTCGCCCCACAAGTTCGTCAGCAAGTGGGACACGCCGATTCTCATCATCACGGGCGAATACGACTTCCGCATCCCCTACACGCAGTCGCTCGAGGCCTTCACCGCCGCACGTCTGCAGGGGGTTCCGGCCCGGCTCGTCGAGTTCGAGGATGAGGCGCACCAGGTCTTCAAGCCCCAGAACTCGATGGTCTGGAACCGCGAATTCTTCGGCTGGCTCGACAAGTACGTCAAGCAGCAGCAATAGAGCCGGCGGCCGGTACGAACCGGTTGCGGCAACCGAACAAGGCCTGTCCCGCGAGGGGCGGGCCTTTTTTGCGGCCGATTCAGAGACGGCTGTCAGATGCCGCAGCCGAACGCCGGAGTCGGAACAACGGAGCGCGGCAGAGAGGCGGGACGAGGCGGACGGGACAAACGTGACGGGGCGAACGAAACGAAACGGTGGCGGGAACGAACGGGGTGGAATAAAGCCGGGCAGACGGAGCAAAGCCCCCGCATGCCAAAACGAACAATATTGGACCATCGGGCTAAAAAGAGTGTCCGAAAGGAGGGCTTTTCTGCTCCAAAATTCTTTTTCCGCGAAGGAGAAAAACGGGAAAAATCGGGGCGTTCATGATGAAAATCGGGGTGTTCGTTGAAATTATTTTCCCGTGAAGGGCGATATGACTATTTTTGCATACAGTCAATAAAAGACAGATTTCTATGCGAATACACTCCCGGACAATCCTGCTGGCACTCGCCGTGCTGGCGCTCGGTTGCTCGAAAGAGGAGAGCGGCGGAGCATCTTCCGACCGGCTCATCACCGCCACCGTAGGCTCCGGCCCGCAGATTGAAGTGAAGCCCATGACCGAACTGGGCGACGACGGCATCTCGGTCCGCTGGTCGACGGGCGACAAAATCGCCCTGTGGGCCTTCAACGCCGAGGGCGAAGCGACGCTCTCTGGCTCGGAGTTTGCCCTCTGGCACTACAACCAGGAGTACGGCGACGCCAAATTCACGGCACAAATCGAACCCATGGCCGAAGGGAGCTACGACTACTGCGCCCTCTCGCCCGTACCTGCATCGGTAAGCGGCACGACCGCCTCCTACGTCATCGCGTCGGAGCAGAACGGCCGCTTCGACGGCCGTCACGACGTGATGGTGGCCACCCCGGTACAGGGCGCCGGCGCCCTGCAGGAGGGCGACAACAGCGAGCAGGTCAACTTCCGCTTCAAGCACAAGGTACACGTCCTGAAAATCGACATCGCCTCCAACGCCCTCGGCGAACCGGTCGAGGCGCTCGAGCTGACCTTCCCGCGCGCCGTAGTCGGAACGATGAACATCGACCTGCGCGACGCCGGGGCTGCCCCGTCGCTCACGGGCGGTGCCGTCAAGCTGACGCTGCGTCCGGAACAGGCGGTCGATGCGGGGAGCACGCTGGTGGCCATCATCGCCCCGGCCGACTTCACCACCGAGGAGGAGATTCGCATCAAGGCCATCAGCCGCAACTACGAATCCGTCGAGGCACGCATGCCGGGCAAGAGCTTTGCCGAGGGGCACACCACCCCCATCCGGCTCCATGTGCCCGAGGCAGACATGAGCGGCACGCGTCTGCGCTTCTCGCTCAACGGCACGGGCGAAGAGACGCTCGGCGAACCCGTGCAGCGCTTTACGCTGACCGCTCCCGAGGGGATGGACCTTGGCGACGGCAGCAACACGCACACCTTCACGGTCGGAGAGGAGCCCTGCGACCTGCTGCTCCGCGAGCTGCCCGAGGGCATCTCGGGCGCCGCCTTCACCGTCACCTTCGAATCGGAGAACGCGCTGCTCACCCGTTCGTTCGTCATGCCGCAGATTATCCCCTTCCAGACCAACGTCATCCCGGCATTCGACATCCCCTACCTGCTCTTCGAGGACTTTTCGTCGCTCAACCAGACTACCGGCGAGTCGGACAACCCGGGTGTCGGCGGCACCGACGTCGTCTCGGGCGACCGCACGGGCATCGACCTGAGCCAGTGGGGCCTCTCGACGCAGGGATGGACCGGCAGCCGCATCGGCGTCGAGGCGGGAGGCGCCGGCAGCGCCAACGGTGCGGTGCGCATCTGCGCCCGCGTCGAGAACCAGCAGATTGCCTCGAACACCTACAACGCCCGTCTTGACTCGGCCCCCCTGGGCGGCATCAAGGAGGGCAAGAGCCCCTCGGTGCGCGTCACCTACAACTACAAGGGCGGACGCTGGTCGATGAAGATGCGCCTGTCGTGGGTCCAGCTCGTCGACGACGGGCCCGGCAACGGCACGGCCGTCTACAGCTACGGCTACACCGACGTGCAGGGCTTCCAGGCCGGCTCGGTAGCCATCCCCAACCTGGTCGAAAGCAACGTCGTGCTGCCCGCAACCGAGGGCGCCGACCGCAACCAGAACCAGACCTACGACGGCATCTCCTATGAGAACTCGTTCGTCATCCCGGCAGCCACCAGCCTTACGCGCGCCTCGTGGAGCGTCAGCTCGACGATGAACGACGCCCCCATTTTCGGCGCCAACGGCAACTTCTGGCTCTACATCGACAACGTCAAGGTATCCATCGTACACTAAACGCCGCTGCACATGAAACGACTTCTCATCATACTCTCCGCCGCCGCGCTCACAGCCGGCGCCGGATGTTCGAACAACGAACCGGCGGCTTCGGCCGGGGGCTACGGCCGCCTGGAGCTGCACTGCACGCCGAGCAACGACATCGTCGCGGGTGTCTCGACCCGCGCGGAGGCCCCCGCGGGCGAGGAGTTCGCGCTCCGCATCACGGGCACGGACTACGACCGCAGCTGGGAGACGCTCGCCGCCTTTGCGTCGGCCGACGAGCTCTTCGCCAAGGGAAGCTACAAGGCCACCGTAACATGGGGCGACCCCACGCAGGAGGGCTTCGGCAAGCGCTGCTACGCCGGTGAGCGGGAGTTCGAAATCCAGCCCCGCCAGACCACCGAGGAGCACATCACCGCCACGGTGGCCAACTCGCAGGCGCTCGTCCGCACCACGGAGCAGTTCCGCAAATACTTCCACGACACCCGCTTCAGCGTCACCACGGGGTCGTCCAACACCTTCGAATTCACCTTCGAGGGGGGCGGCAGCGACCCGGACCAGACCGACCCGCTCTGCGTGGCGGCCTCCACGTCGCTCGCCGTCAACGGCACGGCACGGCGCCAGAGCGCAACGGGCACCGACTCGGGCCGTGAGGTCAACTTCCCCGAGCAACGGCTCGAGGCCACCACGCCCCGCACGCGCCACATCTTCGAGTACGACGCGGCCGATGCCGGCAGCGCCACGCTCAACATCTACATCGGGGTGGACGAAGAGGGCAACGACCTGCTCGTCGAGACCCGCGTCATCGAGGTGGAACTCAACGACGACTCCATTCAGCAATAAAACATGAGACTCCATATGCGAATTCTTACCCAATGCCTTGCGATGCTCTCCAGCGCGGCGCTTCTGGCCGGATGCGTCAACGAAGAGCCCAACTACGCCAAGAAGCCCGATTCGGGCAACGGCACCCCGACCGAGGTGGGCTACCTGAGCCTGAGCGGTCTGGAGATGAAGGTGATTTACGACGGCGAGACCGAGACCATGCCCGACGACACGGCCGACGCCTCCGCAACGCGGGCCGCGACGCCCCAGGTCGACGACTTCATCGTCGAGGTGGTCAACGCCCGCGGCGAATCGGTCGCCAGCAAAAGCTACGCCGAGTGGAAGGCCGCGGAGCGGAACGAACTCCCGGTGGGCAGCTACACGCTCAAGGTCCGCTCGCAGGAGCAATTCCCCGACGTGGAGTGGGAAGCGCCCGTATATGCCGCCTCGAAGGATTTTGTCATCGAGCGCGAGCAGACCACCACGCTCGACGACATCACCTGCACGCTGGCCAACATCAAGGTGACGATGCTCTTCTCGGCCGACCTGGCCGACATGCTGAGCGACGACACGAAGGCCGTCATCTCGCTGGGTGACAAGAGCATGGAATTCGGCAAGAAGGAGACCCGCGCGGCCTACTACCTGCCCGAGAAGGAGCTCAACACGCTCGAATTCCAGCTCACGGGCTCGTTTGCCGACACGGGCAAGCCCGTCACGCTGAACAAGAGCATCCCGAACGTCAAGGCGGGACAGTGGCGCAAAATCACGCTCGTCATCGAGTGGGCCGACAAGGGCGACGTGGTCTTCGACATCGAGGTCGACAACTTCGTGCTCGACGAGACGGTCGAGGTGAACGGCACCGACGGACTCTGGGAGGAGGTCATCGGCGGCGACGCACCGGAGGACGCCCCCGCCATCGTATGGGAGGGTCAGGAGCTCTCGCAGCCCTTCACGCTCACCGACGCGATGTTCGACCAGACGGGCAACTGCACCGTGCCGTTCCGCTTCAAGGTGACGGCCCCCGGAGGGCTCACCTCGCTGGGCGTGGCCATCGACTCGGACAACGCCTCGCTGCTCGAGGTGCTCGACCGCATCCAGCTGCCCCGCAGCTTCGACCTCTGCACGCTCGACGCCTCGTCGACGGCCGGAGCCGTGCTGACGAGCTTCGGACTGCCGCTGGGCAGCCAGGTGGTGGGCCAGCAGGCACTCACGCTCGACATCACGCGCCAGATTCCGCAACTCTACACATACGCCGGCACCCACACCTTCGCCCTGACGCTGGGCGACGCCGCCGGGAAGACGACGCAGGCGACGCTGACCCTCGTGGTGAAGAAGGGCGGCACGCAGACGGGTCCCGTCATCACGTGGCGCGGCTACAACATCGACCAAAGCTATGACCTGTCGGCCGACATGACCATCGTCGTCGACATCGAGTCGGAGAACGGCATCAAGGCCTTCGAGGTGAACATCGACTCGGAGGTGCTTGCCCCGATGCTCGGTGCGGTGGGCATTCCCGAGACGTTCGACCTCTGCACGGTCGACGGCGCGCTGGCCGAGACGCTCCAAAGCTTCGGCTTCAAGACCGGCAGCGACGTCACCTCGCCCATGTCGTTCGACATCACGCAGTTTGTCAGCATCCTGATGATGATGGATGCCGGCGAGCACAAGTTCCACCTGGCAGTGACCGACGACAACGGCGTCACGACGCGCAAGACCCTCCATCTGATTAACCGGAAGTAATTCCACACAAACGAACGACTGCGATGAAACATCTCATTCTATATGTTGCGGCGCTTGCGGGACTGCTCCTCGGCGGAGGCTCCTGCTCGAAGGAGCAGACGGCCGGAGGCACGGAGGGGTACGGCCGCGTGGAGATGGCGCTCTCGACCACGCGCAGCGACGAGGGGGGATACGACCCCTTCGAGCACCTTGCGGTCCGCATCTACAACGCCGACGGCGGGCTCATCCGCCAATACGACTCGCAGGAGGCGCTCCCCTCCTCGCTCGAGCTGCTGGCGGGCGACTACCGCATCGAGGTGGAGCTGGGCGAAGAGCTTCCGGCCTCGTTCGACGCCCGCTGCTACCGGGGCGCCGAGTCCTTCACCGTCACGGCGGGCCAGACGTCGCGCGTCGACGTGGAGTGCCGCCTGCGGAACACCGTCGTCGAGGTCAGCTACGACCCCACAGTGGCCAAGAACTTCAACGAGGGCTACCTCACGTGGGTTGCCGCGGGTGACAAGCTCGACCCGACGGCTGCCGAAGAGGGCTCCCTCGCGGCACTGCGCTTCACCGAAAGCGGCACGGGCTACCTGCTGCTGCCCGAGGGGGTGACCTCGCTCAGCTGGCTCTTCCGCGGCGAACACCCCGAGAAGGGGCTCATCGAGAAGTCGGGACGCATCGACGACGTGAAGGCCGCCGGCAAGTACCAGCTCTCGTTCCGCTACTCGGAGGACCTGCCGGGCTTCATCGACTTCACGCTCACGGTCGACACCTCGACCGACGACCACGACGATACGATTATCTTCAGCCCCGACCCCACCATCACGGGCGACGGCTTCGACATGAAGGCGGTCCAGAAGTACACCTCGGGCGAGCGCCGCTTCCTCATCACCTCGATGGGTGCGCTCTCGTCGACGACGCTGCGCGTGGGTGACGCGCAGTACGACCTGCTCCACCCCACCGAGCCGGGCATCACCGCGCAGCTCACCTCCGAAACGTCACTCACGGTGACCCTCGGCGAGGAGTTCCTCTCGCAGCTGCCGGCCGGCAGCCAGACGCTCACCTTCGACATCGACGACGAGGATGGCGGCCACCTCACCGCCACGAGCGAGTTCCGCTTCGAGGGGCTCATCATGGTTGGCGAGGGCGACTACGACCTCTGGAACAACACGGTGACGCTGCGCGCGATGGTCTTCGACAGCCACACCCCCGCAGTGCGCTTCTCGCTGCGCCGCACCCGGGCCAACGGCGAGCCGGTGAGCGAGGAGTGGCAGCAGCTTGACGGCAGCCGTACGGGCGAGGACCTCTACACGGCCACCTTCGCCCCGCAATGGAACGAATCGAACAACGAGGGTGGACTCTCCGTCTACACCCCGGCGGCCGGCAGCGGCATCTTCGCCAATGCGGAGTACGCCTACGCCGTCACGCTCGACGGAACGCCCCGCGGCGAGGGCTCGTTCACGACCTCGACCACACAGAGCATCCCCGACGGCGGGATGGAGAGCGCATCGCTCCCCTGCTTCGGTGTCGAGATAAGCAGCAACTCGTCGTTCTGGGCCAGCGGCAACAACTCCTTCGCCAAGACGCTCTGCTCGCAGGGCACCTTTGCGGGAATGGGCGGCTCGTACTGCGCCAAGCTGGCCTCGTCGTCGCCGCCGCTGGTGGGTCTGGCCGCCGGCAACCTCCTCTCGGGCCTCTTCTACAAGGACGGTCTGACCACCGGCGTGGTGGAGTTCGGACAGCCCTACACCTGGCAGGCGCGGCCGCGTGCCATGCGCGTGAAGTACCACGCCACGGTCGGCATCGTCAACAACGACAAGGGCTACGCCGGACCGCCCATCAAGAGCGGCGACCAGGACCGCGCCACCATCTACGCCTGCATCGTCGACTGGAGCGCCCGCCACAAGGTATCGTCGGGTACCAGCGCCCCGACCGGCGCCTGGAACCCCACGACCATGCAGAGCACCGACGAGGGGGCCATCATCGGCTACGCGATGCTGACGCTCGACGGCAACACCGAGGGTGACGCCATGCTCACGCGCGACATCGAGTTCCACTTCTACGACCACGCGGCACGCCCCTCGGGCAAATACGCCATCGTCATCTCCTGCTCGGCCAACGCCTACGGCGAGTACATGCTCGGCTGCACGTCGAACGTACTCTACGTCGACGACTTCGAATGGGTTTACTAACGACACAAACGCACGCATCCATGCGCATACTGACATACTCACTGCTGCTCGCGCTCGCGGCGCTGCTGGGCACGACCCCGGCGCTCCGGGCCCAGGAGTCGCACCGCAACCCGCTTGCAGCGGCCGAAGAGACGGCCGCCGAGGAGATGGCCTCCGAGGAGGCCGCCGACGCCCGGACGACCCAAAAGACCGAGCTGCGCCCCATGACCATCAACGAGAAGCGCCGGCAGCGCGGCCTGACCGACACGCACAACCTCTTCGTGCCGCGCGGACAGTGGATTTTCGGCGGTACGGCCTCCTACTCGGCCCACTCGAACGACTCGTACCGCTTTCTGGTCATCGAGGGCATCGAATCCGAGGGCTACACCTTCCGCATCAGCCCGATGGTGGCCTACGCCTTCCGCAACAACATGGCGCTCGGCGCACGTTTCGCCTACGGGCGCACGCTGCTCAAGCTCGACAAGGCCAACCTGAGCCTCGGCGACGAGGATTCGGGCATCAACCTCCAGGCCAAGGATTTCTACTCGCTCAAGCACTCCTACACCATCTCGGCCATCTGGCGGCAGTACATCCCGCTGGGGCGCAGCAAGCGCTTCGCGCTCTTCAACGAGACGCAGCTCTCGGTGGGCGGTTCGCAGGCCCGCTTTGCCAACGACTCGCCCGTGAAGGGCACCTACGAGACGGGCTACTCGCTCTCGCTGGGCTTCTCGCCCGGTATCGTGGCCTTCGCAACGAACAACATGGCCGTCGAGGTGAATGTCGGCGTGATGGGTATCTCCTACTCCCACACCAAGCAGGTCCACAACCAGGTGACCGTCGGCAAACGCTCGGCAAGCATGATGAACTTCAAGGTCAACATCTTCTCGATTGGCCTCGGCATGGCCTTTTACCTCTAAAACGGCACGCGCATGAAAAAGACGATACTCTTCACGATTCTGACCCTCTTCACCCTGCTCGGCGCAACGGCCGAAACGGTGCCCGATGCCGCAAGGCCCGCAGCGGAAGATTCGCTGCGGATGTCGGGTGCCGAAGCCGGCAAGACGAAGCGGCACTTCCTCCCCACGCGCCGGCGCATCGACCGTGAAATCAACAAGCTGAAGTTCGCCTACAAGGGCGAGGTGATGATGGGCCTTACGGCCTCGTACGGCACCCTGACGAGCGACGACACCGACTTCATGATTATCCTCGACAACATCAACGCCGACGGTACGATGGCCTCGGTGCGCCCCTTCGCCGGCTACTTCTACCGCGACAACCGCTGCATCGGCGTCCGCTTCGGATACACGCACATCGACGGCACGCTCAACAACATGCGCTTCGACATGGGCGAATCGAACGACATCTCGGCCGAGATTCCCTATGTCAACCTGCAGAGCGACAACTATGCCTTCGGTCTGTTCCACCGTTCCTACGCCGGATTGGACCCCAAGGGGCGCTTCGGCCTCTTTGCCGAGTTCGAACTCTCGTTCTCGACCGGCAACACGCAGTTCGCCTACGAGACGAGCGGCCAAATCAAGCGCACCTACAGCGAGAACTCGCAGCTCAAGCTGGGCTTCAACCCCGGCGCGGCGGTCTACATCTTCCCCAACGTCTGCGCCACCATCTCGTTCGGACTGGGCGGCATCCAGTACACCAACGTGACGCAGAAGGATGCCGACGGCAACAAAATCGGCTCGCGCCAGTCGTCGAACATGAAGTTCAAGCTCAACATATTCTCCATCAATTTCGGAATGACCATCCACCTGTGGGACAAGAAAAAGTTATAATAGGATGAGATTGAAAAGATACCTGACCGCCCTGCTGGCCGCAGCGGCCCTGCTGGCGCAGTCGTGCATCAAGAACGACATACCCTACCCCGAGGTCGAAATCAACATCACGGGGGTCGAGGGGCGCGGGTTCACCGTCGCGTCGATTGACGTGACGACGCGGACCGTCACCCTCTCGCTCGAGGAGCAGACCGACATGGGCGCCGTCGAAATCGACAAGGTGACGCTCGGCGTGGTCTCGCACAGCACGAGCCTGACGAACGAGGAGCTGCTCGCCCAGGTGCGCTCGTCGCGCGAGCTGACCGGCACGTTCGACCTCCGCACGCCGCTCTACGTGACGCTGTCGCTCTACCAGAGTTTCGAGTGGAGCATCGTGGCCGAGCAGAACATCGAGCGCCGCTTCAGCGTGGCGGGACAAATCGGAGCGTCGCAGTTCGACGTGCCCAACCGCACGGTGGTGGCCAACGTACCCCAGGGAACGGACCTCAGCGCGCTGCAGGTCAACGAACTCAAGCTCGGACCGGCCGACATCACCACCTACTCGCCGACGCTCGAAGAGCTCTCGGGAACGAGCTTCGAGACGGTGCGCTTCGTCGACGTCACCTGCTTCGGGCAGACCGAGCGGTGGATTCTCCACGTCGTTCCCGTCGACGTGACGGTCATGCTGACACAGGTCGACGCCTGGAGCAAGGTCATCTGGCTCTACGGCGCCGGTGTCGAGGGGCGCAAGATGGGCTTCCGCTACCGTGTGAAGGGGTCGGAGGAGTGGCTGGAGGTGCCCGACGTCGAGGTCGACGGCGGCAGCTTCAAGGCCCGCCTCAAGGCCGAGGCCGAGACCGACTACGAGGTGGTGGCCTATGCCGACGACGACCTGTCGGAGCCCCGCAGCGTCCGCACCGAGGCGACCTGGACACTCCCCAACGGTGGCTTCGAGGAGTGGACGGCGCCCGACCTCAACATCACCCCCAAGCGCAAATACTGGCTGCCCTACCTGCTCGACGACGGGACGCCCTTCTGGGATACGGGTAACAAGGGTTCGACGACACTCAGCGAGTCGGACAACATCTCGATTCCCGAGAACGACCCGCGGCCCGGTTCGACGGGCACCCGCTCGGCACACCTCACCTCGAAGTGGGTGGTGCTGAAGTTCGCGGCCGGAAACCTCTTCACGGGCGAGTACTTCGCCACGAAGGGAACCAACGGCGTGGTGGGATTCGGCCGCCCGTGCGGCTACCGTCCGACGGCACTCCACGGATGGGTGAAGTTCAAGGGGGGCAAAATCAACCGCGTGGGCAGCGTTCCGGTCGGTGTGGACATCCAGCAGGGTGTGACCGACGACAACGGCATCATCTACATTGCGCTGGGTACGTGGACCCCCGAGAAGTACGGTGTCTGGGTCGACTACATCACGCGCGACTTCTACGGTACGAACGACGTTCCGATTGCCGTCTACACGGGTGACAAGAGTTCGTTCTTCAATGCGCAGGGGCCCGACGTAGTGGGCTACGGCGAGAAGGTGATGGTGGAGAACATCGACGAATGGACCGAGTTCACCATCCCGATTGAGTACACCTCGACGGACCGCGTGCCGACCCACATCCTCATCGTCTGCTCGTCGTCGCGCTGGGGCGACTACTTCACCGGCTGCGACAAGAGCGAACTGTGGGTGGACGACTTCGAACTCATCTACGACTGATGCGGCCCGAGGCCGCAGCCATACCGAGCCCGGTGACCCGACGGTCACCGGGCTTTTTCTTGCCTCTGAGGGCCGAAGAGGCGACATGGGGCAGGGCTGGTCTGCACGGGCAGAAACAGGCTGAAAACGGAAGAAAAGAGGGTGAAGAGAGCAGAGACGGCGGAAGGAACCCGGCAGAAAAGGCTCGGCGGAAGAAACCCGTGCGGAAAAAGAGGCTGAGAACGGGCAAAGGGTTGCAGGAAGCGAAGCAAGGGAAAAGGCGAAAAGAAGGCGGGAAGACAGCGGGAGGAACAGGCACAAAAAAGAGGGACTCTGCATCCTGACAGAAGCGGAGTCCCTCCCGGGTTATGCCCCTCGCACGCCGCTAACGGCGGGCAAGACGGCAATATGTATCGTAACGACCGATTACGTCGTTGACATAGGCTCTCGTCTGCGCGACACCCGTGAACTTGCCGCACTTGACGGCGTCGTTCTCATAGTACTCGGGCTGCGCCTTGAGCTCAAGGTAGCGCGAAACGACCTCCCATGAATTGGGATTCTCGCCGTTGAGCCGCGCGAGTCGGCGGGCATCGTTCACATGACCGATTCCGCCGTTGTAGCAGGCCAGCACGATGCTCATCCGGTCCTTTTCCGAAGTTCCCTGCGGGAAGCGGAGCATCGACTGAATCGTCGACATCAGTCGGTTGGCCAGCCAGACGTTCGTCTCGGGGTCGGCAATCTGCTCGACCGGAACGTCGAACTGACGCGCTACGGAGGGCATAATCTGCATCAGACCGCGCGCTCCGCTGCGCGACACGATATCGGGCGTAAAGCGCGATTCGTGGTAGGCTATGGCACTCATCAGCCGCCAATCGTTGCCCTCACGCTCGCTGATGGAGCGAATCAGGCCATCGTAGGCCGAGATTACCGGTGCGTCGTCGAGATAGGGGGAGGCCGTCGCGGAGTCCACCGTCTCGTCCGACTGCTGCGTTCCGTCCATCGGAACGCTCATGCGGGCATTGAAGCCGTAAAAGGTAGTAATTAAGGTTAAGAACGAAAAGGTTAAAACTGTCTTTTTCAGCATACATCACTGTTTTGCGGGCAGCTTACACCGTGCAGAACAGTACGCTAATCATAGAACCCCCACGAGATACCGATTTTGAACATGCCCGGATTGAGCGGGTAGTCGGCCAGCGAGAAGTACTCGCCATTGCCGAACAGCCCCTTGTTCAGATGCTGGTATTTGAGGAAAATCCTCATTCTCTTCCACTTGGCCATCAGGAAAAGGTCGACGTAGGGATAGTTCCCCACCTCGGTCTCCCGCTGGTTGTAGAACACCGACAGTGCCGGATTGTAGCCGGGGGCATAGTACCGCGTATGGTAATGCCCGTCCAGTCCGAACTGCAGGCGCAATACGTTGCGCACGGCCCAGAACTCGTAGTAGTACGAGAGGTAGGCGCTGAGAAGCGGAACGGGTACAACTTCTTGATTCGTACTCCACTGCAACAATACCCTGTTGTCCAGATGAAGTCCGCCTAAGCGGAAATCCTTGCGAGCGTACACACTCGTGAGGCTTACACTCCCCGAATGCTGCGCCACCAGGCGGTCGTTCCCGTAGTAGATTTTGTCGGTCACGACACCCTGCCACGCCTCCACCTCGAAGGCATAGTCGGGCAGCGAGAATTTCACCTCGAATCGAGTTTCAGTCTCCTTGTCCAAAGGAGCGGACCACATGTAGTGGTTCGAGCACAGATTCTCCTCCCAGTAGCTGGGCGAACGCCGCTCCATCGAGAAGCGTCCCTCGAGAATCAGGGGATGGCCGCGGAGCGTCCCCATCAACGCCAGGTGGGCCCCCAGCGTCAGGTCTCCGCCTCTGTATCCCGACGGGTAGAACTTCACGTTCGCATCCCAGTCGACATACCGTTTGATTTTGCCGCCCACCGAGCCGTAGGCGAAAAAACTGGTCTTCTTGACCGTAGAGTACTTGCCCGAGAGGAAATCCTCCGGGTCAAACTGCGCATAGGTGTGCAGGTCGAGTCCCACACCTCCGTCGATGGTTCCCACCACGCCGTTGCGGTCCCACGGCTGCGCCTGCACGAAGAGGCGGTTCGATATCACGCGCTCGTAGGTCGAGTCGCGCGACTCGGTGGGATTGAGGTACCAGTTGTCGTAGTAGTAACCCTCGGTCGGAATCCACTCCCCGGTATCCGGGTTCCGCGAACCGCGTTCGTCGGTATAGGGTGCCCGGATGTCGGTATAGACCTTGCTCCACGAGTTGTACTCGAAGGAGTGCCCGATGTAGACGGCCGAAAGTCCGGCTATCGAGTAGTCCTCCTCGGTGACCCGCTGGAGCGGGATGCCGTACGACTGCGTGATGAAGAAGGCGTTGTTGCGGTAGAGGTTCTTCGCCTCTGCATCCGCCAGCTTCATCGGAACGCCCGACGGCATCTCGAACGTGGTGTCGGCAATGGCCCATTTGCCAACCACGCCGCCGTTCTCCTGCTGCTCGATGTGGTTGTTGATGTAACCGGCATGCACCGAGTAGCGTTTGCCCGTATGGTTGAACGCCAGGGCGAGGTTGTGGTTCTTGGTCGACGACCAGATGTACTTGCCCCGCGTTCCGCGCGCCTTGTAGTCGACGTTGAAGCCCGTCGACGGCGATATCTGTGCCGCATGCATGATGTCGAAGTTCTCCTCGCGGTACTTCTTCTGGCCCGATTCGAGGTACGAGAGGCGAATCATCGGCTTCTTCGTATTGTAGAACGGCACGTTCTCCATGTCGTAGAGGTAGGCGTAGTATGGCGCCGCAAAGGTGAAGTTGAACTCCTGCGGCCGGTCGAAGTAGTTGAGCGGCTGCGACGTCTGGCCCAGACCTCCCTGCGCCATGTCTCCCACCCCGTGGCGGTAGAAGGGGTAGTCGATGCGGTAGTCCGCAAGCGTGGTGTCGATATCACGCAGCTGCACGCGGTTGTAGTCGCGGCTGATGTGCCACATGAAGTTGGGACGCGCCCGCGTCGAGTCGTCGAAGAAGTAGCTCTCGAGCGGCTTGCGGATTTTGCGCTCCTTCTTGGTGGTATCCTGTTGCTGCTGGCCTTCGCCCTCCTCGCCATTCATGTTCTCGTAGGGGTTGCCGCCGTAGAGCGCCCCCGACTGCCCGTTCTGCTGCGCACGCATGAGCGCCCGAGCGTCCAATCCCTGAGCGGAACCGCCTTGGGGCCACACGACAAGGAGCAGCCCGGTCAGAAGCGCCCAGAAGATTTTGTTCGACCACCGATTCATACGTTCAGGAGCGGTTTTGCGCCGCAAAGGTAATTAAAAATTTTTTAAATATTCAAATCCGGCATTCCTCCGCCCGACGTGAACCGCTCACGGGCAGAGGGTTCCGCGCGCTGCCGGATGGATGGTTACTCCACTTTCGGAGCATCGTCCGAGGCGCTCCGCGCCTCCTCATCCGTGCGCTCTTCGGCCGCCTGCGCCTCCGCCGGCTCCTGCCCGCCGCGGTTGGCCTGCATCCCCCAGCGGATGGCCGAGATGAGGATGTAGAGCAGGATGATGACCGGAATGGCATAGATTCTCAGCGAGGCAATCACCGCCACGCAGAGCAGCAGGAAGAGGTAGCGGATTTGGTTGCCGCGCCAGCCGAAGCCCCGGAACTTGAGGGCGAACATCCTCACGGGCGAGACGAGCAGCCACGACATCGCCACCACGACGATGAGCAGCGGCCAGCCGCCGAAATCGAGCCCCGTACGCACGCCGATGAATCCCAGCGAGGAGAAGAAGAGGGCGTTGGCCGGGGTGGGCAGGCCGCAGAATTCGGTGTGCTGCGTCTCGTCGATGTTGAACTTGGCCAGCCGCAGCGCCGAGAAGGCCGCCATGACGAAGCATACGAAGGTTGCCACAAGGCGAATCCACACGGGGGTTCCCTCCGCCATCCCGCCGACGGTCATCGCATAGACCACGGCCGAGGGGGCGAATCCGAAGGAGACCATGTCGGCCAGCGAATCGAGCTCGACGCCGATTGCCGAGGGGCACTTGAGCAGCCGCGCCACGAAGCCGTCGAAGAAGTCGAAGACGGCGGCCAGGACAATGAGCCAGAAGGCCCATTCGAGGCTGCCGTAGACCAGCGCCGCCAACGATGCGAACGCTCCGCAGAGCAGGTTGGAGAGCGTCAGCAGGTTGGGAACCGTAAAGAGTTTAATCTTCATCGCGAAGAAATAATTTATACTGCATGGGCGGCAAAGTTACAAAATATTTTTATCTTTGTCTTGCTGAACACGCTATAATATAACTTATGGAGAGCAAGAAATATTGTGTAATCATGGCGGGCGGCATCGGTACGCGCTTCTGGCCCAAGAGCCGTCAGGCCATGCCCAAACAGTTTCTCGACATACTCGGCACCGGGAAATCGTTCATTCGCCAGACCTACGAGCGCTTCGCGCCGATGATTCCCGCCGGGAATTTTCTGGTGGTGACCAACCGCCGCTACAAGGAGCTGGTGCTGCAGCATCTGCCCGAGCTCGACGAGCGGCAAGTGCTCTGCGAGCCCATCGGCCGCAACACGGCCCCCTGCATCGCCTATGCGGCCTATACGCTGCTCAAGCGCGACCCCGAGGCCGAGATGATTGTCACCCCGTCGGACCATCTGATTCTCAACGAGGAGGAGTTCCGACGCATCGTCACGGACTGCGCCTCGTTCGCCTCGGAGCACGACGCGCTGCTGACCATCGGCATCACCCCCACCCGCCCCGAAACGGGCTACGGATACATCCAGGTCTCGGACGAGCGGGCCATCAGCAAGGTGAAGAGCTTCACCGAGAAGCCCGGTCTGGAGCTGGCGCAGACCTTCCTCCAGTGCGGCGAGTTTCTCTGGAACTCGGGCATCTTCGTCTGGAAGGTGAGCACCATCATCGAGGCCTTCCGCCGCTATCTGCCCGAGCTGCACGCCCTGTTCAACGGCGCCATGCCGGCACTGGGGACCGACGCCGAGCGCACGGCCCTGGAGATTGTCTTTTCGGAGTGCCGCGCCGTCTCAATCGACTACGGCGTGATGGAGAAGGCCGACAACGTATATGTCCACCGCGGCGACTTCGGCTGGAGCGACGTGGGAACCTGGGGCTCGGTCTACCAGCACTCGCGCAAGGACCGCTACGCCAACGCCGCGCCGGATGAAGGGTGCTACCTCTACGACACGCGCAGCTGCATCGTCTCGCTGCCCAAGGAGAAGATTGCCGTCATCAGCGGCCTGAAGGAGTACATCGTCGTCGACACGGAGGACGTGCTGATGATTTGTCCGCGCGCCGAGGAGCAGAACATCCGCAAGTTCATCGACGAGGTGAAGTTCCACAACGGCGACCGGCACATCTGACCGCCGCCGACCCCAACGGGACCCGTACCGCTGCGCCGGTGCGGGTCTTTTGCACAATCGGGGACAGAAGTCCGGCGCGACACGCCCGGCCCCGGCCCCCCCAGAACCGATTCGAACAGAGACAGCACATGAACATTCAGGAACTCTACGCCATCTACCGGCAGCATCCGCACATCTCGACCGACTCGCGGCGGATACTGCCCGACTCGCTCTTCTTCGCCCTGAAGGGCACTTCGTTCGACGGCAACCGCTTTGCCGCCGAGGCCCTCGAAAAGGGGGCCGTGCGGGCCGTTGTCGACGACCCGTCGGCAGCCGGCGAGGGGTGCATCCTCGTCGACGACGTGCTCGCGACGCTCCAGGCGCTGGCCCGCGAACACCGCCGCGCACTGGCCATACCAATCCTGGCCATCACAGGCAGCAACGGCAAGACGACGACCAAGGAGCTCGTCGCCCGCGTGCTCTCCGAGCGCTTCGTGCTCCGCGCCACGCAGGGCAATCTGAACAACCACATCGGCGTGCCGCTGACGCTGCTGGCGATGGATGCCTCGACGCAGTTCGGCGTGGTGGAGATGGGGGCAAGCGCCTGCGGCGAAATCGCCCTGCTGGCCTCGATTGCCGAGCCCGACTACGGGCTCATCACCAACATCGGCCGGGCCCACCTCGACGGCTTCGGCGGTCCCGAGGGGGTGCGCCGCGGCAAGGGCGAGCTCTACGACTACCTCGCCGCCCACGGCGGTACGGCCTTCGTGCCCGAAGCCGACCCGACGCTCGGCGAGATGGCCGTCGAACGGCCCGCTCTGAAGAGCGTCCGCTGCCCGCTCGACGGCGCCGACGGGATTGAGAGCCATCTGGAGGGGGCCTACAACCGGGCCAACATCGCCGCTGCAGCGGCTGTGGGACGCTATTTCGGGGTTCCCGAGGAGCGGATTCGCGCGGCGATTGCCGGCTACCGTCCCGACAACAACCGTTCGCAGCGGGTCGTAACGGGGCGCAATACGCTCATCGTCGACTGCTACAATGCCAACCCCTCGAGCATGCACGCCTCGGTGGAGAACTTCCTCGGCGAGCCGCTCGACGGGCGCACGCAGCGCATCTTCATTCTGGGCGACATGCTCGAACTGGGGGCCTGGTCCGAGGAGGAGCACCGCGCCATCGCCGCGCTGGCCGCCGGCGACCCTGCGGCGCGGCTGATGCTCGTCGGCGGCGAGTTCGCCCGGGCCTGCGCCGGAAGCGAGGTGGCACGGCGCGCCGAATTCTACCCCTCGCGCACGGAGCTGGCCGCCGAACTGGAGCGCCACCCGGTCGGGAATGCCCTCGTACTGGTCAAGGCCTCGCACGGCATCGGGTTGGAACACATCATCGACAAACTCTGAAAGACTATGAAACGACTGCTGCTCTCGCTCTGCATCCTGCTGACGGCCGCACCGACGCTCCGGACCGCAGCACAGACAAGCGGCGCAGCGCCGGAAGCCGCAGCGCACGACACGGCATACGGCGCCGCATACGAATCGCGTCAGGTGGAGTGCGAACGCGACTTCGGCAAACTCCACGGCACGCTGACCGTACCCGCCGGGGGCGCGCAGACCGCCCTGCTGCTGATTGCCGGCTCGGGCCCCACGGACCGCGACGGCAACAACCGGCTGGGCATCCGCTGCGACGCCTACCGCCTGCTGGCCGAGGAGCTGACGGCAGCGGGCTACGCCGTGCTGCGCTACGACAAGCGGGCCATCGGTTCGAGCCAGCTCGACGACCCGACGCAGCTGCGGGAGCTCACCTTCGACCAGTACATCGACGATGCCGTGGCGCTGGCCGACCTTCTCTCGAAGGAGGGCTTCCAACGCGTGGTGCTCGCAGGTCACAGCGAAGGGGCGCTCATCGCACTGGTCGCCGCACAGCGTTCGCCGGCCGTTGCGGGCGTCGTCTCACTCTGCGGCACCGGCTACCCGCTCGACAAGGTGCTCCGCCTGCAACTGGCCGGGCAACTCGTTCCGGCGCACATGGAGCTCTACTTCGAAGCGATGCAGATAATCGGGGCACTCAAGCGGGGAGAGCGGGTCGACATGGCCTACCACCCCCAGTTCCAGGCGCTTTTCAACACGGACGTGCAGCCCTTCATCATCTCGCAGATGCGCTACGACCCGCAGCAGGAGCTCCTTAAGGTCAAGGTCCCGGTGCTGATTGCAGCCGGCGACAACGACCTGCAGGTTCCCGCATTCCATGCAGAGGAGCTCGCCGCGGTGCGCCGTGACGCCCCGCTCCGCATCATCCCGAAGATGGCGCACACGCTCAAGGCGTGCGACGAGACGACGCTCGAAGGACAGATGCGCACGGCCTATGGCGACCCGACGCTGCCCCTCGCCCCGGGACTTGTGCAGGCCATCACGGAGTTTCTCGGCGGGCTGTAACCGCTCCGGAGGCTGCCGGCCCCCCGCCGCTACACCCGTCCCGACCGCCACACCCCACCGCCCGGGGCCGCACGCTGCCGCAGGAGCCCGTTGCCGGAGAAAAGGCCCGGGAGCCGCCGAGAAACGGGGCCTTGGCCGCACGTTTACCAAATATTTTGCTATTTTTGCACAGACTTACCAAAATTTCCACCCGATTATGACACTCAACGAATACCAGCAGCACGCCCTCGAGACGGCGATATATCCCGAGAACCGCAAAATCATCTACCCGACGCTCGGCCTGACGGGCGAGGCGGGCGAAGTGGCCGACAAGGTGAAGAAGGTCATCCGCGACGGTCACGAGGAGTTCACCGACGAGAAGCGGCTCGAAATCGTCAAGGAGATTGGCGACGTGCTGTGGTACTGCGCCACCCTCTCGCGCGATTTGGGCTACGACCTCGACGAGGTTGCCCGCATGAACGTCGAGAAGCTCCGCTCGCGCATGCAGCGCCACCTCATCTCGGGCAGCGGCGACAACCGGTAGCGGTCCCCGCCTCCCGGACTTCGAAGCGGGCATTCTGCCAGTCGCGGCAGGCCCCCTCCGACCAACATCAGCAGGCGCCCCTCCGGCCGACGGCGCCCCGACCACGACGCCGCCCCGACCACGACGCCGCCCCGAGGCGACAACCGGCAGCAGGCCCAACGCGAGGCCCCGGACGCGGCCACAGGTCCGGCCGGAGGCCCCGGACGCGGCAACAGGTCCGACCGTCGGCCAAGCCCTTACGAACGGCTCGCGAGCAGCTGCACGACACCCCGCCGAACACCCCATCGAACCAACGTTTCAAAGCATACCTTGACATGAACCAGGAAACACCCAAAACATCGCTTCCCGAGAACGCCTACCGCGAACTCAAACGCGGCGAGGAGTACACTCCCGTCATGCCGGCCTCGCCCGCCCCGATTGAAGTCACCCCCTACTCGGTGCTCATGGGCGTCGCCATGGCCATCATCTTCTCGGCCGCCGCTGCCTATCTGGGGCTGCGCGTGGGCCAGGTCTTCGAGGCCGCCATCCCGATTGCCATCATCGCCGTGGGCATGGGCACCGTGCTGGGCAAGAAGAACATGCTGGGCCAGAACGTCATCATCCAGTCCATCGGCGCCTCGTCGGGCGTCGTTGTCGCCGGAGCCATCTTCACCCTCCCGGCGCTCTACATCCTGGGGCTCGACGCCGCCTTCTGGCAGGTTTTCCTCTCGTCGCTCTTCGGCGGCATGCTGGGCATCCTGCTCATGATTCCCTTCCGCAAGTACTTCGTCAAGGAGATGCACGGCAAATACCCCTTCCCCGAGGCCACGGCAACCACCGAGGTGCTCATCTCGGGCGAGAAGGGGGGCAACCAGGCCAAGCTGCTCGCCGTGGCGGGTCTGGTCGGCGGTCTCTACGACTTCGTGGTCGGCACCTTCGGACTCTGGACCGACGCCGTCTCGACGCGCATCTGCGCCTGGGGCGAGACGCTCGCCGACAAGTTCAAGGTGGTCTTCGGACTGAACACCTCGGCCGCCGTGCTGGGTCTGGGCTACATCATCGGACTCAAGTATGCACTCATCATCACGGCCGGCTCGTGCCTCGTATGGTTCCTCATCGTACCGCTCGTCGGCTCGCTCACCGAGGCGCTCGACCCCGCCGCGCTGGCCTCGCTGCTGGGCGTGACGAACCAGGGGCTGCTGGATGACCCGCAGCAGCTCTTCACGGCCGAGAACCTCTACACCTACATCGGCAAGCCCATCGGCATCGGCGGTATCGCCATGGCGGGCATCATCGGCATCGTCCGCCAGTCGCGCATCATCCGCCAGGCCGTCGGTCTGGCCGTCTCGGAGCTGGGCGGCAGCAAGAAGGGGGCCGACACCACCGAGCGCACGCAGCGCGACATCACGATGAAGCGCATCCTCTCGCTGCTCATCGCCACGCTCGTCTGCGTCTTCGTCTTCTTCCACTTCGGGCTGCTCGACGGCTGGGTACAGTCCGTCACGGCGATTCTCATCGTCTTCGTCATCTCGTTCCTCTTCACCACCGTAGCGGCCAACGCCATCGCCATCGTGGGGTCGAACCCCGTCTCGGGCATGACGCTCATGACGCTGATTCTCTCGTCGCTGGTGCTCGTGGCGGTGGGTCTGAACGGCACGACGGGCATGACCGCCGCACTGATTATCGGCGGCGTGGTCTGCACGGCCCTCTCGATGGCCGGCGGCTTCATCACCGACCTCAAAATCGGCTACTGGCTGGGCACGACGCCCCGCAAGCAGGAGACCTGGAAGTTCCTGGGCACGTTCGTTTCGGCCGCAACGGTTGCCGGCGTGATGATTGTCCTCAACAAGTCCTACGGCTTCGTCGGCGAGGGGGCGCTCGTCGCTCCGCAGGCCAACGCCATGGCGGCCGTCATCCAGCCGCTGATGACCGGCGGACAGACCCCCTGGATGCTCTACTTCTGCGGCGCGGCGCTGGCGCTCGTGCTGACAGCCATCGGCGTGCCGGCCCTGGCCTTCGCCCTGGGTATGTTCATCCCCATGGAGCTCAACGCCCCGCTGGTGGTCGGCGGTCTGGTCTCCTGGTACGTCTCGACACGCTCGAAGGACCAGGCGCTCAACAAGGCGCGCATGGACCGCGGTACGCTCATCGCCTCGGGCTTCATCGCCGGCGGTGCGCTGATGGGCGTGGTGAGCGCCATTCTGAAGTTCTGCGAGGTAGACTGGTTCCTCTCGGACTGGGCCTCGTCGAACGCCGCCGAGTGGACCGGACTGGTGATGTACCTCGTGCTGATTGGCTACTTCTCGTGGCACACGCTCCGCGCCCGCAAGGAGGAGTAGCGACATAGAAACAACCTTGCAATTGATTTCAAGAAACCCCTAAAAAACGACCGAAAAAAGATATGGAACTCAAGGACCGATTTCTGAAGTATGTCTCCTACGACACGCAGTCGTCGGAGCAGAGCAATACCTTCCCCTCGACCGAAAAGCAGAAGGTGCTGCTTGCGGCGCTGGCCGACGAGATGCGGACGCTCGGCATGACCGACGTCACGATGGACCGCTACGGCTACGTGATGGGCACCATTCCGGCCACGCCCGGGTGCGAGAACGCCCCCGTCATCGGCTTCATCGCCCACGTGGACACCTCGCCCGACATGAGCGGCCGGGACATTAAGCCCCGCATCATCGAGGAGTACGACGGCGGCGACATCTTCCTCAACGGCCACCTGACGATGACCGTCAAGGACTTCCCCGAGCTGAGCTTCTTCAAGGGCCACACGCTCATCCACACCGACGGCACGACGCTGCTGGGGGCCGACGACAAGGCGGGTGTGGCCGAAATCATGAGCGCGGCCGAGTACCTGCTCGCCCACCCCGAGCTCCGGCACGGCAAAATCCGCATCGGCTTCACCCCCGACGAGGAGGTGGGACGCGGCGTGGACTTCTTCGACGTGGAGGCCTTCGGTGCCGACTTCGCCTATACGGTCGACGGCGGCATGGAGGGCGAGCTCGAGTATGAGAACTTCAACGCCGCGAGCGCCAAAATCGAAATCCAGGGGCGCAACGTCCACCCGGGCTATGCCAAGGGGAAGATGATTAACGCGCTCGACGTGGCGTGCGAACTGCAGACGCTGCTGCCCGCCGAACAGCGCCCGCAGTATACCGACGGGTACGAGGGCTTCTACCACTGCGTCGGGGTGAACGGCACGGTGGAGCACGCCTCGGTGAGCTACATCATCCGCGACCACGACGCCGACCTCTTCGAACAGAAGAAGGTCTACATGTGGGCGTGCGTCGACCTGCTCAAGAAGAAGTACGGGCAGGAGGTGCTGACGCTCACGCTCAAGGACCAGTACTTCAACATGCGCAAGATGGTCGAGCCCCATCCGCAACTCATCGACAAGGCGCTCGAGGCGATGCGCGAGGCCGACGTGAAGCCGATTGTGCGGCCCATCCGCGGCGGCACGGACGGCGCGCGGCTCTCGTTCATGGGTCTGCCCTGTCCCAACCTCTTCACGGGAGGCATGAACTTCCACGGCAAGTTCGAGTACTGCTCGCTCACCACGATGCACAAGGCCATGCAGGTGGTCATCAACCTGGCCCACCTGTGGGCCGAATAGCGCACGGCGCCCAACTCTGAAAACGATGGACAACTACGGATTTGTAAAGGTTGCGGCGGCGGTGCCGCAGGTTGCGGTGGCCGACTGCGCGCGCAATGCCGAGCGCATCGTGGCGCTGGCGCAGCAGGCCGCACGGCGGGGCGTCGAACTGGTCGCCTTCCCCGAACTGGCCGTCACGGGCTACACCTGCGCCGACCTCTTCCTGCAGCCCGCGCTGCTCGATGCGGCGGACGAGGCGCTGGGCGAAATTATGCGCCAGACGCGCAAGTTGCCGCTCGCACTCATCGTCGGTCTTCCGCTGCGGCACGAAGACCGGCTCTACAACTGCGCGGCGGTTGTGGCCCAGGGGCGCCTGCTCGGCGTGGTGCCCAAGAGCTACATCCCCAACTATGCCGAATTCTACGAGGCGCGCTGGTTCGCCTCGGGGGCCGGCATCGAGGAGGAGCGCATCACGGCGGCGGGTCAGGAGGCCGACTTCGGCACGGAGCTCACCTTTGCGGTGAACGGCGCCGAGTTCGGCATCGAAATCTGCGAGGACCTCTGGGTGGCATCGCCCCCCTCGTCGCGGCTGGCACTCAACGGTGCAAAGCTCATCTTCAACCTCTCGGCCTCGCCCGAGGGGGTGGGCAAGCACGCCTATCTGCGGGAGCTGGTCGCTCAGCAGTCGGCCCGCACCCATACGGCCTACGTCTACTGCTCGGCCGGCTTCGGCGAGTCGTCGACCGACCTGGTCTTCGCCGGCAACGGACTCATCGCCGAGAACGGCACGATGCTGGCCCAGGCCGCCCGCTTCTCGCTCGACGAGCAGCTGACGGTGGCCGACGTCGACATCGAGCGGCTGGAGTTCGAGCGGCGGCGGAACACCTCGTTCCGGATGCGCGAAGAGGCGGGCGAGAGCACCGTGATTGAGATGGAGCTGCCCGACGCGCTGAAGGCCTCGGCACTCGACCGGAGGGTGGACCCCATGCCCTTCGTTCCGGCCGACGAGGCGCACCGCAGCGAACGGTGCGAGGAGATTTTCCAGATTCAGTCACACGGTCTGGCGCGCCGGCTGGCCCACACGGGCTGCCGCTGTGCGGTAGTGGGCATCTCGGGCGGTCTGGACTCGACGCTGGCGCTGCTGGTCACCGTCCGCACGTTCGACATGCTGGGGCTCGACCGCCGGGGCATCCTCGGCATCACGATGCCGGGCTTCGGTACCACGGACCGCACCTACCGCAATGCGCTGAAGCTCATGGAGGGGCTGGGCGTGACGGTGCGCGAGATACCCATCCGCGACGCCTGCCTGCAGCACTTCCGCGACATAGGGCTTCCGGAGAGCGACCGCTCGGCCGCATACGAGAACGCCCAGGCACGCGAACGGACCCAGATTCTGATGGATGTGGCCAACATGGAGGGGGGACTGGTCATCGGCACGGGCGACCTCTCGGAGCTGGCGCTCGGCTGGGCCACCTACAACGGCGACCAGATGTCGATGTACGGCGTCAACGCCTCGGTGCCCAAAACGCTGGTGCGCCATCTGGTCCGCTGGGCCGCCGACACCGAGCGCGACGGGGCGACGCGCGCCACGCTGCTCGACATCATCGACACGCCGGTGAGCCCCGAGCTGCTGCCCGCCGACCGCGAGGGCAACATCGCCCAGAAGACCGAGGACCTGGTGGGCCCCTACGAGCTGCACGACTTCTTCCTCTACAACTTCGTGCGGGCGGGGTTCCGGCCGGCGAAAATCGCCTTCCTGGCCGAGCAGGCCTTCGCCGGAAGCTACGACCGCGAGACGATTGTCAAGTGGCTCCGGGTCTTCTTCCGCCGCTTCTTCGCGCAGCAGTTCAAGCGCTCGGCGATGCCCGACGGCCCGAAGGTGGGCTCCGTCTCGCTCTCGCCGCGCGGCGACTGGCGCATGCCCTCCGACGCCTCGGCGGCGCTGTGGCTCCGCGAGTTGGAGGAACTCTGAGCGGGCCCGGAGGCAATAACCGGGACAGCCGCTGCCGGCTTGCCCCGAACAAGAGAAAAAAGATGAAAAACGACAGAATGATGAAACACATGACACTGCTCCTCACGCTGGGGCTCCTGCTTTGGGGCGCCCAGGTGCAGGCACAGGACTGGAAAGATGCCCTCAAGAAGGTGGTGACTTCGGCTGCCGACGAGGCGACAGGCGGCAAGCTGACCGAGGTGGCCATCGTCGGGGCGTGGCGCTACACCGGTCCGGGCATCAAGTTCGAGGGCGAGAACCTCACCAGCCAGCTGGGCGGCGCAGCCATCGAATCGACCGTCACCAAGCAGCTTGTGAAGGGCTACGAGCTGGTAGGCATCCGCGAGGGGGCCTGCTCGTTCGACTTCGCCGGAGACGGAACCTTCACGGCCCAGCTGGGGTCGCACGAGCTTGCGGGCAGCTACACCTTCGACGCCTCGACGCACGAACTGGCGCTGCAGGTCTCGACGGGCAAGATTCCGCTGGGGACCATCCCGGGCCGCGCCTATCTGAGCGGCACGGAGCTGCAGCTGGTCTTCCCCGCCACGAAGCTCGTCGAGCTGATTGAGAGCCTCGGGCAGAAGATTCAGGCCCTCTCGTCGGTCACCAAGCTGCTCGAAAACTACGAGAACGTCTACATCGGCTTCGCCTTCTCCAAGTAGAGCGGGCGGCTGCGGCCGGACAGAACGAGACAAGCGGAGCTCCTCCCCATGCGGGAAGAGCTCCGCTCGTTTGATGCAAACCGCTCGGCGCCGGCTCAGAGGAAGAGCACGGCGAGGGTTGCGATGCAGAAGCCGCCGGCAAATCCGGCCAACACCTGCCAGCCGTTGTGGCTGCCCAGGTAGAGGCGGGCCGAGGCGAGGGCCCCGGCGCAGAGGATAGCCACCGAGAGCGGCACCATCATGTTGCCCACGCCGGCGACGTTCATCAGCACCAGCAATGCCACGACGGCACCCATGCCCGTCAGGTGGAGGCTGATTTTCCAGTAGTGCGAGACGACGAGGCACATCCCCTCGCAGCAGGCGGCCGCCAGCATGAACTTGCGCAGGAAGTCGGCCGCGGGAATGCGCGAAAGCGTGTAGGCGCAGAGCAGGTAACAGCAGAGGCCTGCCACCAGCGGCAGCGTACGCTCCTCGCGGCGGTCGACCCGCCAGTCCGACAGGCGCCCCAGCGAGCGCAGCAGGGCGAGCACCAGCAGCGGAATCACCAGTGCGTAGAGCACGACGACCCACAACAGGTAGAGTTTCACATCGAGGGGATAGCGCGCAAAGGTGGTCATCGTCAGCAGCAGCGCCATGACGTAGAGCGGCAGCAGAAAGGGGTGCAACGCCCACGAAAGCCCCTGGGATATCTTGCGGTAATTCATCCGTTACAAATTTTACAAAGGCGCGGTGCCGAAGCCGTTGCTCCGCTCTTCGGCCGGAGCATCCGCCCCGCCGCAAACCGGGTCGGCCGGAGCGACGGTCCGCGCAGCCTATATCTGTTTGCGCAGCCGTGCGACGGGGATGTTGAGCATCTCGCGGTATTTGGCCACCGTACGGCGGGCGATGCGGTATCCCTTCGAATTGAGGATATCCATCAGCGTCTCGTCGGTCAGCGGGTGACGCTTGTCCTCCTCGTCGATGCACTGCTGGAGGATGTTCTTGATTTCGTAGCTCGAAACCTCCTCGCCGCTCTCGGTCTGCATCGCCTCCGAGAAGAGCGACTTGAGCAGGATGATGCCAAACTGCGTCTGGACATACTTGCTGTTGACCACGCGCGAGATGGTCGAGACGTCGAGCCCCGTGCGGTCGGCAATATCCTTGAGAATCATCGGCCGCAGCTTCGACTTGTCGCCATCCTTGAAGTACTCCTTCTGGTAGTCGAGTATGGTCTGCATCGTCCGCATGAGCGTATCGTGGCGCTGCTTGATGGCCGAGATGAACCACTTGGCCGAGTCGATTTTGCTCTTGACGAACTGCAGCGCCTCGCGGTCCTCGGCCTTGACCGTGCCGTCGGGGGCCACCATGTCGCGGAGCATCTCCGCATAGCGGCGGTTGATGCGCACCTCGGGGATGTTGCTCGAGTTGAGCGAGAGGTCGAAGCGCCCGTCGTGGTAGTCGAGGATGAAGTCCGGAACGATGTAGGGGGTCGTATCGGTTCCCCCCTCGGCGTAGAGGTTGCCCGGCTTGGGGGTCAGGCGGCGGATTTCGGCGATGGCATCGCGGAACTCCTCCTCGCTCACCTGCAGGCGGGAAATCAGCTTCTCGTAGTGCTTCTTGACGAACTCGTCGAAGTAGTCGGTCAGGATGCGGCGGGCAAGACGGCGCGCCGGCGTATTCATCGGCAGCTGACCCATCTGCAGCAGCAGGCACTCGCGCAGGTTGCGGGCGCCGATGCCGGCGGGCTCCAGGTCGTGGATGACGTCGAGCAGCCGTTCGAGCTCCTCCGCCGTGGTCTCGATGCCCAGCGTGAAAGCAATGTCGTCGGCAATGGCATCCAGCTCCCGACGCAGGTAGCCGTCCTCGTCGATGCTCCCCACCAGGTAGGTGGCCAGCTTCATCTCCCGCTCCGAGAGGTTGCGGTAGCCGAGCTGCTCGACCAGGTACTCCTGCAGCGAGCGTCCCTCGGAGAGAATCACCGGACGCTGCTTGTCGTCCTTCGAATAGTTGTTGATGCGGCTCTTGTAGGAGGGCGTCTCGTCCTCGCGCAGGTATTCGTCGACCGAAATCTGCTGGGGCTCCTCCTCTTCGGGCGTACGTTCGTCCTCCTCCAGCACGATGTTGTTCTCGATTTCCTGCTTGATGCGCTGCTCGAGCTGCATGGCGGGAAGCTCCAGCAGCTTGATGGTCTGAATCTGCTGGGGCGAGAGCTTCTGCTGAAGCGAAAGGACCTGTTTCTGTGTTATTGCCATATCGAATCCAAATTAAGAATCAGCTTCTCATTTGGCTCCTTCATTTTCGGGTTTGTTCGGGTCTCACGGTTCGGGTCTGCACCCCGAAATCAAGCCGCGCGGGGCCGAAGCCCCGCCGGCAGGCTCTGCACGGAAACAATCAGAAATCGGCGTGCTGCGGCGTACGCGGGAAGGGCTGCACGTCGCGGATGTTGGTCATGCCCGTGACGAAGAGCAGCAGGCGGTCGAAGCCCAGGCCGAAGCCCGAGTGAGGCGCCGAGCCCCAGCGGCGCGTGTCGAGGTACCACCACAGCTCGCGCTCGTTCATGCCCAGCTCCTTGACGCGGCGGTTGAGCTTCTCGTAGTCGGCCTCACGCTCCGAGCCGCCGATAATCTCGCCGATGCCCGGGAAGAGGACGTCCATGGCGCGCACCGTCTTGCCGTCGTCGTTCTGCTTCATGTAGAAGGCCTTGATGTCCTTCGGGTAGTTAATCAGGATGACCGGGCGCTTGAAGTGCTCCTCGACCAGGTAGCGCTCGTGCTCCGACTGTAGGTCGCAGCCCCAGTCGCACGGGAATTCGAACTTGCGGCCCGAAGCCTTCAGAATCTCGATGCCCTCGGTGTAGTCCAGACGCTTGAAGTCGTTGTGGAGCACGAAACGGAGCCGGTCGAGCAGCCCCTTGTCCCACATCTTGTTCATGAACTCGAGGTCCTCCATGCAGTGGTCCAGCGCATACTGGATGAGGTACTTGAGGAAGTCCTCGGCCAGCTCCATGTTGTCCTCCAGGTCGTAGAAGGCGGCCTCGGGCTCAATCATCCAGAACTCCGAGGCGTGGCGCGGCGTGTTGGAGTTCTCGGCGCGGAACGTGGGGCCGAAGGTGTAGATGCGGCCCAGCGAGAGGGCACCCAGCTCGCCTTCGAGCTGACCCGAGACGGTCAGGTTGCACGACTTGCCGAAGAAGTCCTTCGTATAGTCCACCTTGCCATCCTCCGTGCGGGGCGGATTGGCGATGTCGAGCGTCGTCACCTGGAACATAGCACCGGCACCCTCGCAGTCCGAAGCGGTGATGATGGGGGTGTGGAAGTAGTAGAATCCGTGGCTGTTGAAGTACTCGTGGATGGCGTAGGCCATGGCGTGGCGGATGCGCAGTACGGCGCCGAAGGTGTTGGTGCGCGGACGCAGGTAGGCGATGTCGCGCAGGAACTCGAGCGAGTGGCCCTTCTTCTGGAGCGGGTAGGTATCGGGGTCGGCCGTGCCGTATATCTCGATTTTCGAGGCCTGCACCTCGACGCCCTGACCCGAGCCGGGCGAGGCGACCAGACGGCCGTCCACACGGATGCAGGCGCCCGTGGTGATGGGCTTGAGCTCCTCGTCGGAGAATTTCGCAAGGTCAACCACCACCTGGATGTTCGACAGACACGAGCCGTCGTTCATGGCGATGAAGGCCACGTTCTTGTTGCCGCGCTTGGTGCGCACCCAACCCTTGACGACCACGTCCGTATCGACGGCTGCCGCCTTGAGTATTTCAGCGATTCTCTGTGTTTTCATATCGTGATTCTGTTGTTTTCCGTTTGCTTTTCGAATTGACAAAGGTATCGATTATTTGTGATTTCTCAAAATAAAAAGTACCTTTGTCCGCATCTGACATCATCCGAACCGAAATGAAGCAGACGATACTTCTTCTTGCCGCCCTCTGCTGCACGGGAGCCCTCCAGGCCCAGCAGGCGGGGCGCATCTACCGCACCGAGGTCATCCCCTACGACACGCGCCACGACGCCGAGGCGCGCAACCGCGCCGGAGTGGAGGCCTACCGGGAGTTCAAGCCCCGGATGCTCGTCTCCGAGGGCGAGGTGCTCATCGCCGGCCAGAGCCTCGAGATTCCCTACGCCTGGACCGACGGCAACGTCTACCTCCACATCGAAAATGCGGGGCGGCCCTACCGCCTGACGCTCAACGGCGAGGAGGTGGCCCTCTGCGCCGACCCCGTCACGCCGGCCGAGTACGCCCTGACGCCCTACATCCGCGAAGGAGAGAACTCGCTGCTGCTCGAGCTGGACAACACCGGGCGGTCGGCCATCGATCCCGAGGCGACGCCCCGCGAGCCCTTTGCCGGGAGCTACCTCTACATGCAGAACAAGCGCTCGATTCGCGACTTCACCATCTCGCTCGAACCCGACCCCGAGGGGCGCGACTTCGGCGTGCTGCGGCTCGACATCGTGGCCCAGAACTCCTACAACTACGACGAGCCGGTGACCGTCGGCTACGACATCTACTCGCCCCAGGGCAAGCTGCTCGAGTTCAACATGACCGAGGTGACCATCCCCGGCCGCTCGACCGACACCGTGCGCTTCGACCCCTACATCTACGGCACCTTCGCCAACAAGTGGGAGGGCGGCGCCAAAAGCGTCCCGCTCTACAAGGTGATGCTCTTCACGCGGCGCGACGGCGTCTACAAGGAGTACATGCCGATGAAAATCGGCTTCGGCAAGACGGAGCTGCGCGACGGCAAGCTGATGCGGCTGGGCAAGGAGCTCACGCTCAAGCGCGTGCGCTGCAATGCCGGGACCGACCCCACCGCGACGCGCCGCGAACTGCTCCGCCTGAAGGGGCAGGGCTACAACACCGTCTGCCCCGACTGTCCGCAGCCGGCGTGGTTCTACGCCCTGTGCGACGAGACGGGACTCTACGTCATCGACCGCGCCGCCATCTCGGCACCCGAGCGGCGCGGGGACCGCACCGTCGGAGGGACGCCGTCGAACGACCCGCAGCTGGCCGACGAGTACCTCGAACGGGTGAAGGCGATGTACTACCGCTCGCGCAACTTCACCTGCGTGGTGGCCTTTGCGCTGGGCGCCCCCTCGGGCAACGGCTACAACATGTACAAGGCCTACGAGTGGCTCAAGTCGGTCGAGAAGTCGCGCCCGGTCATCTACGAGGATGCCGACGGCGAGTGGAACAGCGACCTCTGAGGCCGGCAGCCGGCACACCGTCACACCGTCACACCGTCACACTGCCACACTGCCACCCCACATCCGAAAATTCGAAAAGTGACCATCGAACTCATAGTCATCGGCAAGACCGATTCGAAGGAGGTCGCCGCGCTGGTCGAGCAGTACGCCCGGCGCATCGACTTCTACTGCCGCTTCCGCTTCACGGTGCTGCCCGACGTGCGCAACACGCGCAGCCTCTCCGAGAAGCAGCAGCGCACGGCCGAGGGTGAGGCCATCCTCCGTCAGCTGACCGAGGGCGACTACGTGGCGCTGCTCGACGAGCACGGCACCGAATACCGCTCGGTGGAGTTCGCCGCATGGCTCCAGAAGCGGATGAACAGCGGCATGAAGCGGCTCGTGCTGGTCATCGGCGGTCCCTACGGCTTCTCGGAGGCGGTCTACGCGCGGGCCGATGCGCGCCTGTCGCTCTCGAAGATGACCTTCTCGCACCAGATTGTGCGGGCGCTCTTCGCCGAACAGCTCTACCGCGCCTTCACCATCCTCAACAACGAACCCTACCACCACGAATAATGATGGAGCGCCGCCCCGCCATAGCCGTCATCGCCCCCAGCATTCTCACGGCGCTGGGCATGAAGTCGATTCTCGAGAAAATCATCCCGATGGCCGAGGTCGAGGTCTTCAACGACGTGCATGCGCTCGAGGAGAGCGGCATGGAGCGCTACTTCCACTTCTTCACCGCCGCGCCACTCTTCGTGCGCCACAGCGCCCTCTTCCGCCCCTACCGCCGGCGGGTGATTCTGCTCGCCGGAGGGTCGGTTCCCCCCGAGCTGGCCGACATGCGCCGCCTGAACATCCTCCGCAGCGAGGAGGAGCTCGTGCGCGACATCATGCACATGCACCGCAGCGTCCACCACGACGCCCACGACCCGGCGCCCGACGCCTCCGCCGCACAGGGGCCCGTGCTCTCGGCCCGCGAGGCGGAGGTGCTGGCCCTCATCGCCCGCGGACACATCAACAAGGAGATTGCCCAGCGGCTCGGCATCGGGCTGACGACGGTCATCTCGCACCGCCGCAACCTGATGGAGAAGCTCGGCATCCGCTCCGTCTCGGGGCTGACGCTCTACGCCGTCACGCGGGGCTATGTCGAGGCCGACGAACTCTGAGCGGAGCGCTCACGGGGCCGCTCCTCATAAATTAGGATTGCATTTTCGCGCGAAAAGCCCTTACTTTGCACCCGATTCGAACCATGCACCCGTGAAACCGCGCCTGCGCCACATCCCGCTTCTGCTGCTTTCGGCCATTGCCGCCGCCCTCCCGGCGGAGGGGCTTCGTGCACTGCCGCGGCCCCGCGACAAGGCCGCGACCGAAGAGAGCGACCTGCTCGCCGACACGGTGATTCAGGTCGACCGCGTCCAGGTGACGGCCATCAAGCAGGGGCTCATGCTGCGCAGCGAGCCCGTCGCCTCGTCGATTCTGGGCGAGCGGATGCTCGAACGGCGCCACGTCGACGCCCTGAAGGATGCCTCGCTCATCGTCCCCAACCTCCACATCCCCGACTACGGCTCGCGCATGACCTCGTCGATTTACGTCCGCGGCCTCGGCGCCCGCATCGACCAGCCCGTCATGGGGCTCAACGTCGACAACGTCCCGGTACTCAACAAGGACAACTACGATACGGAGCTGGCCGACATCGAGCGCATCGAGGTGCTGCGCGGCCCGCAGTCGACCCTCTACGGCCGCAACACGATGGGGGGCGTAATCAACGTCTACACGCTCTCGCCGCTCACCTACGAGGGCATCCGCCTCGGCATGGAGTACGGCAGCGGCAACACCCTCAAGCTGCGCGCGGCGGCCTATCAGAAGCTGCGCGAAGGGCTGGGGCTCTCCGTGACGGGCTACTACAGCCACAGCGACGGCCTCTTCGAGAACCGCTCGACGGGCAAGCTGTGCGACTGGGAGCGCAACGCCGGCGGACGGTGGCGCCTGCAGTGGCGCAGCGGCTCGCGCTGGCAGATTGACAACACCTTCGCCGTCTCGGTGCTCCGCCAGGGAGGCTATCCCTACGCCTACGTCGGCGAAGAGATTAAGGTCGACGGCCAGAGCGTCATCCGCCCGGGCGAAATCAGCTACAACGACCCCTCGTCCTACCGCCGCACGCTGCTGAGCGACGGACTGACCGTCCGCTACGAGGGCGAACGCTTCACGCTCGCCTCGATTACGAGCTACCAGTACTCCGACGACGAGATGATACTCGACCAGGACTTCCTGCCCCTCTCCTACTTCACGCTGCGGCAGGCCCGCACGGAGCACACGCTGACCGAGGACATCGTCATCCGCAAGCGGGGCAAGGGAAACTACCGCTGGCTGTTCGGCGCCTTCGGATTCTACCGCCACGGGGTGATGGACGCCCCCGTGAGGTTCAAGCAGTATGGAATCGACGAACTGATTCTCAAGCATATCAACCAGGTGAATCCCGACTATGTCGACGTCTGGGACGACGACAACTTCGTGCTGGGGAGCACCTTCCGCATGCCGACGCTCGGCGCCGCACTCTACCACGAGTCGGAGTACCGCACGGGGCGCTGGCGCTTCACGGCGGGGCTGCGCTTCGACTACGAGCACGCCACGCTGCGCTACCGCAACTTTACCGACACGGGGTGCAAGACCTACCGGACCGACGAGGAGGGCAACCGCGAGCTGGTGGCCACCACGCCCATAAAAATCGACACGCGGGGCACGCTGCGCGACCTCTTCACCGAGCTGCTGCCCAAGGTGACGGTCACCTACTCCTTCGACGAGAACCGCAACCTCTACCTCTCGGTCGCCAAGGGCTACAAGGCCGGCGGCTTCAACACGCAGATGTTCTCCGACGTGCTGCAGCAGCAAATCATGAAGGAGTTCTTCCACGTCGGCACGCAGTACGACATCCGCAAGGTGGTGGGCTACGACCCCGAGTACAGCTGGAACTACGAGGTCGGGGGCCACTTCTCCTGCCTCGAGGGTGCCATACGGGGCGACTTCGCCCTCTTCTGGATTGACTGCCGCGACCAGCAGCTGACCGTCTTCCCCGAGGGGAGCACCACGGGGCGCATGATGACCAATGCCGGCCGCACGCGCAGCCTCGGCGCCGAGGTGGCCCTGCAGGCGGTGCCCCACCGCAACGTGGAGCTCAACGTCGCCTACGGATACACCGACGCCCGCTTCGTGGAGTACAACAACGGCATCGAGGACTACGCCGGGAAGCGCATCCCCTACGCCCCGGAGCACACCTTCTCGGCCCTCGCCTCGTGGGAGATTCCCGTCGGCCTGCGCTGGCTCGAGCGCATCGTCCTGCAGGCCGACCTGCGCGGCACGGGACCGATTGCCTGGAACGAGCAGAATTCGCTCCGGCAGTCGTTCTACCTGCTGACGGGAGCCTCGGTGCGCTTCGAGCAGCGCCACTTCTCGCTCGACCTCTGGGGCCGCAACCTCGCCGATACGCGCTACGACGTCTTCTACTTCCGCTCCATCGGCAACGACTTCGTGCAGCGGGGACGTCCGCGCACCTTCGGCATAACGCTCAACATCAACCTTTAGAAAAGACTAATCCAAACACATTCAGACAACGATGAAAAAACTGTTTGCACTCCTTGCCTGCCTCTTCGTGGCAGCCGCCTGCAACACGGAGGACGAAATCTCGTTCAAGACCCAAATCGGCTACCGGGGAACCCTCGACATGCATCTGCTGGCCGACCCCTCGCAGAGCTACACCTACGAGAACGTCTCGTTCGAGCTGAAGAGCTCGACGGAGGACAACACGCTGACGCTGTGGATTTACGACATGCAGTTCCCGGGCATGCCGATGGCCATCGACATGACGCTGCCGGGCATCGGCTACACCTCGTCGGGCGATACGGCCACCCTCTCGGCCGACGAAGTAATCCCCTACTACGGCGAACGTCCGATGGAGGAGCGCAAAATCACCGCGCTGCGCGGCACGGCAACCGCCGAGCGGCTCACGCTCACCTTCGAGTGCATGGGCTACAGCCTCAGCTACACGGGCACCAAGTAGCCGCCGGGCGCTCCGTATCAACACCAACCCCCACCATTACGACAACCATGTTTGCAACCATCTTCAAACGACTGCTGCTTCTGACCGGTGCACTCACCATGCTGGCCTCCTGCAGCGACGACGACTCGGGACTTCCCAACGGATATGTCTATCTGGGCGGGAACCCCTATCTGGAGGAGGGACACCTGACGGGAACCAACCTCCACTTCTACGGCACGACGACGGTCCGCGACACGCAGAGCGGCGAGAGCTACACCAACCGGGAGGGATACATCGAACTGGCCGGGCTCTACGACTTCACGCTCTACCTCCACCGCTTCCGCCTCGAGGCCGGAACATGGGGCAGCGAGATGCGGCTCCGCGACGTCGGATACACCCCCACGGGCGACCGCTCGCTCAGCTTTGCGCTGGAGGAAGCCATTCCCGAGGTGCAACAGCCCAACGAGGTGGGCGGCGGGGCCACCTACCGTCCCGACGAGGAGCTCCGCATCACGCAGTTCGAGGGGCGTATCGACGACATCGACTGCCGCATGAGCTTCACCGTGGCCGGACGCTGGCAGGTTGCCTATGAAGGGCGCCTGATTGGACCGAAATAAATATTTTTTCGTACCTTTGCCGCATGAAACCCGAATACATACCTTTCGTCAAGGAGCTCATCGAGCTCTGCATCAAAGAAGACATCGGCGACGGAGACCACACGTCGCTCTGCTGCATCCCGGCCGACGCGCACGGACGCATGCGCCTGCTCTGCAAGCAGGAGGGCGTCATCGCCGGCATCGAGGTGGCCCAAATGGTGTTCGACCGGCTCGACCCCGAGATGCGGTTCGAGCAGAAACTCAACGACGGCGACCACGTCCAGCCGGGCGATGTCGCCTTCTACGTCTCCGGCCGCGTACGCTCGCTGCTTCAGGCCGAGCGCATCGTGCTCAACATCATGCAGCGCATGAGCGGCGTGGCAACCCAGACGGCCTTCTACGTGAAGCACCTCGAGGGGCTGCACACCCGCATTCTCGACACGCGCAAGACCACGCCGGGCATGCGCGTGCTGGACAAGATGGCCGTCAAGCTGGGCGGCGGCGAGAACCACCGCATGGGGCTCTTCGACATGATTCTGCTCAAGGACAACCACATCGACTTCGCCGGCGGCATCCGGAAGGCCATCCACGGCGCCCGCGAATACCTGCACGCCAAGGGCAAGCAGCTCCCCATCGAGTGCGAGGTGCGCTCGCTGGAGGATATCGACGAGGTCTTTGCCGCCGGAGGCGTCGACCGCATCATGTTCGACAACTTCACCCCCGAGATGACGCGCAAGGCGGTTGAAAAGGTGGCGGGCCGCTGCGAGACGGAGTCGAGCGGAGGCATCACCCTCGAGACGATGCGCGCCTATGCCGAGTGCGGCGTGGACTTCATCTCGGTTGGGGCGCTGACCCACCAAATCAAGTCGCTTGACATGTCGCTCAAGGCGTGCGAATAGCCGCCCGGCAGACATCCGACCCTGACATCCGAAAAAGAGACGACCGACGGCCGCCGTCACCGACTCCATGAGCCGAGGACGGCGGCCGTTCGCATCGGATGGGTGGGCTGAAGTAGAAAAATGCAGCTGCGCACACCAAAATCCGGACGGACGCATCAAGCCGGACGCACGAAACCGCACACACGAAGCCGGGTGCATGAAGCACCGACCGGAGCGGCGAAGGACCGGCTTCCGCGCCGTGGCCCCTACGAAGTGGTCCGGAAGTACAAATTGGTCCGGCCCTGCTACCGAAAGCGGTCGAAAAGCCCGCTGCAAGCGGATGCTGCGCCTATTTTTCGGACAAAAGAGGCGGCTGCGGAGTTGCACCATCCGCCGAAACCATTAAATTTGCAGCCGGAAGCCGACCCGGGCCCGCTGCGGAAGGGAGCCCGGCCTGCTTCCCGCCCGAGGGGCGCCCGACGCCCGCCCGGGCAACCATACACCCAAATCCAACGCCCGTGAAACGACTGCTCCATACCCCGCTTTTCCTGCTTCTCTGGCGCATCGTGCTGCTCTATGTGGTGCTGATGCTCTGCCGCATGGTCTTCTACCTCTACAACTACGAACTGCTGGGCGCGCTCTCGTGGCACGAGGCGGGACAGCTCCTGCAGGGGGCGCTGAAGTTCGACACGGCCTCGATTGTCTACGCCGAGGGGCTCTTCATCCTCCTCTCGCTGCTGCCCCTTCCGCGCCGTCTGCGCGAGCGGGGCTGGTGGCGCAACCTGCGCTACGGCTACTACGTGGCGGTGGGTGCGCTGCTGGTGGTGGCGGTCAACATGGCCGACTGCGTCTACTTCCGCTACACGCAGAAGCGCTTCACGGCCGAGGAGCTCTTCTTCGCCGACAACGACAACTCGGCGCAGCTGGTTGTGAAGTTCCTGGGTGAGAACTGGTACCTGGCGCTCGTCGCCGCGGGCCTCATCGCCCTGCTTGCATGGGGCTACCGCCGCAAGGCGCGCGAGGAGAGCCTGCTGCGCGACGGCTGGAGCTACTATGCGGGCGGCACGCTGCTGCTGGCCCTCGGCGCGGCGCTCTCCATCGCCGGTATGCGCGGCGGCATGACCCGCATGACGCGTCCCATCACCCTCTCCAACGCCACGCTCTACACCCCCGACAGCGGCAAGGCCAACCTCATCCTGAGCAACCCCTTCTGCATCCTCCGCACGGCGGGCAGCAGCGCGAAGGTCTCCTACCGCAAGTACTACGCCGCGGAGGAGCTCGACAGCCTCTTCACACCGCTCCACATGCCCGCCGACTCGGCGGCCGTCGACCTCTCGGGACGCAACGTGGTGCTCTTCGTCATGGAGAGCATGTCGGCCGAGCACTCGGCCCACCTCATGCCCGAGCTCTACGCCGGCCGTGCGGAGCAGGGCTTCACCCCCTTCCTCGATTCGCTCATGCGCGAGGGGTTGTGCTTCGAGCGCTTCTATGCCAACGGCACCCGCTCCATCCAGGCGCTCCCCTCGGTGCTGGGAAGCATTCCCTCGTTCAAGACCCCCTTCGTGCTGATGCCCCAGGCGCTGGGCCGCAGCCGCCAGCTGCCCGCCATGCTCTCCGACCGGGGCTACGAGACGCTCTTCTTCTGCGGCTCGGAGCACGGTTCGATGGGCTTCGGGGCCTACGCCCGCTCGGCCGGCGTCGAGCGGCTCGTCAGCCGCGAGGATTACGAGGCGGCCCACGGCAAGGGGGATTTCGACGGATACTGGGGCATCTGGGACGAGCCCTTCCTGCGCTTCACGGGCGAGGAGCTGGGCCGCACGCGCGAGCCCTTCTTCGCCACGCTCTTCACCCTCTCGTCGCACCACCCCTTCGTCGTGCCCGAAGAGTACGCCGACTCGCTTCCCGAGGGCTACACCCGCATCCACAAGGGGGTTGCCTACGACGACATGGCCTTCCGCCGCTTCTTCGAACGCTACAAGGACGAGGAGTGGTTCCGCCGCACGATTTTCGTCTTCACGGCCGACCACGTCTCCTCCGAGAAGTTCGCCGAGGAGAGCCTCGCCTTCCCCGGCAACATGCGCATCATGGGCTTCATCTACACGCCCGACGGCGCGCTGCGCGGCACCATCCGCGAGGTTGCGCAGCAGCTCGACCTCATGCCGACACTGCTCGGGCTGCTGGGCAACCGCGAGCCCTACTTCGCCTTCGGCCGCGACGTGCTCAACGAGCCGGAGCGTCCCCGCTGGTCGGTCTCCTACGGTGGAGGCAACTTCCGTGCAGTGACGGGCGACGCCACACTGCTCTTCGACGAGGAGCAGGCCACGGTCGAGCCCCGCACCGACAGCGGCTGCATCCCTTCGGCCGGCGACACGCCCGACGCCGCCGCGCTGCTGCCGCAGCTCAAGGCGCTCATTCAACAATACTACACCCGCATCGAACGCAAGGACTACACGGTCGGCGGGGACAACACGCTTCATACCGATGATTGAATTTCAACCCGTCCGGCTCGAAGACCGGGCAACCATCGAACGCTTCACGATGTCGTCCGACATCACCAACTGCGACCTCTCGTTCTCGAACATGTACTGCTGGCAGGAGGTCTACCACAGCGCATGGGCCGTGGTGGACGGCTTTCTGGTGATTCGCTTCCAGATTGACGGCGGCGAGCGGCTGGGCTACATGCAGCCCGTCGGCGAGGGCGACTGCGCCCGCATCATCCCCGCGCTGCGCGAGGATGCTCATGCCCACGGGCAGCGGCTGCGCATCGTCGGGCTCACGGACCAGGGGCGCGACATGATTCGCAACATGCACATCGGGCAGTTCGCCTTCGAGTCGGACCGTGCACTGGAGGACTACGTCTATGCGGCCGACGACCTGCGCAACCTGCCGGGGCGCCGCTACCAGCCCAAACGCAACCACATCAACCGTTTCACGGCCGAATACCCCGACTACCGCTACGAGGAGCTCACGCCCGACCGGTTCCAGGCCTGCATGGAGCTCGAACGCGAGTGGCGGCAGGTGCACGAGGGACACACCTCGGAGCTCTGCGCCGAGCAGCGGGCCATGCAGCGGGGATTCGCCCACTTCGCCGAGCTGGGCATGACGGGCGGCTGCATCTATGTGGGCGACCGCATGGTGGCCTTCACCTACGGCTCGGCCGTGAACGACCACACGTTCGACACCCATGTCGAGAAGGCCGACACGGAGTACGACGGCGCCTTCACCATCATCAACTGCCTCTTCGCCCGCCACCTGCCCGAGCGCTTCACGCTCATCAACCGCGAGGAGGACCTCGGCATCGAGGGGCTGCGCCGCGCCAAGCTCTCGTACCACCCCGTCGTCATCCAGCACAAGTATCTGGCCATCCACCTCCACCCCGACGAACTGGAGTGCAAGCGTCTCTGGACAACCTGCTTCGGCGACGAGGAGCAGTTCGTGGACTCGTTCCTCATCCGCTACTACAGCCGCCGGCGCATGCTCTGCATCGAGCGCGACGGAGGCATGGCGGCGATGCTCCACCTGCTCCCCTTTGAGAGCGAGCTGGGGCGCACGACCTACATCTACGGCGTGGCCACCGCCCCCGAACACCGGGGCGAGGGGCTTGCGACGGAGCTCATGCGCGAAGCGATGCGGCTCATCGAGGAGCGCGGCGACGATGCCGCCCTGCTCATCCCCTCGCCGGGCGAGGAGTGGCTCCGCGACTTCTACGGCCGCTTCGGCTTCGAGGGGCGCACCCCGGTGGAGTTCGTCACGAAGGACGGCTTCGACTTCGGCACGGGCAATGCGGCCGACGACCTGGCGATGTTCTGGCAGCGCCGCCCGGAGCAGCAGCGCCCCGAACGGCTCCGCTGCCTCTGGAACGGGAAGTGACGCATCCGCATGCAAAAAGCGAGGGGGTCCGGCCATAGAGGTCGGGCCTCCTCGCTTCTGTGGGGCGGCAAGCGGAACGGGACGGAACGGCTGCAGCCTGCCGGTGCCTGTGCACGGGGTGCGACAGAAGACGGCCGCCGGGATGACGAACAGCCCCCGCGGAGCGGAGGACCGGAACGCCGGGGAACGCAGCGCTACACGATTTTCACATAGCGCAGCCGCCCGCTGCGACCGGTTGCCTCGCGCTCGACGAGTCCCGTCACCACGTCGGCGGCATCGTGCCAGCGGTTGGCGCGGAACTTCCGCCGGTAGGTCGTCAGGTGGGCGTAGAGCTCGGGCCAGCGCAGCGACCAGCCCCGCGGGAAGCGCACCAGATGGAGCACCGTGGCCGAATTGGAGAGGATGCGCGCCTCCTTGTTGGCGCTCTGGTGGAACCACTCGACGCGCACGCCCGGCACCCGCGCCTGCACGGCCCGGGCAAAGCCCCGGCCGCCGTTGTTGCTCTCGACGGCCGCCTCGCGCGTGTCGGAGCGGAGCAGCATCTCGGCCACAAGCTGCTCGGTCACCTCCATCGGCTCGCGTGTATAGACCGCATCGGTGACGTAAATCAGCCCGTCGACATCGACCACATAGGAGAGCGAGCAGAGGTAGTCGTCGCCCGTGTCGGCCGTGTCGGTGTAGTTGCCCCGGCGGACCACATCGCGCGGCAGCACGTCGTATTCGGCGAAGTTTCCGCCGTAGAGCAGCCCCTCGCGCGCCGAGGGGTGGCCCTGGTACATGCACTCGAACTGCACGGGGTCGAGCCGCCGCTTGGCCTCGAGCAGCGCAACGTCGTGCTGTCCGGGCCAGAGCGCCTCGCCCGGACGCCGCGGGTCGAGTTCGGTGGGCGGCGACGACTTGAGCGCCTCGAAATTGAGGTGGAGCCACCCCTCCGGGGCCGTTCCGAAGGCCGGCGCCCCCTCCGAGCCGAGCTGCTCCCAACGCTCGAGCGGCACGACCGGCTCACGGCGCATGAGCGAGCCGATGAGGTCCTCCTCGTGCCAGCGGGTGAAGACAACCAGCTCGCGCGAGGCGTTGTGCATGCGGGTGCGGACCACCGAGGTGTACCACTCCCAGCAGTTGGCGCGGATGAGGGGCGAGTTGGCCTCGATGGCATCCTTGTAGAGGTCGTCGAGGATGAAGCAGTCGACGCGGTTGCCCGTGAGCGAACCCTCGCGCCCGACCGAGAGCAGGCCGCCGCGGCGGCCGATGATTTCCACCTCGTCGGCCGTGCGGATGTAGCTCGGAGGGCGCGTGCCGCGCTTGATAGTCGTCTCGGGGAAGAGGGCGGCATACTCCGACGATTCGAGGATGCGCTGCACGCGGCGGTTGAACTTCGAGGCCAGCGAGCCGGAATAGGAGGCGATGGCCACCCGCAGGTCGGGGTCGAGCCCCAGCAGGTAGGCCGGCAGGAGCGTCGTGGCGCCGACGCTCTTGCCGTGCTGCGGAGGCATGGTGACAATCAGTCGCGGGATGCGCCCGCGGGCAAAGGCCTCGAGCACGCGGTAGTAGACCCGGTGGAAGGGCTGCAGCTCGAGAAAGGGGTAGACCTCGAGCGCAAAGTCGGTAAAGGACAAGGACATGATGTGTAGGGATTTGTGAGAAAGAGAACCGCCCGTTCGGGGCACTCCCTCCGGAGGCATCTGCGACGGACGGGGTGTCCGGACACAGACGCCGCTACGGGGAGGGGCCCCGCGGTCGGGGTTGGTACAAAAACACCGCTGCACAAGCAACGGTGTCGGGCGGGAATCCGGGTGTGCGGCGCCACGGCGGGAGATTCCCTGAGCTGAAACGTTCCGGAGGGCGGCGCCGCGCCGCAGGTGGGATGGATTCCGGAACGTGGGAGAGGCCAGCGCCTCAGAGGCGCCGCCGTGCATCAGAGCAGGTAGCGCGTCATCTCGGCAAAGGAGAAGTCGTTCAGACACTCCCCCTCGTCGCCGACGGTGTGGAACTCCCACCAGACGGGTACCAGGTCGGAAATCGGCTCGGTACGCCCCTCGGGGGCTACCTCCCGGCGGCGGTAGACAATCACCGACGCCACCAGACGGCACTCCATTCCGTCGAAAGGAAATTCGAGCGAACCCGAGTAGTAGGCTTCCCCGTCGAGCGCGTCGCAGAGGCGCGCAGCCGTCTCCCGGTAAAGTTCAGGCGATACGGTATACATTTTTTATAAATGGATAATGTGGTTTTTCGGTGCGGAGTTTGCATCACCGAAATAAATTGTTTAACTTTGCAGAGGCAAAGATAGTTCAATAATTGAATATTGATACTCAAAAATACAATTTTTTATTATAATTTTTTCCAATCGCAGAGCCATGAACGAGCGCATAAAAATGATACGAAAGGCGTTGAACATGACACAAGAACAACTGGCACAACGACTTGGCATCGGAAAGGCAGCCCTCTCGATGATTGAAACCGGAAAGACGCGTCTTTCGTCGCGAAACCGGAACATCCTGGTTCAGGAGCTGAACGTCAACCCCGAATGGCTCGAGACGGGCAAAGGCGAGATGTTCAACGCCGAGCCCGACCTGACGGCCTACATGCGCCGCACCGACTCGTCGCTGCCGCTGCAGAGCGTGCCGCTCTACTCGATTGAGGGGACGGCCGGGCTGGTGCCGCTCTTTACCGAGCACGTGCAGGCCAAGCCCGTGAACTACATCCACATCCCCAACCTGCCGAAGTGCGACGGCGCCATCTACGTGGTGGGCGACTCGATGTATCCGCTGCTCAAGAGCGGCGACATCGTGCTCTACAAGCAGCTGCACGACATCAACGATATCTTCTGGGGCGACATGTACCTGCTCTCGATTGACATCGACGGCGAGGAGTACATCACCGTCAAGTACATCCAGAAGTCGGAGCGCGAGGGATATGTCAAGCTGGTGAGCCAGAACCCCCACCACGCCGACAAGGAGGTGCGCATCGACCGCATCCGCGCCATTGCGCTGGTCAAGGCGAGCATCCGCATGAACTCCATCCGCTGACGGCAGGAGCCGTTCAGCAATCGGAGCTCCAAGGCAGTGCCCCACCCATACCGACAAAACAGAAGGCCCCCGGCCGTCGGCATTGTCCGACAGCCGGGGGCATGCCGTTCGACGGGCAACAGGCTCATGATGAGAGGAGCTGAACATCGAAAAGACGGGAAAGACGAAAAATATCCAAAACCACTTATTTTTCATCCTCCTTTGCAGTAATTATAGACCCTAATAATAATCTTTGCACCGATGTTCCGGACTGAGGGCCGACACCATGCTGCCCCGCGGAGTAGCATCAACCCCAAACATAATACATACCAGAAATTTTACACAAAAAAGGATTCGTCATGAAACACCGACTCCACTTGACCCTTGTGCTCCTGCTGTTCGTGCAAGGCCTTGCCCTTCTGCACGGCTGCAGCAACTCCGAGAGCGAAGTCCCTGGTCCTGGCGCCACCGGAAGCACCGCCGCGCAGGTGCTCAACCTTACACCCGACTTCATCACCCTTGAGGGTGTTGACAAAGATACCCACTATAAGGCAGGCTCCACCCTGACGCTGACGCTCACCCCCGGCGAAACGCTCGCCTCCGGCTTCAGCGCCACCCACATGGAGCATATCCACATCCACGTGAACGATGCCGTCTACATCCCGACATTCCCCGCAACGGGCGATGAGAACGTACAGTCGCTTACGGTCGACATCACGGTGCCCGATTCTGACTTCGAAGTAGTGGCATGCTACAGCGTCCAGCAGCAGATGGTCGACGGCGGCCACACGATGTTCCTCGAGGAGAATCCGAGCGTGAAGCTCTACGGTGTAAGCCCAGACCGCTCGTACCGCTACTTCGACTGCTACCTGCTGACGACAGACGCCTACACCATCACCGGCATCGAATTCCGCATCGGCAACGGCGAGTGGCAGCCGCTCGCCGAAACGACCGGCTGTTCGTTCACCCGCTCGGCCCTTGTCGCAAATGTCTACCAGGTGACCGTACGTCCCGACTACGCCGACGTGACGGGCGATGTCACGCTTCGCGTCAGCGGCGAGCAGCATGCCCGCCACACCATCACCTGGCAACATGCCGAGGAGAGCTACCTCGACCTCGAAAAGTCGACCCTCCCCGCGGAGTCGATTGACGGCGAGCAGGTGACCGCCGAACTGTGGGTCAAGCCGGACTACTACCTCGCATCGGCCGCCATCTCGGCCCAGGGCGTCGAACCGGAGCTCATCGAGCGGGTCTACGTCCGTTTCAAGATGCCGGCCGAGGATGTGACCGTAACGCTGAACTTCGAGGAGAAGATTCCGGTCGCCTACACTCCCAGCGACCACATTACGGAGGCAACCTTCTACGATGCCGACGACATCTACTACGGCGTGCCGACCGACAAGGGCATTCCGGGCGAGAAGGTCTACCTCTTCGCCTCGGCCGAGGAGGGCTACAAGCCGATGCGGGCCCGCATCGCTTCGGGCGAGACCTTCACCTTCAAACACTACGCCTATGAGATGTACCGCGCCGCGATTCTGATTTCTGAAAGCGCCGCCGAACTCGCCGCATCGGTCGAGGTGGCCCAAGCGTACACCGTATCGACCAAGAACGACATCTCGTTCGACGATGGCACGCTCTACGCCGAGGGTGAGACGGTCTCGATGGCCATCTACGTTCCCGACGGAGAGCGCATCACCTCGGTCAAGGCGACCGACGCCGAGGGGCACGACCTGCCCGTGACGCTCAATCTGCCGTATGCAAGTTTCGTCATGCCGGCTTCGGACGTAAGCGTGGAGGTCACCTACGAGCAGATAGGCACCGGTTCGACCGTCTCGGTGATTGCCTACTACGATGCAGACACCTACGACGTATACAGTTCGACCAACTACGACTGGGACTTTGCCGAGGGCTTCACGATGGAGCGCGGCGCAACCTTCTACCTCTCGGTCTCCGACTACGAGGGTTCGAACTTCTACGTAGGGGTTAAAATCGGTGATACGGTGACCGTCTATCCGGCCGACTTCGACGACATGATGGGCGGATATTCGTTCGGCAAGGCGCTGGTGGCTGACGGCGATGTGGTCATCAAGGTTGGCGCCACGGAGGACCAGGTCGCCTTCTAAGGCACGAACGTCCCCGATGAGAAGGTCCCGCGAAAGGGGCCGCTCAGGACCTTTCTTCGTCAAAATACGGCTCCGGCCGGGTTTTCAGACCCGGCCGGAGCTCTTTTTTAGGGGTCGGAGTTACGGGTTGTCAATTTTTTTCATGGTTTGTGAATAATCTAACAATAAATTTATATATTTGTATTACAGTTTACAAAACCAAACCTAAAACCAACACCACTCAAACATGGACAGAACCAATGTGCGCGAGTTGCAGGATGTCGTCATTCGCTTTTCGGGCGATTCGGGCGACGGCATGCAGCTCACAGGCACGCTTTTCTCCGACACATCGGCGCTGTTGGGCAACGGCATCTCGACGTTCCCGGACTATCCCGCCGAAATCCGCGCCCCGCAGGGAACCGTGGCAGGCGTATCGGGTTTCCAGGTGCACTTCGCCAACCGCCCCGGACTCAACCCCGGCGACTACTGCGACGTCCTGGTCGCCATGAACCCCGCGGCGCTCAAGGCCAACCGCAAATGGCTCAAGAGAGGGGCTACGGTCATCATCGACGGAGACTCCATCACCGAGGAACATCTCAAGAAGGCCGGCTTCGCAACGCTCGACCCGCTGGCCGAACTCAAGCTCGACGAATACAACGTCGTGATTCCCGACATCACCACCATGACGCGTGAGGCGCTCAAGGATTCGGGACTCGACAACAAGGCCATCGTCAAGTGCAAGAACATGTTTGCACTGGGCATCTGCTTCTATCTGTTCAACCGCCCCGAGGACTACGCCAAGCGTTACCTCGACACGAAGTTCGCCAAGAAGAACCCCGCCATAGCCGAGGCCAACAAGCGGGCCATGGATGCCGGGTACAACTTCGCCGCCAACACCCATCAGTTCGCCAATACCTACAACGTGCCCCCCGCCCATCTGGAGAAGGGCACCTACCGCACCATCTCAGGCAACGTCGCCACGGCATGGGGCCTCTGCGCCGCCGCCGAGAAGGCAGGGCTGCCGCTCTTCTGCGGCTCCTACCCCATCACCCCCGCAACGGTGATTCTCGAGGAGCTGGCCAAGCGCAAGGACCTCGGCGTGAAGACCGTGCAGGCCGAGGATGAAATCGCCGGCATCTGCACCGCCATCGGCGCCGCCTTCGCCGGCAACTTCGCCGTCACGACCACGTCGGGTCCGGGCCTTTCGCTCAAGAGCGAGGCGCTGGGTCTGGCCGTGATGACCGAGCTCCCGCTGGTGGTTGTCGACGTACAGCGCGGCGGCCCCTCGACGGGTCTGCCGACCAAGACCGAGCAGAGCGACCTGGTGCAGGCACTCTACGGCCGCAACGGCGAGTGCCCCGTAGTGGTCATGGCCGCATCGACGCCGAGCGACTGCTTCCACTTCGCCTTCGAGGCCGGCCGCATCGCCATGGAGCACATGACGCCCGTCATCCTGCTCACCGACGGCTTCATCGCCAACGGTTCGGAGCCGTGGCGCATCCCCTCGATGAAGGACTACCCGACCATCGTTCCGCCCATCGTCGACAAGGCGCCCGAGGGTGGCTTCATGCCCTACGTGCGCAACGAGAAGCTGGCTCGCGGCTGGGCATTCCCCGGCAAGGTGGGTCTGGAGCACCGTGTCGGCGGTCTGGAGAAGGACAGTGTGAAGGGCTCCATCTCGCATGACCCGGCCAACCACCAGAAGATGGTCAACACGCGCGCCGCGAAGGTGGCCAAGGTGGTCGAGGATATTCCCGACCAGACGGTGCTCGGTCCCCAGGAGGGCGAGCTGCTCGTCGTAGGCTGGGGCGGTACGCGCGGCAACCTGCAGAGCGCCGTCATGCAGCTCCAGGAGGAGGGCAAGAGTGTCTCGCTCTGCCACTTCAACTACATCAACCCGCTGCCGCGGAACGTTCGCGAAATCTTCGCCCGTTTCAAGCGCATCGTCGTCTGCGAGCTCAACGAAGGTCAGTTCGCCGGCTACCTGCGCCAGCATTTCCAGGAGTTCCACTACGACCAGTACAACAAGTGCGAGGGTCTTCCCTTCACGGTCGTCGAGCTCAAAGAGAAGTTCTACACCTTATTAGCAGAGTAAAGCCATGGCAGACTACAAATACACTCCCGCCGACTTCAAGAGCGACCAGGAGGTACGCTGGTGCCCGGGTTGCGGCGACCACGCCATCCTGAACGCCGTGCAGCGCGCACTGCCCGAGATTGCAGATGCGACCGACACGCCCCACAACCTCTTCACCTTCGTCTCGGGCATCGGCTGCTCGTCGCGCTTCATCTACTACATGAAGACCTTCGGGTTCCACTCGATTCACGGACGCGCCAACGCCGTGGCTACGGGCGTCAAGGTGGCCAATCCGCGGCTGAACGTCTGGGTGACCACCGGTGACGGCGACTCGCTGGCCATCGGCGGCAACCACTTCATCCACGCCATCCGCCGCAACGTGGACCTCAACGTCATCCTCTTCAACAACGAAATCTACGGTCTGACCAAGGGTCAGTACTCCCCCACTTCGAAGCTGGGCAAAATCACCAAGACGTCGCCCTACGGCACCGTCGAGAAGCCCTTCAACCCCGGTGAGCTGGTTATCGGCGCCAAGGGAACCTTCTTCGCCCGTTCGATTGACATGGAGGTGCAGCTCTCGAAGGAGTGCATGGTCGCCGCCGCGAAGCACAAGGGCATGTCGGTCATCGAGGTGATGCAGAACTGCGTCATCTTCAACGACAAGACCCATGCCGACTTCGCCGCCGACAAGGCCACGCGCGCCGCACGCACCATCACGCTGCGCCATGGCGAGAAGATGCTCTTCGGTGCGAACCGCGAGAAGGGCCTCGTCTTCGAGAACATGAAGCTGAAGGTGGTGACCGTCGGCGAGGACGGCTACACGCTCGACGACGTGCTGACGCACGACGCCCACGAGCGCGACACGACGCTTCACGTGATGCTCGCCTCGATGAAGTATCCCGACTATCCGGTGGCGCTGGGCGTCATCCGCGAGGTGGAGGACGATGCGGTCTACGACCTTGCCGTCGAGCGCCAGGTCGAGGAGGTGAAGGCCAAGAGCAAGATTCACTGTGTGGACGACCTGCTGCACTCGGGCGCCACGTGGGAGATGGAGTAATCCCCGCAGGAAGGAAAAGACCTTCAAAGGCATTCTCACAGGGGGCGGAACTATCCGCCCCCTGTTTTGTTGCGGATTGTTGCGGACGGAGCGGGCGGCCGGGCCAAACAGACATGACCGGGCCGGACAGACAAGACAGGGACAAGGCCGGGCAGGACAGGCAGAACAGGCAGAACAGGCAGGACAGGCAGAACAAGGCCGGGCAGGACAGAATGGCCGGGCCGACAAACAGGAGGGGCCGCCGGCAGCGGAGAAAGAATGCACGCGACGAGGGTCGGCAGGCTGCCGACGACGAATAAGGGATGCTCACTCAGAGGGCGGCCGGGCAACCGGCAGAGCAAGTTCGGACGGGTCGGATGGAGCAGATTCGGCAAATTTTGCGTAATTTAGCGGCTGAATGGAGCCCGGCGCGGCAATCGGCCGGAACAATGACCGGGCACCCACGCGACGCTGAGCATGGAACAAAGCTGGAAAAAGACATTCGCCATCATCTGGAGCGGACAGTTTCTGTCGGTGCTCAGCAGTTCGATTGTCGGATATGCCGTGATTTTCTGGCTGAGCATCGAGACCCGCTCGGCCGAGGTGCTGGCGCTGGCCGCCATCTGCGGCATGCTGCCCCAGTCGGTTCTGGGCATCTTCGTCGGCCCCTACGTCGACCGCTGGAACCGCAAGCGGACGATGATTGCCTCCGACTCGTTCATCGCCTTCTGCACGCTGCTGCTGGCCCTGCTTTTCTGGCTGGGCGTGGCCCGCACGTGGCACATCTACCTGCTGCTGGCCTGCCGTTCGGCCGGCTCGGCCTTCCACAGGCCCGCCATGCAGGCCTCCATTCCGCTGCTGGCCCCCCGCTCGCAGCTCACCCGCATCGCCGGCATCAATCAGGTCATCAGCGCCGTGTCGGACATCGCCGGCCCGGCGCTCGGAGCGCTGCTCATCTCGCTCACGGGGATGGGCACCATCCTCATGCTCGACGTGGCCGGAGCGCTCTTCGCCTGCACGACGCTGCAGCTGGTCCGCATTCCCGAGCCCGAGCGTCCGAAACGGACGCCCGACCTGAGGCGTGAGTTCCGCGAAGGGTTTTCGGCCATCTTCGCCGTGCGGGGCATGGCGTGGTTCATCGGGCTGGCCATCGCCGTGCTCTTCTTCATCATGCCCGTCGGGGTGCTCTTCCCGCTCATGACGCTCGAACACTTCGGCGGCGGAACCTACGAAATGAGCCTCGTCGAGATTGTCTGGGGCGCCGGAGCACTGGCTGGAGGCGCCCTGATGGGGGTGCGCAACTACCACCGCAACCGGGCGCTGCTTATCAATGCAATGTACCTGGTCGTCGGCCTCTCGTTCCTCGGTTCGGGACTGCTCCCGGCATCGGGATTCGTCTGGTTCGCGCTCTTCACCGCGGCGGCGGGCATCACCTCGAGCGTCTTCAGCGCCGCCTTCATCGCCGTGGTCCAGCACCGGATTGCCGCCGAGGTGCTCGGCCGCGTCCTCTCGCTCTACTACGGATTCAGCCTGCTGCCGGCAGCGCTCGGACTGCTGGGCACCGGATTTCTGGCCGAACAGGTCGGACTGCGCCCCACCTTCATCATCTCGGGATGCATCATCTGCCTGCTCGGCATCGTCGCCTTCCTCATCCCCTCGGTCCGCCAGATTGACAGCAAAAGAGATGAGGAGCCGGCCGGGCAGAAGAGGTAAACGCCGCACTCATCCCGCCGCATTCGATGCAGGTCCGACAGGCCCTGCGATTCCTTCCCGGTCCTGCTCCGGCAACCGTTCAGCACCTTCTCCCCTTTCACGCCTCTGCTCTTCGCACCGCTCCTGCTCCCCCACCTGGCCGGGCCTCCAGACGGTTCAAGCCTCCCTTCCGACTCCACGGCGCAATCTCCGCGCGCCGGACGGCATAAAAAAACGGTGCGAAGCCTCAGCTCCGCACCGACGATGGATGCAGCACGACGTTCCGCGGAGGACTCAGTCGACCACCACGACGTAGCCGTTGTAGCGAATCGTATAAATCAGCGCATAGCTGCCCTGGAGCTCCCACTCCACCGAGACCTCGTTCGAAGGGAACTGTGCGGCGTCGTAGTCGCCGGCATCGGGCATGCGGCAGGTCTCCACGCCGTCGCTGATGATGTTGTAGCCGATGCACTCGCCCCCCTTGATTTCATACTCAAGGGCCAGCGAGGTGGTGTTGTTGAAGGTCACGAACGAGCGGCCCGAAGCCTCGCCCTCCAGCTCGCTGCCCTTGCCCTCCTCGGCAAAGTCGGAGTAGCAGAGCGTCCCCGCCTTGGGCTTCCAGCGGAAGGTGCCGCTCCAGTCGGAGGTATAGGCCTCCTGCTCGTAAATCTTCACGGCAGCCATCTCGATGACATAGCCGCCCGTCGCATCGGCATGGATGCGCGTCGAGCCGCCTTCGCAGGTGACCCGCTCGTCGGAGCCGGCCGTCATCTCGACCGGCGTATCGATGGAGACGGTCCAGAGGTTGTCGGCGTCGGTTGCGGCCAGCTGCCGGTCCCCCGTCATGACGATGTAGGAGCCTGTCCGGTTGTAGGCGTCGTAGCTCCCCTTGCTGCCGTTGTAGCGAATGCGGAAGCCCGAGGCAATCTTCTCGAGCTCGGTATTGTAGCCGAAGAGCAGGTTCTGCAGGTTGGCGCCGCTCACCTGAATCTTCTTCAGATACTCAACGTCGAACGGGTCTCCCGGCTCCTGCTCCTGCTCGACGGCAGCGGCCGCCTGCTTTTCGGCTTCGGCCAGCAGCATTGCCAGACGCAGGGCGGCGTCGGCAGACTGCATCGAGAGCACGTTCTGCGGATGAGCCGCATTGTAGATGGCGATACCGGGGCGCACGGGCTCCAGTTTCTTGAAGAGGTCGTTGCCTTCGCTCTTGAGGCATCCCGTGAGCGAGAGCGCTGCGGCCGCCGCGAGGGAGATAAGGTAGAATTTGCGCATGGTCTGTTCTGTTTGGTTTCCCGATAAACGGTGCACAGCGACCGATACTGCATCGCACGTCCGAAAAAAATCGGAGACCGCACCGACGTTTATCATCTGCAAAGATAGGAATTATTCGTTTTTTTCGTTAAATTGGACTCCGGAATCTCTAAATCCAGGATACAATGATTCGCAAAACCCTCTTGCTTATGTCGTTTTTTTCACTCTTCGGCTGCGGCGCATCGCACGCCCCCGTATTTCCGACGGATACCTTCACGGCCCGCGACGGTTCCCAATTTACAATGACCTTCATCAAACACGGCTCGCTGGCCATCGAGGTGGCGGGCAAGCACATCTACATCGACCCCGTCAGCGAATATGCCGACTACGCGACGCTGCCCAAGGCCGACCTCATTCTGGTGACCCACTCCCACTACGACCACTTCGACCGCACGGCCATCGAGGCGCTCGAGACCCCCGAAACGGATCTGCTCTGCGACAAGACGACGGCCGAGGCCTTCGACTTCGACTGCCACGTGATGATGCCGGGCGACACGGCACGTCCGCGCGACTACGTCACCATCGAGGCCGTAGCGGCCTACAACACCTCGGCCGACCGGCAGCAGTACCATCCGCGCGAGCGTCAGGATGTGGGCTACCTGCTCACCATCGGCGGCACGCGCATCTATGTCTCGGGCGACGGCGAGAACACCCCCGAGATGGAGGCGCTCCGCGACATCGACATCGCGCTGCTGGCCGTCAACCAGCCCTTCACGATGACCGTCGACCAGGCCGTCGAGGCGGTGAAGGCCATCCGTCCGAAGATTTTCTACCCATACCACTACGGCGAAGTGGACGAGAAGACCGACCTCGACCGGCTCACCCGCGAGTTGGAGGGTGTCACCGAGGTCCGCATCCGCCCGATGGAGTAACCAAACAGAATCATAAATGACTAGACCAATGAAAAATACTTACTTACGTATAGCTCTAGCAGCTTTCGCATCTATTTCTTTTATTACCGGTTGTACCTCTTCTAAACCAGAGACAAATGATATTTTCATGTGTGGAATTCAAACGGGGAACGACAATCTTAACCGTGCTTTTTATCGTATAAACGAAACACACTACGACTTGAATGGGAACAACAGATACTCATATGCAAATGATATTCAAGTAGTCGGGAACGATATCTATGTTGCAGGTTGCATCTGTCCGATAGGGTCGGAAAAGACCATAGCAGTATATTGGAAAAATGGGAAAATCGTCTATCTAACCGACGGCAAGTACAATGCTTCGGCGAAAAAGATACTCGTTGTGAATGACGATATTTATTGTATCGGGTATGAAGCAGACGGACCTCTGAGAAAAAAATATCGCAGTATAGCAAGTTTTAATTATGATATGGTACGTTATGACATTGCTAAATGCTGGAAAAATGGAACCTTACTATACAAATTAACAAAGGGCAATGACGGAGATGCCTCCGCAGAAGATATTGCTATAGACCGGCAGGGAAACTTGCACATAATCGGATATGATAAAAATCAATATATCCGACATACATGGTTCACGGTACACGATTGCGTAGCCCGATATTGGATAAACGGGAAGCAGTCCGAATTATACGATTCATGGGGTGCAGCATCAGCCATCAGCATAGATCAAAACAACTCCATATACATAGGAGGATGGATAGACCGGGATCGGGACTCCGACGGGACTGAGGCCGTGTATTGGGAAAACGGCTGGATGAAAAATCTTTCCAATAATTACAACAGCGACATTCAAGCTATATATTCAACCGGAACAGACTGCTATCTCGCCGGCTATACATCCGGCATCAGAAACAATACCCAAGCAGCTTTTTGGAAAAATGGAGAGTGCATACCCCTCACCGAAGAAGAGACGTCAAAAGATTCAATGGTCAAAGACATCCAAGTATTAAACGGTGATATATATTGTTCTGGGTACAACACGGGAAACATTGCAGGCTATTGGAAAAATGGTGAATTTGTCGCAATCGACGAAATACAAGGTAGCCTCAACGGTATAGCAATACGACCTAAAGAGGCAAGCAGCACAATGTAAACGAAACAGCAATCTTTTAAATCAAAATCAGCCTCATGTCTTGCAATAAAATATATTATTTTTTCATCGTATCGTGCATCTGCCTATTTTGCTCATGTGGTCCGAACGTGGAAAAAATACCGCTGAATAACAACATAGAGTTACATAGACAGACTCCAGATGGAAAATGGGCCCTGTTTAACAAAGCGACAGATAGTTATGTAAGTGATTGGATATACGATGGCTACGAACCTATGAATCTGGCAGACATAGCAGGGAGTGAATCTATTTTCATACTCAAATCAAACGGGAAGAAATATCTATACGATGCATACAGCTCCAAATGTGAATTTCTACTCGACGGTCACCCGTACAGTTCGCTCGGGAAGGACATGGAAGGAGGGATATATGCCCAAACCGAGGCCGGTGTATATCTGCTAAACAGGAACAGCAATCTTCCCAAACGTGTATCTGCTTATCACCGAAGTGGCAATAGCTTCATCTATACATTAGACGGAGAACATTACGGAGTATTTTACCATTCATACAATAATAAAAACGTATGGGATAACAGCAGTTCCTATAAACCTATCATAGCTCCCAAATACCACCAAATCATTCATGTGCTTGGAGATGGAGCAGACCATTTTGTCGCCAGAGAGAATAACAAATGGGTTATTTTGGATGTTAGGGGCAGACAAAGAGATATGTGTGTCACCAACATTATGAAAAATTTCTATTCCTTACGCGTCTTTCCATATGAACGCAATGCGACCTCTTACTACCTTAAAATCGTAAGAAGCGTTCCACTCGGTACTTCAGACAAATATATTGCAAGTTTCAGAACACGATGTACTCACCAGGGAGACGAAAGGGCCAGTACTATTTTACTAAAACGCAACAAAGACAAATGGAATAGTCTGTTCAATCCATACGGTCAAGATGCGTCAAATACTCAACTTTAAATGTAAAATGAATCGTAGTCTCCCGCATAAAAAAACACACAACAAACACAATAAAGCGCTTTATATCAACACAATAACAATATAAAGGTTCGATTTTAAGGAACCATAGGAGTTTCACTCACAGAAAACAAGGACCAAAATCAAAAATACGAGCATGCTGTTATTGTCCAAGCAGGCAAGAAACGATACACATAATTTTCCAACAATAAGAATCTTGCATGCGTTAAACTATGCTTAAGTGCCTTATTGAGCCCATAGACAATTAAAGCGTCAGAAAGACAATCTGTCCGAGAAACTTCGCCGTAAAACGTAAACAAAAGGGGCGCGACCCGACGGGTCACGCCCCTTGTTCATGTTCCGAGCCGGAGAACGACTCCGGAGAACGACTCCGGAGAACGACTTCGGAGAACGACTTCGGAGAACGGCTCCGGAGAACGGCTCCGGAGGAAGGTTCCGGAGGTCAGGAGGGAGGCGCGCCGCACGAAGCAGCGCGCCTCCCCTCCCCGTCACTCGCGGATGCAGCGGATGTTGCCGCCGATAGCCTCGTTCTGGGCATTGTTGTTGCTCACCGCACGCGAGTACCAGTAGAGCATGTAGCCCTTGAAGTTCTGCGCCGGATAGTTGTGGTTGTAGGAGCAGGCCGACCAATAGTAGCCGTAGCGCCCCACGTTCGACAGCCGGCCCGAATCCATCCGGTAGCCCTGCGCCGGCCAGTAGCCGCCCTTGTAGGTGCGCGACTGATGTTCGCCCGCCGCTGCCATCGTCGTCTTGTCGGCGTCGGCCATCACCTCCTGATACCATCCCGGCACCTTGTATCCCGGCGGGCAGGGGTCGAACATCGTCTTCTGGTTGTTGCGCTTCATGAAGTCGTAGCCCCACAGCTCGGCATACTGCACGTTGTCGTCGTTGAACCACGCCCCGACACCGCTCGAGGCGACCTGCGCCCCGTAGGTGATGAAGGTCATCGGATGGGCCGCCGCATAGTCAACCGACTGCCCCGAGGCGATGGAGGCATCGTCGTTGCGCAGCGTCGACCAGCCGGTCGTATGGGCCGCGTTGAAGACGCACGTCCCCTCGATGGCGCTCTGGAAGGCCTCACCGTCGGGAATGGCCGCGCCGTCGGGGTTCGCCAGCTGCGACGTCGCGATGAAGGGGTCCTTGCGCCCCCACTGATAGAAGAGGCCGAACGACGCCACGTCGTCGACCGCCGTCGAGGTGGCCCCCACATTGCGGTCGAGGAAGAGATACTCGGGCGAGGAGCCCTCGATAAGGTGGGCCGAGGGGTCCTCCGTCATCCAGATGTGCCAGCTCCAGACCACCCGCTGCTCGCTGTCGAAGAGGGCCAGCACCGCATTGCCGCGCCCCGCCGAGGCCTCAAAGCGAATCCGTTTCGAGGCGGCGTCAAACGACACCCCCGAAACCAGCCCCTCGGCCGAGGCCCAGAGCCAGTCGGCGCTCCACCCTTCGCCCGGCTGGATGGCCCCGTCGAAATGCTTGCTCTCCGCATCGGCATTGGCGCTCACGCCATTGCCGCGCACATCGGCCGCAAAGGAGTAGACGCCCGCCTCGCTCACCAGGTAGCAGTTGGCCGTCCCCGAGGCGCTCAGGTCGACCGACGAGGGGTCGGCCGTACGGAAAGGCTTCACGGCCAGCTCGCTGCGCGACTCAGCATCGGCAACGTAGGCGTAGAGCCGGTAGTCGGTCGCCGCGGCAAGGCCCCGGATTTCGAGCTTCATCTCGGCCGCAGCCTCCACCTCGGTAAACTCCGAAGGCTCGCCCCCGTCGGCGGGAAGGCAGGCCCAGAAGAGGCGCAGCGCGTCGGAGGTCGTCACCGAGGCCTCGGCCCCCTCGGCCGTGGCGGTCACCTCGCCGAACTGGAGTGCCGGCAGACGCAGCGTCTCGAAATCGCGGCTCACCGCCTCGCACGGCTCACCCTTTGCATTCTCGGCCCGCGCCATAAGCGTATAGGCCGTGCCGGCGTCAAGCCCCTCGACGCGGAGCGTCACCGAAGCGGCGGGGCTCTCCAGTTGCGTCCAGGCCGATGCGTCGGGCGCGGTGCCCTGACTCAGACAGCAGTAGGCCACACGCGCGGCCTGTTCCGATTTCAGGGTGAAGCTCACCGCCTGCCGGGCAGGGGTCACCTCTTCGATGGTCACCTTGGCCGGAAGCGGCCGCGGAGCATCACTATCCGACTTGCTGCACGCCGTCGGAAGCAGGGCCGCCCAGGCGGCCGTCAAGAGTACAAACAATCTCCTCATATCCTGTACAATTAAAGGGTTAGGCGTTGCACCGCACCATCGGCGCCGCCCGCAGGAAGATTCGGAGTATGCAAAAAAGGGGAAACGGTAAAACGAAAAGAGTTCCTCCACCTCGCCCCGCCCGTCCTCCGCAGGCATGCGCTCGATTCAGGCAAAGGCAGGTCTTCTGACTCGCTTCCGACGCGACGCCTTCCCAACCCGAAGGTCAGTGGCAAAAGATTGTCGCGACGACAGCCGGCATCCACCGGGACGAAGCTCACAGCAGCGGGAACTGTTGCCGAATTGCACGGCATTCCCTTTTAATCCCTCGAGGCGGCGCGGCCTCTCGGGAACCGTTTGCAGGGCAAATGTAGCCATTTCCGGCATATTTCCAAACGCTTCGGGCAAAAATCGTCCGGCCGACGCTCCGTCCGGCCGCCGTCTGAAGGCCCTCATGGGACAAAAAAGCGGAGCGCTTCCCCCTTTGGGGGAAAACGCTCCGCAGCGGTCGGTTTCAGCGCGCGCGAAAGGCTACTCGGCCTTTTCGGCCTCGGGCATCGGTTCGGCCTTCACCTTGAGCGAGGCCAGCCCCTTGACAATCGTCTGCACGTCGTTCTTCGAGGCGTCGTAGACCACCGTAACCTGCTTCGTGGCGAGGTCCACCTGCACATCCTTGATGCCTTTGCCCAGCACGGGCACGTTGTTCATGATGCGGGTCACGCAGTGCTCGCAGTCCACATCGGTCTTGAAGACGGTGGTCACCGTCTTCTTCTGGGCGGCGGGTTTGGCCGCCATGCAGGTGCCGACGCCCAGCAGCAGGACGAGGCACATCATCAGCATCTTTTTCATCTTGTCTCCTGTTTTTTGAAGTTTTACTCGTATTCGTTCATTCCGGCGCGCGGAGGCCGTCCGGAGCGCTCCGGCCCGGCCCGCGCCCCGCATCAGTATCAGTAGAGGTTGAAGCGCACGCCCAGATAGAACTTGCGCCCCATGAGCGGACCCCAGACGTTCATCGAGTTGAAGGCCGCCGAGAAGGGGTTGTCGGCACTCAGAATCGGGTCGTGCTGCATGTAGTCGCCGATGTTCTCGCAGCCGACGTAGATGTCGAACTTGCCCACCTTGCGGGTCACCTGTGCGAAGAAAATCGGGTAGCGCGGCGAGTAGTAGCCGTAGTCGGCCTCCACGACGCCGTTGTTCTCCACGAAGCGCGGCACGCGGCTCGGGCCGTTCAGCTGGGCCGTCACGTCGAAGACCCAACGGCGGAACTTGGTGGCGTACTGGATATTGAGCAGCGTCTTGTACTGGCTGATGAGCGGCCGCTCGACGCGCACGTGCTCCGTTCCCTGGGGGTTGCGGTTGAGCGTCATCTCGCTGTCCGTGTAGCGGAACGTGGCGAAGATGTCGAGCCGCTCGACGGGCGACCACGAGAAGTCGACCTGGTAGGTATCCGTATAGGAGCGGCCGTCGGTGTTGTAGATGTGGATGGCGGAGGGGTCCATCTCCTGGTCGACGACCACCGAGTTGTAGAACTGCGTGCGGAAGTAGTCGAAGCTCAGCGTCGCATCGTCCTCGCGCACCAGCGTGAAGCTCTGCGTGAGGCTGCCGCCGAAGGTCAGCGCCTTCTCCATGCGGTTGAAGTCGCGCGAGAAGCCGTTGTCGAAGACCAGCTTGCGCCCCGTGGCCAGCATGCCGACGTTGTCCGTGATGATGTTGGTCGTGCGGTAGCCCAGACCGGCCGAGGCGCGCAGCGTGGTGGTGCGGGTGATGTTCCAGCGGATGTGGCCGCGCGGCGTGGCGAAGAAGTTGTCGAAGTAGCGGTTGTAATCGCCGCGAATGCCCGCCACGAGCGAGAACTTGTCCTTGATGGAGTAGGTATACTCGGCGAAGAGTCCCGCCTCGCCCTCCGTACGGTCGAAGGTGAAGTCACCGGCCGACGTCCCGGCAATCCAGGGCGTGGGGTTGAGCAGCGACTCGCGGTAGTAGTTCAGGTGGGCCTGACCGCCGACATTGATGGAGGAGCGGTAGGTGAAGTAGTGGTTGTACATGAGCGAGAGCGAGAGCGCGTTCTGGTTGCCCGAGTAGTTGTTCAGGCCGAAGTAGGCCTCCTCGTCGAAGTGGTCGAAGTCGGCCACGAAGGCCAGGTTCGAGCGCATCTCGTCCTGCTCCTGCTCGTCGTAGACCGACGGGCCGAGCGGCAGGCCGATTTTGACGTAGCCGTTGGCGTTGCGATTGCGGATGTGCGAGCCGTAGAGCGGCTTGCCGGCAGCATCGGGCTGCTCCCACAGCGACCAGTCATCCTCCATCGCCCGGCGCATGGCGTCGGTATTGCGGTAGCCGAGCATGCCGCCCAGGCGGTTCTCCTGGACGAACTTCCAGCCCCAGCGAATCTGCGTGCCGTTGTCGGCCGCATAGAGCCACTTGTTGGCCACGTTGAACTGGCTGGTGATGGGCAGGTCGCGGAAACCGTCGTCGTTGTGGTCCATGCGCCGCACGTCGGTGTCGCCCGAGCCGTGGAGCAGGATGATGCTCGTCAGCTTTCCGTCGCGCGAGACGGGAAAGGCCGAGGTGATGTTGGCCTCGGGACGCAGCTCGTCGTCGAGGTAGACGTTGACGAAGAGGCGCTCGGCGTCGGTCGGCTTGCGGTGCTCGAGGTTGATTTGGCCCGTGATGGCCTCATGGCCGGCCGTCACCGAGGCGACGCCCTTCGAGACCTGAATCGAGTTGAGCCACATGCCCGGCGTATAGCTCAGGCCGTAGGGGGCGCTGAGCCCCTGCATGATGGGGCGGTTCTCGTCGAGAATCTGCGTATAGGTGCCGGCCAGACCGAGCATCTTGATTTGCCGCGCGCCCGAGATGGCGTCGCTGTAGCCTACGGTCACCGACGCCGAGTTCTCGAACGACTCGGCCAGGTTGCAGCAGGCCATCTTGCAGAGGCCGGCAAAGGATATCATCTCGTTCTTGACAATGCCGTCGTGCTTGACATAGTTGCCGCTCTGGTTCCCCTCGATGACCACCTCGTCGAGCGAGACCCCTTCGGCCTCGAGCGCGAAGTTGAGCTCCGCACGGTTGTCGTCGATGCGGACCGTGTCGTTGACGTAACCGAGGTAGGAGGCGACCAGACGGTCGTAGCCGCGCACGCGGTGCACCAGGAAGCCACCCTCGGCATCGGTGCTTGCGCCGACGGTCGTTCCGGCCCAGTAGACCGAAGCGCCGACGAGCGGCTGTCCCTCCGTATCGCACACCTTGCCGCGCAGGTCCTGGGCGCGAAGCGGCGAGGCGGCGGCAAACAGCGTAAGAATTGCAATCGATAAAGCGAATCGTTTCATGGGTTTTTCATTTTTCGACGGAGCAAAGGTGGCAAAAAAGAGTTGCAACCGGGTTGCAAAGTCTCCATGCGCACCCTGCACTGGGGCTCAGCCCCGCCGTTTGGCCCTGCACTCGGGGCAGAGTCCCCGGAGCAGGTAGTCGATTTGACGGACCTCAAAGCCGGCCGGATAGGCGATGACCGGAATGTGCGTATGGTCCAGACAGAGGGTCCGGCCGCACGCCTCGCAATGGAAGTGGCAGTGCATCTCGTCGATGCGGCAGGCGTGGTCGTTGTGGCAGACGCAGTACTTGGCCGAGCCGCTGCCATCCTCGACCAGATGCAGCAGGTGGCGCCGCACGAAGAGCGTCAGCGTCCGGTAAATCGACGAGCGGTCCATGCCGTCGGTGGCCTCCTCCAGGTCGGCCAGCGTGAAGGTGTCGCTGAAACGCTCCATGGCGTCCAGCACAAGCATGCGCACCGCCGTGGGGCGGATGCCGTGGTGCAGAAGCACCTCTTCGCAATGGTGGGAATCCATCTTGCCCTCCTCGAAAGGCCTGCCGACGGGCGGCAGACCGGTCCGTAAATCGATGATTGGTAAAAACGGGTGGAATAAAAAGAGAAGCACGCGGGCGGAGAGGGAGCCGGGCTCCGCGCAACATCCGCCTGCAGGCGCGCCCGGACACACCGAGGGCGCCGTCAGCCCCGGGCGGGAGGAGCCCGAAGAGCCGCCGCACGAAGCAATCCGTCGTCGGGCAGCACGTCGGGACGCTCCGCCGCATCGCAGCGGTGGAGCAGCTGCTCGGCCACGGCCGGCAGTTCGGCCGCAAGCGTCGGCGGCAGGGCCAGCACGACGCGGCGGGCCGCCTTGTCAAGCAGCGACGAGAGGGCCGTGTAGAGTGCTATTTCGGTGCTGTGCGAGTCGTCGCAACAGGGCGCCGTCAGATGAAGGGCGTCGCCCGCAGAGGCCGCATCGTGGTGCACGCAGCAGATGCAGTGCGGATGCTCATGTCCGGGATGCGCATGGAGCCGCACGCAGTCGCACGAGAGTGCGGCAGCGGCCTCGCCACCCACGGCAAAGAGGTAGAGGGCGAGCAGCAGGAGAGCTATGATGCGGCGGGGGTTCATCGACGCTGTTTCGAAGCTATCGGAGCAAAGATAGTGATTATTTCCGATTTTGCCTAATTCCGACGACAAAACGGCAGAAGCCGACCGCCCCTCGTCCCGTCACCAACCCGCCTGACGGGGTCCGGGGCTTGCTTTTGCGCGGCGGATTCACTAATTTTGCAACATATGGAAGTTCGCGACATTCATGCCGTCCTGAAGCAATACTGGGGCTACGACGCCTTCCGGCCCGTACAGGAGCAGATTATCCGCTCGGTGCTGGAGGGGCGCGATACGCTCGCGCTGATGCCCACCGGCGGCGGCAAGTCGCTCACCTACCAGGTCCCGACGATGGCCCGCCAGGGGCTCTGCATCGTCGTCACCCCCCTCATCGCCCTGATGAAGGACCAGGTCGACCGGCTGCGCGCGCTGCACATTCCGGCCGTGGCGGTCCACTCGGGCCTCTCGCCCCGCCAAATCGACATTGCGCTGGACAACTGCGCCTACGGCGACGTGAAGTTCCTCTACGTCGCCCCCGAGCGGCTCTCGACCGACGCCTTCCGGCTGCGCGTCGAGCGGATGAAGGTCACGCTGCTGGCCGTCGACGAGGCCCACTGCATCTCGCAGTGGGGCTACGACTTCCGCCCCTCCTACCTGCGCATCGCCGAGCTGCGCCGCCAGCTTCCCGGCGTGCCGGTGCTGGCGCTCACCGCCTCGGCCACGCCGCTCGTGGCCGAGGACATCATGCGCCACCTCGACTTCGCCGAGCCCCACATCCTGCGCAGCAGCTTCGCACGTCCCAACCTCTCCTACAGCGTCCGCCGCACCGAGGACAAGAACGGGCAGCTGCTCCGGCTGCTGCGGGGGGTCGAAGGCTGCGGCATCGTCTACGTCCGCACGCGCGAGGGCACCGAACAGCTGGCCGACCTGCTGCGCAACGAGGGCATCACGGCCGCCGCCTACCACGGCGGACTGGGCCACGCCGAGCGGACGCTCCGCCAGGAGGATTGGATGACGGGCCGCGTGCGGGTGATGGTGGCCACCAACGCCTTCGGCATGGGCATCGACAAGGCCGACGTGCGCTTCGTCTGCCACTACTCGCTCTGCGACTCGCTCGAGAGCTACTACCAGGAGGCGGGGCGCGCCGGACGCGACGGCCGCCGCAGCTATGCCCTGCTGCTCGTCGCCCCCAACGACGAGAGCCGCGTCGTGCGCCGCTTCGAGCAGGAGTTTCCGCCGCTCGACCGCATCAAGGAGATTTACGACAAGGTCTGCTCCTACCTGCAAATCGGCATCGGCGAGGGGGCCGGCGCCTCGTTCCTCTTCAACATCCACGACTTCTGCACGCGCGAGCACCTCTACGTTGGCACGGTGCAGAGCGCACTGAAGCTGCTGCAGCAGAACGGCTATCTGACCCTCACGGACGCCATGGAGAATCCCGCCCGGCTGATGTTCTGCGTCAGCCGCGACGACCTCTACCGGCTGCGCATCCGCCGCGACGACTTGGACCACTTCATCCGCACCATCCTGCGGCTCTACAACGGCGTCTTCACGGAGTTCCGCCCCATCGACGAGTGCGAGCTGGCGACGTGGAGCGGCTATAAGGTCGAGCGGGTCAAGGAGCTGCTCAAGACGCTCTGGCAGCTGCGCGTCATCCGCTACATCCCGTCGAACCGCTCCCCGATGCTCTACATGGAGGAGGAGCGCCTGCCGCGCGCCGACCTCTACATCGCCCCCGAGACCTACAGGCACCGCCAGGAGCTCATGCGCGAACGCTTCGACCACATGCTCGCCTATGCGGCCAACGAGACGGAGTGCCGCAGCGTGGTGCTCGAGCGCTACTTCGGGGCCGACGACGCCCAACCCTGCGGCATCTGCGACATCTGCCTTGCCCGCCGGCGCGAGACGAAGCGGCAGCAGGCATCGACCGCCCCGACCGAACCGAACGCTCCGGCCGACAGTCCGGCAGGAAACCCGTCAGCGCACGACGCCGCCCCGACCGGCACCACGCCCGGGGGTCAAGCCTCAACCACTCCCCGTCCGACCGGCACCACGCCCGAGGGCCCCCGACCGGCCGGCTCGTTCCCAACCGGCGCGGCCCCGGAGACGGCTTCTGAGGCAGACGAAGCGGAAGCGGAAGCAGACAGCCCGACGGGCTCCTCACCCACGAGGTTGCCGATTGCCGCTGCCGAGGGGACCATTCCGACCGGGGAGCTGCGGCGCAGGGTGCTCGAGCTCCTCTCGTCCTCGCCCTGCTCACCGCAGGAGCTGCTCGACGCGCTGCACAGCGAACTGCCTGGAGCACTGTTCGTGGACGAGGGCCCCGTCATCGAACTGCTGCGCCGCCTCCAGGCACAGGGAGTGCTCCGCACCGAAGCCGACGGACGCCTCCACACCGTCCTCGCGCAGCCGTAATTCCATGCCTTCGGCAGCGGGTTCCCAGAACACAAAAACGGGCGGCACCCTGAGGCACCGCCCGGAATCGTCCGGAATCGGAAGCTACTTCTCCCAGCTCTCATCCCAATTGAACTGGACGTTCTGCACCAGATAACGGCCAATCACCTCCTTGTACTCCTCTTTCCACGGCAGAAGCACCGAGCCCCGCTCTTTCAATTCGGGAATCGAGCGATGAATCGTCTCATAGTCCGGCAAATCCTCGCGGTTTTCCACCTCCCACGGAAAGACAAACATGCTGAACAACGAATACTTATCGAGAAGGCCTGCCCGCTCTTTTTCCATTTTGGCTACCAAATCACACGGGATAATATAAAACCGGACAGAAGCCAGAACATACCCATTGACGCACGTAAACTCCACCGACCGGATGGGCAATTCGAATCGGTCAAAAAACTCCTGCAACGGTTCGTCAAAATTGACCGCCATAGTCTGATAACCCCAGTTATGGTCCAGATAGGCAACCGTATCCCCACTAAAGGCCGACAGCGACTTGTAGTCCGCATAACCAGGCTTGCGTGCAATGGCCGTCATGCACACCAATACCGCCAAAAAGAATAAAACACACCGTTTCATAGCTCCATAGATTCGACTCCTCTACAAGATACGCATTATTCCCCGAGTTACAAAAACGGGCGGCACTCTGAGGCACCGCCCGGAATCGTCCGAAGCAGGGAATCTCATTCCTCAATTTTCATCACTTTCATCCCAGTTGAACTGGACATCTTGCACCAGATAACGACCAATCACCTCCTTGTACTCCTCTTTCCACGGCAGAAGTACCGTGCCCTTCTCTTTCAATTCGGGAATCGACCGGTGAATCGTCTCATAGTCAGGCAAATCCTCGCTGTTTTCCACCTCCCAAGGATAGACATACATACTGAATAACGAACACTTATTGAGCAATACGGCCCGCTCTTCTTTCAATTTGGCAACCGAATCATACGGAATAATATAAAACCGGACAGAAGCCAGAACATATCCATTGACGCATGTAAAATCCACCGACCGGATGGGTAATTCGAACCGGTCAAAAAACTGCTGCAATGGGGCGTTGCTATTTGTTCCCATAGCTTGAATCCCCCAGTTGTAATCCAAATAAGCGACCGTATCTCCACCAAAGGCCGACAGCGGCTTGTAATCCGCATATCCCGGTCGGCGCGCAATGGCAGTCATGCACACCAATACCGCCAACAAAAATAAAATACTCTTCTTCATAATTCTATTTACATTTAATCATTCCAAGTTCTTCCGGCATGCCCGACAATTCATTGGTTCTCTGCACCTCCACTTCATGCTGGTGGAAGGTCGAATCCTCCTTCCCTTTCGATAAAATAGCAATTCCGGTGTTCATGGCCTTCAACGCATACGCCAGCGCGTACAAATGCGAAGTATGTGAATCGTATTCATGATACAGAATATTCGAACCCAAGTTATAAAAACCTCGAAATTGCCCCTTACCTGCTGAAGAATTTATAAAATCTGCAAATTGGGTCGCCAAAGCTTCATTATATATGTAAATCACATAAATTGAGCCCTCGGTCGTATAAACATAGATGGACCGGAAATTTTCATCTTGCGAATGAAGATAGGCCAAAGCATACACATCCCCTACCGAGCATGCACTTCCAGACGGATGATTATGTATCACTGAAAGATTCGAGAACCCCATCTTTGGTCTTACTTGAACACTCCCGGGGTTGTTATCCGTATATGGACCCTTCAACCTCACATCTCCATTCTCATTCCAATAACCGGTCACACCAAATTCAATTCCCGGTTTGGTGCTCACACTATCCTGGAACTGCGAAAACTGCGACTCGTCGGACATATCCTCGTAGAGCTGGTTGGTCTTCACGGAGTTGTTCCCCGCCTCGGGAGACACCTCCTCGCAATCGCGTTCCTGAACATCGGAAGAGCCATCACCATCCTCTTCGGGAAAATCATCATCGGAGAATTCATCCTCCCACGGAATCGGGTCAAGCGTGGATATGGGTAGTATCGTTCGGATTCCATCCTCATCCGAAGAGTCGCCTTCGCTGTCTCCATCACCGTCACCCTCTTCATTGCCAGAGCCATCACCGTCGGAACCTCCGGTTCCTCCTCCGATACCCGAACCGCCAGGGCCTCCAGGATTGCCGATACCCGGAACGCCAGGACCAGCACCGGAACCGGGACTGCCGCCCGATGAACCGTCACCTCCGCCGGAATCGCCTCCACCGGAGCTTCCTCCACCACTGCTGCTTCCACCGCCGCCGCCAAAGAGTTCGGACCAGTCCCAAACCATCGTAATGGCATCACTCTTTCCATCTCCATCGATATCCACATAACGATAAAGCCCGCCATCAGACCCAACGAATATGGAACCCGGTGCCCCGTAATTCCACTCATCGCCACCCCGGGTTAAGCCTGCAGCCGACCGTTCAATCCACATGTTGTGGAATAACGAGGCCTAGCGACGTGCCCGTTCATAGAGTGTCAGGCTACGGTCATAGAGGAAAACACCGGCCGTATAGCGACCCGCATCGTAACGGCTCACAGCAACCGGACGACCGTCCAGCGTAGCGTAATACTCCAAACCGCTGTAATCGATGCGGTCCTCGCAATTCAGCGTCATCGCTCCGATATCACCGTCGTATATTGCGGCATATTCCGCATCGGGAATACAAACCCGCAAATAGGACGCTTCACGACCGGTTACTGCGGAGCGGACGACAATCAGTTTGACCGAGGCTGGAACCGAATAGAACTCTCCGTCGCGGTTTTTACGAAACACTCGGTATGAGTATTCGGCCTGCAGAGGGACATCCACACTCGACAACCGGTCCGATGACGAAGGGGCAGCTTCCGACCAATCTGGGACAGATGTTCCCGGAATGAACGGGAACGGATTGTCGCTCCCTGAGCGAGTCAAAGCCATAGCCCCATTTCGCTCAAAATACGCCCGAGCCTCTTCTATCGTAATCGGAGAAACCTCCGAAGGTACTTCCGTGATTTGCCCCGGGTCATGCACACATGCAGCCAACATGGCAAGCAGAAATACGCTTGTAAGATAGCGAATTTTATTCATACAAAAAAGTTTTAGGTGGTTGGATTTTGTTTGCATAACAAATATGCAATAATTAATTGTATTTAACAACGAACAAATTGATATAAACCTTTTTACGCTATTTAACGGCCGAAATGAAAAGAGATTGACGCCCTGCGCCAAGGCCGGCAGCGGGGCCCGCACGGAGGGCAATGCCGATTTTGGGGGCGCCAATGCCGATATTCCGATTTATTTCCCTAACTTTGTATGAATTTACAACTCGATGAAGAACACGAATACATTTCAACCCAAAATCGGCAACGAAGAGACGGCGGCGCTGCCCGCCATCGAATACCCGGGCGAAATCCGCGTCATCGAGCAGGAGGAGGAGATTTCCGACGCCTGCGCCTATCTGGCGGCCCATCCCGTCATCGGATTCGACACCGAAACGCGTCCCTCGTTCCGTCAGGGCGTGACCTTCCGCGTCTCGCTGCTCCAGCTCTCCACCCCCGAACGCTGCTACCTCTTCCGCCTCAACCGGATTCCGCTCGCCGCCCCGCTGCTCCACCTGCTGGGGAGCGCAAAGGTGCAGAAGGTGGGAGCCGACGTGGCGGGCGACCTCCGTTCGCTGCGCCAACTGCGCCACTTCCGCGACGGCGGCTTTGTCGACCTGCAGGCCATCGCCCCCGACTGGGGAATCGAGGAGAAGAGCCTCCGCAAACTCTCGGCCATCGTGCTGGGCAAACGGGTCTCGAAGGCGCAGCGGCTGAGCAACTGGGAGGCCGCCCAGCTGACCGACAAGCAGCTGCTCTACGCGGCAACCGATGCCTGGGTCTGCACCGAAATCTACGACAAACTGCAACAAACGCCCCAAATCCGCAAAAAATAACCCCCGCATGACACCTCAAGTATACCTGCGCCGCGGCAAGGAGGAATCGCTCCTCCGCCACCATCCCTGGATTTTCTCGGGCGCCATCGACTACATCAAGGCCGAAGACGAAGCCGAGATTACGGAAGGCGCCCTGGTCGAAGTCTACACCCACAGCGGCGAATTCATCGCCCTGGGCCACTACCAAATCGGCTCCATCGCCGTGCGCGTGCTCTCGTTCGAGCGCTGCGCGATTGACGCCGCGTGGTGGCGCGGACGCATCGCCTCGGCTCTCGACGTGCGCCGCACACTGGGGCTCACCGACGCCCCCGACACGACCTGCTACCGACTGGTGCACGGCGAGGGAGACTCGCTGCCGGGGCTCGTGGTGGACATCTACGGCACGACGGCCGTCGTCCAGTGCCACTCGGTGGGGATGTACCGTGCGCGGCTCGACGTGGCCGCCGCCCTGCGCGAGGTCTACGGCTCGCGGCTCACGGCCATCTACGACAAGAGCTCGCAGACGGTCCCCTACAACGCCCGTCTGGGCGCCGTGGACGGCTACCTGTGGGGCAGCTCCGACCACGAGACGCAGGTGGTGCTCGAGCATGGCGAGAAATTCCTGGTCAACTGGGAGCATGGGCAGAAGACGGGCTTCTTCCTCGACCAGCGCGAAAACCGCCAGCTGGTGAAGCGCTACGCCGCGGGCCGCACCGTGCTCAACACCTTCTGCTACACGGGCGGCTTCTCGGTCTACGCCCTCTCGGGCGGCGCGAAGGAGGTGGTGTCGGTCGACTCGTCGGAACGCGCCGTGGCGCTGGCCGAGGAGAACGTGCGGCTTAACTTCGGGGCCGAGGCCAAACACACGGCCCTGGCGGCCGACGCCGTGGAGTACCTGCGCGACATCGGCGACCGCTACGACCTGATAATACTCGACCCGCCCGCCTTCGCCAAGCACCACAAGGTGCTGGGCAACGCCATGCAGGGCTACAAGCGGCTCAACGCCCGGGCGCTGTCGCAAATCAAGAGCGGCGGCATCCTCTTCACCTTCTCCTGCTCGCAGGCCGTCTCGAAGGAGCTCTTCCGCACGACGGTCTTCTCGGCGGCGGCCATCGCGGGGCGCAAGGTGCGGATTCTGCACCAGCTGACCCAGCCGGCCGACCACCCCATCAACATCTACCACCCCGAAGGCGAGTACCTCAAGGGGCTGGTGCTCTACGTCGAGTAGCAGCGGCCACGCCCCGACCGCCGAAAGGCATGAATGCGATGAACGGAACGACCGACAACAGCAAATCGAAGCTCCTGCGGCGGGGCTTTGCGGCATTTGCCGCAGCATCGGCACTGCTGCTTGCGGATGGCTGTGCCGACATCCGGCAGGCCATCGACGATGCGCTGGGGGGCTGGACCAAGGAATACACACGAACCTACTCGCGCGAAATCGGCGCAATGATGGGTCCCCGTTACGATTCGCTCGCTCTGGAGGGCCGCGGCATCCGCATCGGCGTGCTCGATGCCGGGTTCGGGTCGCTGCGCAGCGACCCGCGCACCCAAGGGCTCCGCATCATCGACTACCGCGACTTCACGACCGGAGACACGACCGGATTCTTTCGCGACCCGATGGAGCACGGCCGGCAGGTCTGCATGAACATCGGCGGCCGCATGGGGAGCGACACGCTGCTCGGGCTGGCCCCCGCGAGCGAGTTCTGTCTGGCGAAAATCGACCTTCCCGACCGGGAGCCGCGCAGCGAGGAGGTGCGCATGATGCAGGGTATCGAGTGGCTGCTCGACAAGGGGGTGGACCTCATCACCTGCTCCATCAGCTACACCACCTTCGACGACTTCGACGGCTACACGCCCGGGCAGCTCGACGGCCGCAGTTCGCGGATTTCGCGCTTCCTCGACAGCATTCTGCGCGCTCATCCCCAGCTGCTCTTCATCCAGTGCGCCGGCAACGAGGGCAACAAGCCGTGGCGCCACATCGGCTTCCCGGGCGACGTGCGCGAGGCCGTCACGGTCGGCGCCGTCGACTGGGACGGTCAAACGCGCAGGGAGTACAGCAGCACGGGATGGCCCGAAGCTGGGTATATCAAGCCCGACGTGGTCGTCAGCGACTCGCCCCGCGGAACCTCCTTCTCGACGCCCGTCATTGCAGGGCTCTGCGCCGCGATGCTCCAGTACAACCGCGTGGAGCGCTCTACGCTGATTGCCGCGCTCCACGCCTCAGGCAGCCGGGCCGCGACGCCCGACTGCGAGGTGGGATACGGCATACCGCAGCTCGACCGTCTGGTCGAACTGCTCGCTCCGACCGGCGCATCGGACTCCGCCGGCAGCAAAACCGACACGACGAACCAAACGATAAACAACCTGAAATGAGACGAATGCTGATGTTTGCGGCGATGCTGCTCTCCGCCGCACCGCTGACGGCCCAGAGCCGGCTTGAAACCTTCACGCTCCGCAGCGAGCTGCTCGGCGCCGAAAAGAGCTGCACAATCTACCTTCCCGACGGCTTCGACGCCGACCCGACGCGCCGCTATCCGGTGCTCTACCTGCTGCACGGCGCGAGCGACACCCACACCGCATGGAGCGAACCCACCAAGGGACAGATGCAGCAGATTCTTGACGAAGCCATCGCCGAGGGACGCTCTGTGAAGATGGTGGTCGTCATGCCCGACGCCTCGGGCGAGGACGAGAACCACACGGGACGCCACATGGGTTACTACAACGTTCCGGATTGGCCCTACGAGCGCTTCTTCTTCGAGGAGCTGATGCCCGCCGTCGAGCGCCGCTACCGCATCCGGAGCGAGAAGCAGAGCCGCGCCATTGCCGGCCTGTCGATGGGCGGAGGCGGCACGGCGACCTATGCCCAGCACCACCCCGAGCTCTTCAGCTCGGCCTGCCCGCTCAGCGCGGCGATGGAGCCGCGGCCGATTCCGGGCGACCCGAACGACTACGAACGTTCGCGCATCGAGAACAGTCCGCTGCGCTTCCTGCAGCAGATGACCGACGAGCAGGCTGCTGCGCTGCGCACCGTACGCTGGCGGGTCGACTGCGGCGACGACGACTTCCTCTGGCAAGGCAACATCCGCTTCTACGAGCAGATGCGCCTGCACAACATTCCGCTCGAATACCGCATGCGCGACGGCGGCCACACGTGGCGCTACTGGCGCACGGCGCTGCCCGAGGTACTGACCTTTGTCAGCATCGGATTCGGGCAGGAGTAACGGCAGCCGGGCCGACCCGAAGCGCTTCGGGACGGAGTATAACGGCAACCGGGCGGGCCCGAAAGGCATCGGGTGCGCAGCATCGAAACGCAAGACGGCGACGTCCCCCTTTACGGGGTAACGTCGCCGTCTGTCGTTAGGAGCGGAGCCCAAACAGAGCCCGCCGATACGGGAGCTACCGCACCCGCTCGTAGATGTAGAGCTCGTGCACCTCGCGGTCGTAGCCGGGATAGAAGCCGCGAACCATCCCCAGCACGATGCGCGAACCGCGGTTCGAGAGCACCACCAGCTCGCCCGTCGCCGGGTCGACCGTGAGCCCCTCGATTTCGCCCGCGCGGCGGAAGTCGTTCATCTCGCGGAAGGGAAGCACCGTCGTGCAGCTTCCGGCGCCGCGCAGGTCGGCCACATAGAGGTTGTCTGCCTCGTCCAGGTCGGCATCACCGTCGTCGGCCGAGAGGAGCATCTGCCCGCCGAGCATGAAGATGCCCTGCTGCCACTGCGGCACGGGACGCAGATGCACCCGGCGCAGATAGGCTCCCGTCCGCAGGTCGTACTCGTAGAGGTAGCGGCCGTCGACCCAGTCGGCCATCCAGACGCGGGCACTGTCGCGGTCGACGGCAAGGCCGCACACCTCGACCTGACCCGATGCGGGTTCCCAGGCCATCGAGCGCTTCCAGCGAAGCGTCCGGGCGTCGTAGACCGCTATCTGGATGTGCTCGCCCACCCCGTCGTTGAAGGTCTCGATGCCGGCGTAGATTTCACCCCGCCAGACGTCGATATCGCCGATGTGGTTGGCCGGGAGGGGCAGCCCCTCGAAGGGCTTCTCGTTGGAGGCCACCAGTTCGCCCTGCTTCGTGTATTTGTAGAGCGCCGTGCTGCCCGAAACGTAGTAGTAGTTCGAGTCGGCGGCAACGCCCTGCCGCCCCTCGACCGGAATCACCCTCCGGAGCCGGTAGCAATCGCCCTCGCGCGGCACAGGCGGAACGGGCGGCAGAGGCTGCGTGGGCGGAACGGGAGGAACCGGAGAAACCGGCGGCACAAGTGCAACGGGCGGCAGAGGCTGCACGGGAGGAACCGGCGGAACGGGATGAACGGGCTGACCTGCAAGCGCGGGCGGTGCAGCGGATGCAGGCGGAACCGGCTTTCCCGTCTCGGGTTGAGGCGGAAGCGGACGGTCTACGGCAGGCTCAACAGCTTCCGGCTGAGGCGGAAGCGGGCGCTCCGCCACGGGCTGTGCCGCCACCGCGCCCGAAAGCAGCAGGGCGACAATGAGTATCTCTCTTTTCATGTTCATGGTTATGGTTTTGTTTCGTGGTTGTTGACCGGGCAGGTTGCCTTTCCGCCCTCTGAATCCGACGGGCGCAGCGTTTGCGCACCGAACGGCCCCGGGACCGCAACGGCAGACATTCCGCAACGACGGGCACCTCGCAACTGCAAGTTTTCTGCAACGGTGAGCCCCGCAACATCGGGCCGCCCCTTGCCGGGACGGGCCCTCCTCAACGTCGGGCATCCGGCCACGGCGCTTTCGCCCTCATCGAAGGACGGGACGACCGCGCCAAAGACGGGACAAAGGCGCCGAAAACGGAACGACCGGGCGGAAGGCGCTCTGAAGTCCTCCCCATCCGGTCGTTCTGCTCCGTCGGAGCCCGGCACACCAGGCTCCGCATCCGTTACTTGCGCTTGGCGCGCTGCTGGGCCTCCTGCTGACGCAGAAGCTCCTCGTAGCGCTGCTGGAAGCGCGACTTCTTGCCGTTGGTATGCTTGGCGGCGTTGGCCTTCATGATGGCATGAATCTTCTCGTCGTCAATCATGCGGCGGATGAAGAAGGTCTGGCCGATGGTAATCAGGTTGGAGAGCAGGTAGTAGAAGCACAGACCGCTCGCGTAGCTGTTGAACCAGAGGAGCATCATCACCGGCATCAGGTAGACCATCATGAACTTCATGCCGGCCATCTGGGGCTGTGACGAAGCCGTCTGCTGGTAGTTGACGTAGGAGAAGATGAAGAGCGACACGGCCATCAGCAGCGCAAAGAGGCTGATATGGTCGCCGTAGAAGGGAATCGAGAAGGGCAGGTTGAGGATGCTGTCGTACGACGAGAGGTCGTCGGCCCAGAGGAACGACTCGCCGCGCAGCTCAATCGATGCCGGGAAGAAGCGGAACATGGCGACCAGAATCGGGAGCTGAATCAGCATCGGGATGCAGCCGCCCATGGGGTTGATGCCCGCCTTGCGGTAGAGCTCCATCGTCGCCTGCTGGCGCTTCATGGCATCCTCCTTCTTGGGGTACTTCTTGGCCAGTTCGTCGACCTCGGGCTTGATGACGCGCATCTTGGCCGTCGAGACGTAGCTCTTGTAGGTGAGCGGCGAGATGACCAGCTTGATGAGCACCGCCAGAATCAGGATGATGATGCCGAAGTTGGGGATGTAGTTGCGCAGGAAGTCGAAGACCGGAATCACGCACCAGCGGTTCACCCAGCCGAAGATGCCCCAGCCCAGCGGAATGAGGCGCTCCATGTGAAGCGACTCACCCTCGGCGTCGGCCACCTTCTTCAGAATGGCGTACTTGTTGGGGCCGAAATAGAAGGCGAAGTCATACCCCTCGGTCTGCGCCGTATAGGGCACGGCCGTCTGCAGCGAGAAGTCCTTGAGCAGCTCGGAGCCCTCCTCGGCCGTGTCAAACGACATGTCGGCATACGACAGGTTCTCGGGGGCGATGAAGACCGACGAGAAGTACTGCTGCTTGAAGGCCACCCAGTTGACCGCCGTCGAGACCTTCTTGCTCTTATCCTTCTCGCTCATGCCCAGGTCCTCGATGGAGGATTCGCCCGGGAAGCGGTACGAGAGGGTCGTATACATGTTCTCGTTCTTGAAGCCCTTCTCGTTCTGGTAGGAGGAGTTCGACCAGGTGATGCCGATGGAGGTCTGGTTGGCCATCTGCGGCGCCATGTTGACCAGCCGGACGTCGAAGTCGACCAGATAGTCGCGCTCGGGCGTCTGCACGTCGTAGATGCGGTAGTCGTACTGCAGCCATGCGTCCGCCGCCACGGGCAGCCGCATCGTGAGCAGCTGCGCGCCGTCATCGGTCCGTACGACGGAGTCGGCCTCGAAGAGGTAGTCGGTCGTGTTGACCGCCACGTTGTTCAGTCCGTTGCGGACGTAGAACGACAGGTCGAAGTTGGCCGTCGAGGGGTCGAAGAGCTTGACCAGCTCGTTGCGCTCGCCGCGGGGTGCATAGCGGGTGTAGTCCTTGAGCGTCACATCGACAATCTGGCCGCCGCGCGTCGAGAAACGCACCGTCATCACGTCGTTCTCGAGCGTGATGAAGTGCTCCTCGTCCTGGCGTGCCGCCGCGAGGTACTCGCCCAGGCCGGCCACTTGCCGCTCGTGCAGCGACAAGGTGTCGGCTGCCGAGGCGGCACCCTCCTCACCGGCTACGGCTGCGGCCGCCTGCTCGGGGCGCGTCACGGCCGCCAGCGAATCCTGATAGGCCTCGTATTCGGCCAGTTCCTTCTTGTATTGTTCCTGCTCCTTGCCGCTGAAGTAGGCGAATCCCAGAAAGAGGACCGCAATGACGGCAATTCCCAAAAGTGATTTCTTATCCATCGAAACGTTTGTCTCTCGTTACTCAAAAGTCGTCGTTACTTGCGCGAGTCGTCGAAGGCGAGCGCCGCCTTGACGAAGGCCACGAAGAGCGGCGAGGGGCTCAACACCGTACTCTTGTATTCGGGATGGTACTGCGTACCGACGAACCACGGATGGTTCGGAATCTCGACCACCTCGACCAGGTTGGTGTCGGGGTTGATGCCGACGGCCTTCATGCCCGCGGCCTCGAACTGCGCCAGATAGTCGTTGTTGAACTCGTAGCGGTGGCGGTGGCGCTCCGAGATGTGGAGCTTTCCGTAGGCCTCGGCCACCTTCGAACCCTTCTTCAGCACGCAGGGGTAGGCGCCCAGACGCATCGTGCCGCCCTTGGCCGTCACGCCCTTCTGCTCCTCCATCAGGTCGATGACCGGATGGGGCGTGGCCTCCATCTCGCTCGAGTTGGCATCGGCGATGCCCAGCACGTTGCGTGCGAACTCGATGACGGCGCACTGCATGCCCAGGCAGATGCCCAGGAAGGGGACGCCGTTCTCGCGGGCGAAGCGCACGGCCTCAATCTTGCCCTCGATACCGCGGTTGCCGAAGCCCGGAGCCACGAGGATGCCGGCCATACGGCCCAGCTTCTCGGCCACGTTCTCGCGGTTGAGCTTCTCGGAGTTGACGTAGGAGAGCTTCACGTGGCAGTCGTTGCTGGCACCGGCGTGGATGAACGACTCGCTGATGGACTTGTAGGCGTCGTGCAGCTCGGTATACTTGCCCACCAGCGCGATGTCGATGGTGCGCGACGGATGCTTGATTTTCTCGACGAAGGTGCTCCAGGCCGTCATGTCGGGCTCGCTGTCGGCCGGCAGGTTCAGCTTCTCGAGCACCACCTCGTCCAGATGCTGCTCGTGCATCTTGAGCGGCACCTCGTAGATGGTCGGCACGTCGATGGACTCCATGACGGCGTTGGCGTCGACGTTGCAGAAGAGCGCCACCTTGCGGCGCAGCGCCATCGAGAGGGGATGCTCCGTACGCAGCACGAGGATGTCGGGCTGGAGTCCGTTCTCGAGCAGCGCCTTGACGGAGTGCTGCGTCGGCTTGGTCTTCAGCTCGCCCGAAGCCGACATGTAGGGAATCAGCGTCAGGTGTACGAGTGCCGTGTCGCGGTAGCCGAGCGTGTAGCGCAGCTGGCGCACCGACTCGATGAAGGGCAGCGACTCGATGTCGCCCACCGTACCGCCAATCTCGGTGATGATGATGTCGTAGGTCTTCTGCTGGCCGAGCAGCTGGATGCGACGCTTGATTTCGTCGGTGATGTGGGGAATCACCTGCACGGTCTTGCCCAGGTATTCGCCCTTGCGCTCCTTCTCGATGACGCTCTTGTAGATGCGGCCCGTCGTCACGTTGTTGGCCTTCGAGGTGGGCTGGTTGGTGAAGCGCTCGTAGTGGCCCAGGTCGAGGTCGGTCTCGGCGCCGTCCTCCGTCACGTAGCACTCGCCGTGCTCGTAGGGGTTGAGCGTTCCGGGGTCGACGTTGATGTAGGGGTCGAGCTTCTGAATCGTTACCGAATAGCCGCGGGCCTGAAGCAGGCGCGCAATGGAGGCCGAGATGATGCCCTTGCCCAGCGAAGAGGCGACACCACCGGTCACGAATATGTACTTGGGTTTTGCAAGTTTCATTACTGCTTATCTTTGGGGTTTTACATTCTTATTCACTATGTCCGGGGCGCCGGGCGCTCCGCTCATCCGCTCTTTCCGGAACGCTCCACGCTTTCACACGTTTCTGACGCTCCTCGCATTCCGGACTCTCCTCACATTCCGTCCTTCCGGACTCTCCTCCCGCTCTTCCGGGCGCTTCTCGCATTCCGCCCTTCCGGGCGCTCCACGCACGCCGCACATTCCGGGTCTTCCGGGCCTTCAGCGCTCCCGGGCGCCCGGGGCGCATGCACGGAAATACCCGGCCCGGCGTCTCCGCCGCAGGCCGGGCATTCGTGACACCTACTCTTCGGTGCCTCCCTGCTGCTGTTCCCGGTCGATGAGGCGCACCTTCTCGATGGTGGCTGCCATCTCGGCCTTGGCCCGCTCGATTTTGGCCTTCACTTCGGCCACGAGCGCATCGGCGTTCTTCGACTTGGTGAAGAATCCGATGTTGTTCTCCAGCAGGGCGATATCCTGCTCCATCTGCCGCACCTTGTTATAAAGGCGCTCGCGCTCCGAACGCAGACGGCGGTCACCGGCCCCCTTGAGCGAGGAGACCTTCTCGCGGAAGCGGTTCATCGAGCGGTCACGCTCCGAGCCGCGCAGCGCGTCGAACAGCGCATCGACGGCCGCCTTGTAGCGCTTCTGGATGGCATCCTTCTGCTTGATGGGCACGAAGCCGATTTCGCCCCAGCGGCGCTGGAAATCCTTGATGACCTCGTAGCCGCCCGCCTTGACGTCGGCCGCAGCCATCTCGTCGAGCAGCGCCAGCTTGCGGCGGAGGTTCTCCTCATGCTCGCCGTCGACGCCGGCGAAGTGGGCCGCCTTGCGCTCGAAGAAGTGGTCGCATGCCGCGCGGAAACGCTTCCAGACGGCATCCGAGTGGCGACGCGACACGGCGCCGATTTGCTTCCAGCGGGCCTGCAGGGCAATCAGCTCGTCGGTGGTCTTCTTCCACTCCTCGCTGTTCTGCAGCGCCTCGGCCTGGGCGCATATCTCGTTCTTGAGCTGGAGGTTATGCTCCATCTCGGACTTCACGCCGGCGAAGAACTGACGCTTGCTCTCGAAGAAGCGGTCGCACGCCGCGCGGAAGCGCTCGTAGATTCGGTTGTTGTCCTTCTTGGGTGCGAAGCCGATGGTCTTCCACGTCTTCTGAATCTCCAGCAGACGGTCGTTGGCACGGTTCCACTCCTTGAGGGTGGTCAGCGGCTGGGCCACCAACTCCTCGGCCGCCACGCAGAGCCCCTCCTTCAGTTCGAGGTTGTGCACCTGCTCGGCCTTCAGCGCCTCGAAGTGCTCCTGGTGCTGCTTGTTGATGCGGCTCGAGGCCTCCTTGAAGCGCTCCCAGAGCGCCTCCTTGTATTCATTGGCCACGGGACCCGTCTCGCGCCACTCGTCGTGGAGCTTCTGCAGCTTGTGGAACGCCTCGACGATGGAAGGCTCGAGCACCAGCGCCTCGGCCTGCTCGCAGAGCGCCACCTTCTGCTCGTAGTTCTTCTTCAAGTCGAGGTCGCGCAGCTCCTTGTTGATTTTGATGAAGTTGTAGAAGTTCTCAACGTGGAGGTTATAGGTCTCCCACAGGTCCTTGACCTGCTGCTGGGGTACCGGACCGGTCTCCTTCCAGCGCTGCTGCAGTTCGCGGAAGCGGGTGAAGGTATGGTTGAGCGTCTCGTCGGAGTTGACCAGCGCCTTGAGCTCCTCGATGATGCCGAGCTTGACCTTGAGGTTCTCCTCCTTCTCCTGCTCGAGGTTGGCCAGGAAGGCGTCGCGGCGCGTACGGTATTCGCGGATGAGGTCCTTCAGGCGCGCCTCGGAGCCGTCCACCGCCGGGGTGAACTCCTCCTCCTTGCCGCCGGCCTCGACAAAGGCCCGGCGTGCCGCCTCGACCTCGGCGCGGCGAAGTTTATAGAAAGCTACCTTCAATGCCTCGACATCGCGGCGGAGCGTCTGTACGGGCTGCTCCTCGAGCATCCGGGCGAAGAGTTCCAGCAGCTCCTGCTTGCTCTTGCCCACGAAGCGGTCCGAGGCAGCGGCCTGTAGCGCCTCGGCATCGGCTTCGCCCTCCTCCTCGGCTGCAGGCTCCTCGCCCAGCGACAGGTCTGCCTGCTCGGCCGCAAGAGCGGCCTCCTCGTCCGTAAAATCCACCCCTTCGCCCTGAGCGGCGCGGGCGGGCGCCTCCGCAACGGCGGCAGGCGCAGGCTCCGCAGACGCCGGAGCGGCGGCTGCGACGGTTTGGGCGGTCTCTACGGGAGCATCATGCTGCACATCTTCAGCAACCTTGCTGACTTGCTCCTCGGGAGCAGGAAGATTCGGATTCTCAGTAGCCATTTCAATCAAGCGTTTTAAGGTTCCGCAAAGGAAATAATATGAATCACGCAAAGATAACCATTTTTCCCGTGCCGCCGAAGGTTTTCCCCGGAAATTTTCGTACCTTCGCAGAAGATTGGCCCCGCCGGCCCGCCCGACCGACCCCCGCGCAACGCTGCGGGAGGTGCTCCCGGAAGGTGCGGACAGCCACCTGCCCCAACCAAACTCCTCGACCATGAAATACCGCATCCTGATAGCCGACGACGAAGTGGACATCCTCGAATTCATCCGTTACAACCTCCAGCGCGAAGGGTACGAGGTCTATACGGCCGAAAACGGCGCCGAGGCGCTGCGTCTGGCCCGGGAGCACCACCCCCATCTGATTCTGCTCGACCGGATGATGCCCGTCATGGACGGGGCGCAGACCTGCCGCGCCATCCGCCAGGAGCCCGAGCTGAAGCAGACGATGGTGGTCTTCCTCTCGGCGCTGGGCGAGGAGGAGGAGCAGCTGAAGGGGTTCGATGCCGGAGCCGACGACTACCTGACCAAGCCCATTCCCATGAAGCTGCTCGTCAGCCGCGTGCAGGCGCTGCTCAAGCGGGTCGACCCCGACACCGATACCGCACCGGCGGCCGAACAGGGCGTCACGGTCGACCGCGACCGCTACTCGGTGCGCTGCAACGGGCACGAAATCACCCTGCCGCGCAAGGAGTTCGCGCTGCTCGACCTGCTCAGCTCGTCACCCGGGAAGCTCTTCTCGCGCGAGGAAATCTACAGCAGCATCTGGGGCAGCGAGGTGGTCGTGGGAGACCGCACCATCGACGTGCACATCCGCAAGCTGCGCCAGAAAATCGGTGACGACCACATCGTCACGGTCAAGGGCGTCGGCTACAAGTTCGAGCCCTGAGTCCGAGCCCCGCCCCCAAGTCCGAGCCCAGCCCCCAAGTCCGAGCCCAGCCTCCACATCCTCCTCCTGAATCCACCCCCGGGTCCGGCCCCTGAATTCACCGGGTCCGACTGCCGCATACCGGCATCGGGCGCGGCCGCTCCGGCATCCAGCTGCGACCTCCGGCCGCAACCGTTTTACACTTCCACTGTCGGCAGCCGTTCCGGCTCCCGCCCGGCCACACCCCAACCCGACCGCATGCACACTCCAACCTTCCGCGTCCCGTCCGGATGCGGCCGCACCTTCACGCCCCGCCCCAACCGCCGTGCAGGACAAACCGGTCAGAGCAGAAGAGAAAAAAATCTAAAAAACGGCCTTTCCGATAACAATCCGCAAGCATTTTTTCCTTAAATTTGCATAAATTAAAAAGAATCTCTACTTTTATTGATGATTCGTGAAACCGAGCCGGCCGGAGGGGAGACCCCGCCTGCCGCCGGCTCCGGAGAAGCCTCAACACAGCCGTCCCGACAGGGAGCTGCGGCGGCAAGGTCCGACACCCCGGCAGGCGCCGGCCCCTGCGACCTCATCCGGACAGACGAATCACCGGAAGAGCAAATTCTAAAAAACAGACAACAATATGGTAATCTTGGTATTGAACTGCGGTTCCTCGTCGATTAAGTATCAGGTCATCGACATGGAGCCCGCGTCGAGCAAGCTGCTCGCGAAAGGCCTTGTCGAGCGTATCGGCCTGGCCGAAGGCGACCTGACCCACAAGCCCGTCGGCAAGGAGAAGTTCGAGCTGCACCAGCCGATTCCCGACCACACGACCGGCATCCGTCTGGTGCTCGACGCACTGACGGACCCCGCACACGGCGTCATCGCCTCGCTCGACGAGGTAAAGGCCGTCGGCCACCGCGTGGCCCACGGAGGCGAGTTCTTCCCGGCCAGCTGCCTGGTCAACGAGGAGGTCAAGGAGAAAATCCGCCGCCTGTTCGACATCGCCCCGCTGCACAACCCCGCCAACCTCGAAGGTATCCTCTCGATTGAGAAGGTGCTCCCCGGCACGCCCCAGGTAGCCGTCTTCGACACCTCGTTCCACCAGACGATTCCGGCGGTGAACTACCTCTACGCACTGCCCCACGCCTACTACGACAAGTACCGCGTCCGCAAGTACGGCTTCCACGGAACGAGCCACAAGTATGTGGCCAAGGTGGGTGCCAAGCTGGCCGGGCTGGACTTCGAGCACTCGAAAATCATCACCTGCCACATCGGCAACGGGGCCTCGGTGACGGCCATCCTCAACGGCAAGTCGTTCGACACGTCGATGGGCTTCTCGCCGGTCGACGGTCTGGTGATGGGTACGCGCTGCGGCAACGTCGACCCGTCAGCCATCACCTTCATCGGACAGAAGGAGGGAATGAGCTACGCACAGCTCGACGAGATGATGAACAAGAAGTCGGGCGTGCTGGGTCTGACCGACCTCTCGAGCGACATGCGCGACATCGACGCCGCCTACGACCGCGGTGACGAGCGCGCCATCATCGCCCGCGACATGCACTACCGCCGCATCAAGAAGTTCGTCGGCGAGTATGCCGCCGAGATGGGAGGCGTCGACCTGATTGTCTTCACGGGCGGCGTGGGCGAGAACTCCTCCGAGATGCGCGAAGCCGTAGCCACGGGGCTCGAGTTCATGGGCGTGAAGTTCGACTGCGAGGCCAACCGCGGCGCACGCGGCGTGGACAAGCTGCTCTCGACGCCCGACTCGCGCGTGAAGGTGGCGATGATTGCCACCAACGAGGAGCTGGTCATCGCAACGGACACCTACGAGCTGGTGCGCTGACCCGGTCCGGACGACGAAGCGAGGCTTCCGAAACGTCCGCGGCGGGCGGCAACACGGGCCGGCACCGCAGGGTGAAGCTCCGCAGGATGAGACTTCGCGAAGTGAAGCACCGCAGGGTTCCGGAGGCTCCGTTCCAAACGACACAACCACACAAAAAACACATTCATAGAACGTTATGATTAAGCATCTTACCGAAATCGTCGAAGAGGCGAGAAAGAAGGGCAGAAAGCGCCTTGCCGTGGCCTACGGACAGGATTCGCACACGCTCGAGGCGGTCTACAATGCCTACAAGGAGGGTCTCGTGGAGCCCACGCTCTACGGTGACAAGGAGGTCATCGAGCAGATATGCCGCGACAATGACATCGACATCAAGGTCTTCAACATCGTCAACGAGCCCAACGACGTGAAGTGCGTGCAGCAGGCCGTTGCCGCAGTGGTTGCAGGCAATGCAGACGTGCTGATGAAGGGTCTGGTTTCGACCGACAAGTACATGCGCGGCATTCTGAACAAGGACGCCGGTCTCTTCCCGCCCAAGGGCGTGCTGAGCCACGTCTCGATTGTCGAGATGAAGAGCTACCACAAGCTGCTCGTCATCTCCGACGTGGCGGTCATTCCGCTGCCCGACTTCAAGCAGAAGATGAAGCAAATCGGATACCTCTCGGCTACGGCCAACCTGCTGGGCATCACCACGCCGAAGATTGCCTGCATCGCCCCTTCGGAGCAGGTGCTGCCCAACGTCATCTCGTCGACCGAAGGCGCGCTGCTGGCCAAGATGGGTGACCGCGGCCAGCTGGGCAACCTCATCATCGACGGTCCGCTGTCGCTCGACGTGGCGCTCTACAAGGAGGTTGCCGAGCACAAGAAGGTGAAGGGCTCGTCGGTAGCCGGCGACCCGGACTGCCTGCTCTTCCCCAACCTGGAGTCGGCAAACGTCTTCTTCAAGTGCGCATCGCACCTCTGCGGCGGTGAGCTGGCTGCCATGGTGATGGGTACGAAGGTTCCCTGCGTGCTCACCTCGCGCGGCGACACGAGCCTCACCAAGCTCTATTCGATTGCACTGGCCTGCCTGGCTGCGAAATAATCGGGAACCCACCGACGAACCGAAACCAACCAACCTGAAACTGCTTTTATGGGTTCCAAGATTTTAGCCATCAACCCGGGCTCCACCTCGACCAAGGTCGCCCTCTACGACGACGAGCATCCGCTGCTGGAGCTGACGCTCCGCCACTCGGCCGAGGAGATTGCCCGCTTCGACGACATCATTTCGCAACTCGACTGGCGCCGTGAAATCATCCTCTCGGCGCTGCGCGAACAGCACTTTGACATCCGCGAACTGGCGGTGGTCATCGGCCGCGGCGGGCTCGTGAAGCCCATTCCGGCCGGAGTCTACGAGGTCAACGACGCCATGCGTCACGACCTGCGCCACGCCTCGCGCGAGCACGCCTCGAATCTGGGCGGACTGCTGGCGGCCGACATCGCGGCCATGGCCGGCGTGAAGGCCTACATCGCCGACCCGGTGGTGGTCGACGAGATGGACGACGTAGCCCGCATGAGCGGACTGCCCGACTGCCCGCGCCGCTCGATTCTCCATGCGCTCAACCAGAAGGCGACCGTGCGGCTCCACTGCGAACGCGTGGGGCTGGTCTACGAGGAGCACAACTTCATCGTGGCGCATCTGGGCGGCGGCATCTCGGTGACGGCCCACAAGCGGGGCCGCATGGTCGACACGAACAACGCCCTCGACGGCGACGGACCGATTGCTCCCGAGCGTGCCGGTTCGCTGCCCACCTCGGGGCTGGCCGACCTCTGCTTCTCGGGGCGCTACACGCGCCACGACGTGGAGCGGCTGCTGGCCGGCAAGGGGGGCATGGTGGCCCACCTGGGCACCAACTCGGTCATGTCGGTCATGGAGCGCATGCGCGCCGGCGACGAGGAGGCCAAGCGCTTCATCGAGGCGATGTGCTACACGATTTCGAAGGAAATCGGCGCCATGGCCGCCGTGCTCGAGGGCAAGGTCGACGGCATCGTCCTCACGGGCGGCATCGCCTACAACGCCCCCGTGACGGATGCCATCCGTCAACGCTGCTCCTTCATCGCTCCCGTTACGGTCTACCCGGGCGAGAACGAGCTGGAGGCGCTCATGAGCAACGCGTTGGCCGTACTGCGCGGCATCTGCACGCCGAGGCTCTACACCTGAGGGCTGCGGGCGGCGAAATGACCCGCCGAACAACAAAACGAGGAGCGGGTGTCCCGACCGGGACACCCGCTCCTCGTTTTATTGCGCAGAGCTTACCGCCGACGCTGCAGCTGCCGGCGCACCAGGCCGACCACCTCGCCGAAGGCCTCGAGCCGGAAGAGGGCCGACAGCCCGACATAGACCGCCACGCCGACCACCACCTCGAGCACCAGCCGCAGCAGGTCGTTGGCGGGGCCGTAGAGCTCCGTCAGTCGCACGAGCAGGAACATGAGCGCCGTCACCGCCGCCACGGGAAGCAGCGTGCGGAGGAAGCGTCCGAAGGTGAAGAGCGTAAGGCGCAGCGAGGCGGCCACGTTGATGAGCATCTCGAGCAGCCCGTAGAGGGCCAGTCCCCAGACGACGGCCATCACGCTGCGGGGAATCGTCACGATGAAAATCACCGTCAGAACGGCCTTCTTGGCCACCTCGAGCCGGAAGATGGTCCGTCCGTCGGCCTTCACCTTCAGCACGTTGTAGGCCACCATCGCCACCGGCCAGAAGAGGCCCGCCAGACACAGCACCTCGAAGTAGGGCACCGCCGGCAGCCACTGCCGGCCGACCAGCACGGCGAACATGTCCTGTGCAATGGCCGCCATGCCCGCCATGACGGGAAAGAGCGCATAGGCAACCACCATCACAATCTGGCGGTAGCTCTCGGCGAACTTCGCCGCGTCGTGCTTGATTTTGGCCAGCGCCGGGAAGATGACCCCCTGCACGGCCTGCATGGTCGAGGTGATGGGCAGGTCCTTGAGCTTCTGCGCCTGGTCGTAGCTGCCCAGCGTCGCCGGGGTGTAGAGCTTGCCGATGAAGAGCTGCGGAATCTTGGTGTAGAGCGCTGCGAAGAGGTCGGAGGCCATCAGGCTGAAGCTGTAGGGGGCCATGCGGCGCAGCGAGCTGACGCTCCAGCTACCCGACGGGCGCCACGAGCTGAGCCACCAGAGCAGCAGTGCCCGCACGGCCATCTGCAGCACCCGCTGCGCCACGATGCTCCAGACACCGAAGCCGGCCAGCGCCAGCGCCACGGCCGCCACGCCGCTCACCAGCGAGGCGGCGAAGGTGACCTTCGAGAGCAGGGCGAAGCGGAACTGCCGCGTGAAGAGCGTCTGCTGGATGACGCACAGGGCATTGACCGGCAGCAGCAGGAAGAAGACCGGAGCAAGGGCCGTCAGCTCGGGCATGGCGTAGTAACGCGCCAGAAACGGCGAGAGGGCCACCAGCAGCAGGTAGAGCGCCACCGACACCGTCACGTTGAAGAGGAAGACCGACTTGTAGTCCTCCTGCAGCGGCGAGGTGCGGCGCACGAGCGTCTGCGAGAAGCCGCTGTCGACGACCACCAGCGCAAAGGTCGAGAAGACGGTCAAAATAGCAATCAGACCGAAGTCCTCGCGCGTGAGCAGGCGCAGCACGACGATGCTCACCCCCATCTGGAGGAGCATCGTACCGACCTTCTCGCCGATACTCCACGCCACGCCGCGCGCAACCTTGACCTTCAGCTCACCGCTGCCCATCGTCGTACCCCCTTTCAGCTACTGGTTTCTTCGCTTGTCCGTTCGCTCCATACGCCCTCCGACCGGTCCGCAGGTCAGCGCACCATGCCGGCGGCAATCTCCTCGTTACGGTGACGGATGTTGCGCACGTTGGCCAGCTCGACATACGACGCGCCGCCGTCGGGACCGAAGCTGCCGCCGACGATGGCCAGCAGGTCCTCCTCGTCGAGCTTCGTATACTGGTCGATGAACTCCATGGCGTCGATGAGGAAGTGGTACTTGTCGTTGACCTGCTGGTTGCGCAGGATGGCCACCACGCCGTACGAGAGGCCCAGGATGCGCTGTGCATGGCGCTGGTAGCAGACCGCCACGACGGGCTTGCGGCCGCGGAAGGCGGCCACGTAGCGGCCCGTACGCCCCGTCTTGGTGTCGAGCACCACATAGCGCACCGGCAGGTTGGTGCTGGCGCGGACCACCGTACGGGCCAGCTGGGCAGTGATTTCGTGGTTGACCGAGACCATGTTCATGTCAATCATCGGGGCGAAGTGCGTCTCGTCGCGCTCAATCTCGCGCGCCACGCGCGACATCGTCTCGACGGCCTGCACGGGATAGTCGCCCATGGCCGTCTCGTCGCTCAGCATCACGGCATCGACCCGTTCGTAGATGGCGCTCGCCACGTCGCTCACCTCGGCCCGCGTCGGGCGGGGGTTCTTCACCATCGAGTAGAGCATCTGCGTGGCGATAATCACCGGACGCTTGGCGGCGATGCACTTCTCGACGATGCGGCGCTGCGTATTGGGAATCGCCTCGGCCGGCAGCTCGACACCCAGGTCGCCGCGGGCCACCATGATGCCGTACGACGCCTCGATAATCTCGTCGATGTTGTTCAGACCCTCCTGGTTCTCGATTTTCGAGATAATCTTAATCGGGCTCCGGTGCGCGTCGAGAATCTCCTGCACGGCGGCCACGTCGCGGGCGCTGCGCACGAACGAGTGGGCGATGAAGTCAACGTCGTTGCGCACGGCCCACTCGATGAAGCGGCGGTCCTTCTCCGTAACCGACGGAAGGTCAATCGAGACGCCCGGCACGTTGACGCTCTTGCGCGAGCGCATGCAGCCACCCACCGTAAATTCGCAGCGGAGCTCATCGTCGCTCTTCTCCAGGACGCGAATCTCCATCTCGCCGTCGGCGATGAGCATGCGCGCCCCGACGGGGATGTCGCGGACGATGGTCGGGACGTTCATGTAGACCACCTTGCGCGTAGTGAGGTCGTCGCCCATCGAGCCGCGGACGCTCACGATGTCGCCCACCTGGAAGTGGATGCCGTTGCCATACTCCTCGGCGATGGTCGTCACCCGAATCTCGGGGCCCTTGGTATCTATCATAATCGGAATGGAGGGGTTGACGCGGTGCACCGTCTCCACGATGCGCGTGGCGCTCTCCTCGCTCACGTGGGCCGAGTTGATGCGCACGACATCCATACCTGCATCGTAGAGCTCCTGGACAAACTGTTCGGTGCAACGGAAATCCGACATCGTCGCAACCACCTTGGTTCTTTTCTTTCTGTACATGTATTGTCTCGTTAAATCTGTTGTTCGTTCCGTTTGAGCCTCAGCGCCTCGACACCCAGCAGGTAGGAGTCCATGCCGAACCCCATGATGGAGCCCGCCACGACGGGGGCCAGCAGCGAGGTGTGGCGGAACTCCTCGCGGGCGAGAATCGACGAGATGTGGACCTCGACAACCGGCACCGCAACCGCATCGACCGCATCGCGCAGCGCCACGGAGGTATGGGTATAGCCGCCGGCGTTGAGCACCACCCCGTCGCACGTCTGCTCGGCGCGCTGGAGCGCATCGATGAGTTCCCCCTCGACGTTGGACTGGAAGTGGATGAATTCGACGTCGGGATAGCGTTCCGCAAGGCGTCGCATGAGGTCGTCGAGCGTCTCCGCGCCGTAGACCGCGCGGTCGCGCCGCCCCTGCAGATTGAGGTTGGGACCGTTGAGAATCAGAATCTTCATCGTTGGACTGAGGCTGCGGTCCCGCTCCGCGGCGGGACCATTCTCCGGGCAAAGATACAACATTATTCGATTATTTTCGATACCTTTGCGTGACGTTTCGGTTCCGACGCTGCAGCTGCACGGCGGGGCATCTCCCTCGCGCAAGCAGCCGCGCGCCGCACAGAGACAAAAGCAAACAGACCACCATGACCGAATTCGGATTCATCGACCACATACGCACGCTCTTCGCCGCGCTGCCCGACAACGGCTTCGAGGGCATCGGCGACGACTGCGCCGTACTGCCGCTCCAGGGCGGCGAATCGCTGCTCTTCACGGCCGACCTGCTGACCGAGGGGGTGCACTTCCTGCGCCACGCAACCACGGCCCGCGAGCTGGGCTGTAAATCGCTTGCCGTCAATCTGAGCGACGTTGCCGCCATGGGGGGCCGCCCCGTAGCGACGCTCCTCTCCATCGCGCTGCCGGCCGATGCTGCCGGGGCGTGGGCTGAGGAGTTCATGGAGGGCTACCGTGCGCTCTCCGAAGAGTACGGAGTCGCCCTCATCGGAGGTGACACGACCGCCTCGAAGGGGGGCGTCACCATCAACGTGACGGCCATCGGCCGGGCCGCCGACGGCTGCATCAAGCGGCGCAGCGGCGCCCGCCCGGGCGACGTGCTGCTCACGGCCGGGCTGCTGGGCGAATCGGGCGCCGGGCTGCAGGACCTGCTCCAGGGGCGCTGCGACACGCCCTGCGCCGCCATCCACCGCATGCCCCGTCCCCAGGTAGACGAGGGGCTCTGGCTCGGCACGAGGAGCGAGGTGACGGCCATGATGGACCTCTCGGACGGTCTGGCCTCGGACGTGCGCCACATCATGGAGTGCTCGGGCGTCGGCGCCGACATCGACCTGGAGCGCATCCCGACCGCCCCGGGCATCGACCTGCGGACGGCGGCCTGCGCCGGCGAGGACTACAAGCTGCTGCTCTGCGCCGAGGCGTCGGGGGTCGATTCGCTCATGGAGGCCTTCGAGGCCCGCTTCGGGGCGCCGCTCTACCCGCTGGGCCGCATCACCGGAACGCACGAGCTGCGCTGGTGCGAGCACGGCACGCCCAGTCCGCTCGACTGGCAGGGGTTCCACCACTACTGACACGCTCCGCAACCTGCTCCGCCGCACGCAGCTGCTCTACCGCACGGTTATCCACAGCAGCACGATACTCCACCAGATGAAGCTGCGCGGCACATCCAAAAGCCGCGCAGTCCCGAAAATAAAGAGGAGAGCGTCTTCGGACGCTCTCCCCTGTTTTTTATCGCTTTCGTGTCCCGTTCGGGCTCCACATACGGCCTGCCCTGTCCGACCCGGTGCTTCTTCAACGCAGCACGGTCTGTCTGGCTCTCCCGATTCATCAATCGGGGCCTGTCCTGTCCAGCCCCTCCCCTGTCACTGCCCGGCGCCCACAAGCCTCACGCAACCCGACCCCGGAGCCTGCCGGCCGCTCAATCATCCATGAGGAAGACCCGCTCGTCGCGCCGCTGCATGCCGTAGCGCTCGCGGGCATACTCCTCGAGGTAGTCGTCGTAGCGCAGCCGCTCGACGAGCGTGCTGTCCTGGGCGATTTTCTCGCGATACTCCTCGGCCTGACGCCGCAGCGTCCCGATTTGCCCCTTGATTTTCACGGCATGGACCAGATTGCGCCCCACCACGAAGAGCATGAAGAGCACCACGACGGTGGTCAGAAACCGCCAGAACTTGCGTCCGAAATGGAGGGTCATCTTCGATTGGGACAGAGGGGTTAAGGAATATGCATGTACTTGTGTGCCTGGATGGAGATGTTCCAGCGCGGGTTGGCCTTGACATACTCGACCAGCAGCGGCATCACCTGCTCCGAGACGCTCCATTCGGGCTGTACGTAGAGCCGGCACTCGGGACGCACGCGGGCGGCGTTCTGCTCGGCCCACGCGAAATCCTCGGCCCGCTCGACAATCACCTTCAGCTCGTCGGCACGCACATAGGCCTCCTCCAGAGGGGGCTGCTGCCGTTTGGGCGAGAGGCATACCCAGTCGAACTCGCCGCTGAAGGGGTGCGAACCCGAGGTTTCGAGGAAGAGCTCAAGCCCCTGGGCGTGCAGCTCCGAGGTCAGCACGCCGAGCGGATAGAGCAGCGGCTCGCCGCCCGTGACCACGACGGCCTGCGCCGCACAGGCCGTAGCCCGCGCAACAATGGTCGCCACCTCGACCGGGGGATAGAGGCGCGGATTCCACGTATACTTGGCGTCGCACCAGCGGCACCCCACGTCGCAGCCGCCCAGACGGATGAAGTAGGCCGCCTTGCCCGTATGGTACCCCTCGCCCTGGATGGTATAGAAATCCTCGACCAGCGGAAGCAGCCGCCCGCCGTCGAGCAGCTCCACGATGTTGTTCGTCACCTCGCCCATCATTCGGTCACCACGTAGATATCCTTCAGATTGCGGCCCAGCTGGTTGTAGTCCAGACCGTAGCCTACGATGAACTCGTTGCCGATTTCCATCGCCCGGTAATCGATGGAAATCTGCTTGCGGTAGGAGCCCGGCTTGAAGAAGAGCGTGCAGACGGCGATGCTGGCCGGATGGAGTTTCTCCAGGTCGCGAACCATCCGCTCGATGCTCTCGCCCGTGTCGACGATGTCCTCGACGATAATCACGTGGCGCCCCTCGAGCGACTGGTTGAGTCCGATGAGGCACTTCACGTCGCCCGTGGTCTGCGTCCCTTCGTACGAGGCCAGCTTGACGAACGACAGCTCGCTGTTGAACTCGATTTTCTTGATGAGGTCGCTCATGAACATGAACGAACCGTTCAGCACCCCGACAAAAAGCGGCGTATCCTTGTCGGCATAGTCCGCATTGATGCGCTGCGCGACGGCCGTGACCGCCTCGTCGATTTTCGCGGCGGGAATCATGACCCGGAACTTCCGGTCGTGAAGTTTGATGACCTTATCCATTGACTTCGGTGGGTTTTATTCGATAATAGCGCAAAATTAACAATCTTGGCGCAAGAAACGAAGTTTTTACGGCGAAAAAAGTCGGCCGTGTACAAAAAGCGTGCCCCGGAATGCAGCGAAGACCGCCCCTCGGGGAGCGGTCTTCGCGGTGGAACCGTTGCCGGGTCTCAGACCAGACCCGAAAAGCCCATGAAGGCCATGGCCAGAATGCTGGCCGTGATGAGCGCGATGGGGACACCGCGGAAGCCTTTGGGAACCTCCTCGAACTCCAGACGCTCGCGGATGCCGGCGAAGAGCACCAGCGCCAGGGCGAAGCCCAGAGCCGTCGAGACCGAGTAGGCGACGCTCTGCAGCAGGTTGAACTCCTTCTGAATCATCAGGATGGCCACACCCAGCACGGCGCAGTTGGTCGTGATGAGCGGCAGGAAGATGCCCAGCGCCTGATAGAGCGACGGAGAGAGTTTCTTGAGCATGATTTCGACCATCTGCACCAGAGCCGCGATGACCAGGATGAAGACAATCGTCTGCATGTATTCGATGTGGAGCGGCACCAGGATGTAGGTCTGGATGGGCCACGCCACCACGGCCGTAAGCGCCATGACGAAGGTCACGGCGGCGCCCATGCCCAGCGACGTCTCAACCTTCGACGAGACGCCGAGGAAGGGGCAGATGCCGAGGAACTGCGCCAGCACGACGTTGTTGACGAAGATGGCGCCGATAATGATTGCGAAATAGGATATTTCCATGGCTACTTCTTGGCTAATTTATTGAACAGGACCATCAGGTATCCGAGCGTGAGGAAGCCGCCCGGCGCAAGGACGAAGACCAGCGGCATGACATCCGCGATGCCGAGGTTGATGCCGAAGATGGCACCGCTGCCCAGAACCTCGCGCACGGCGCCGATGACCGTCAGCGAGAGGGTGAATCCCAGACCGATGCCCACACCGTCGAGCATCGAGTCGAAGGGCGAGTTCTTCGAGGCGAAGGCCTCGGCGCGGCCCAGGATGATGCAGTTCACCACAATGAGCGGGATGAAGACGCCCAGCGCCTTGTAGAGCCCCGGAACGAAGGCCTCCATGAGCATCTGGATGATGGTCACGAACGAGGCGATGACCACGATGAAGGCCGGGATGCGGACCTTGTCGGGGATGATGTTCTTGATGAGCGAAATCACCAGGTTCGACATGATGAGCACCGCCATGGTGGCCAGACCCATACCCATGCCGTTGGCCGCCGAGGTGGTCGTACCGAGCGTCGGGCACATGCCCAGCACCAGTACAAAGGTCGGGTTGTTCTTGATGATGCCGCTGAGAATGATTTGCAGTTTATTCATTTTGACCTCCTTCCTGAGCCGCAGGCTCGTTGTTGGTTTGCTGCGAGGCGCCCGACGCCACGTCGGTGGCGGGTGCGCCCGTCGCTACGCTCTTGTAGGCCATCCAGGCCCGGTTGACGGCATCGACATAGGCGCGCGACGAGATGGTGGCAGCCGTCAGGGCGTCCACGTCGCCGCCGTCCTTGCGGACCGCCAGCTTGCCGTCGACGAGCTGCTTATCCTCGAGGCGCTGCCCCTTGACGCTGCCCAGCAGCGGGTTGCCCTCGTCGCACATCTTGGTACCGAGGCCCGGGGTCTCGGTCTGCTCCAGCACGTTGATGTTGACCACGCGGCCGTCGGGGTCGAAGCCCACCATCATGCGCACCGCACCGCCGAAGCCCAGCTTCGACATCGACTGCACGGCATAGCCGGCCACCACGCCGCCCTTCGTGGCGGTGTAGACCGTGATGGGCATCTCGTCGATAGTGAGCTCCTCACTCGTCGTCTCGTCGAACGGAGGCAGCACCTCGGTCAGCGCCGCCGTCGTGGCGGCCTGCTTCGACTGGGCAATGGGCTCCACGGTAATCATGTTCACCACGCCCACACCGGCCGAAGCCACCAGCGTGATGCCGAAGAGCACCGCAACCATGTTCTTAAGTGTACTTTCCATAATCTTAAGGCCTCCTGTTATTTCACGCCGAAGCGCGCGGGTTTCACATATTTGTTAATCAGGGGCACGACGGCGTTCATAATCAGAATCGCGAACGACATGCCTTCGGGATAGGCACCCCACAGACGGATGAGCATGGTGATGACACCGATGCCGACGGCGAAAATCACGCCGCCCTTGACCGTCATGGGCGAGGTCGAGTAGTCGGTAGCCATGAAAATCGAGCCCAGCAGGGCGCCGCCGGCCAGCACGTGGAAGAGCGGCAGCTGCCACAGCAGCGACGGCTCACCACCGCGGCAGAGCGCCACGATGAAGGCGAAGAGCGCCATCGTCACGAGTACCGTCACGGGGATGTGCCACGTGATGACCCGGCGCCAGAGCAGATAGACGAAGCCGCACAGCAGCGCCAGCGCGGCCACCTCGCCCATCGAACCGGGCATGTTGCCCAGCAGCAGGTCCTGCACGCCGAGCACGTCGGGACCGGCCGCACCGTGCTTGACGACCGCCAGCGGCGTGGCGCCCGACAGTGCGTCAAACGAGCCGTTGACCGGCATGGGGAAGGTGGTCATCTGCACGGGATAGGCAATCAGCAGGAAGACACGGCCCACGAGTGCCGGATTGAAGGGGTTCTTGCCCAGGCCGCCGAAGGTCATCTTGGCGATGGCGATGGCGACGAAGGCGCCGATGACGACAATCCACCAGGGAATCGTCGCCGGCAGGTTGAAGGCCAGCAGCATGCCCGTCACCACGGCCGAAAGGTTACCCACGGTCACGGGGCCCTGGACCAGGAATCGCTGAATCAGGTATTCGAACAACACGCAGCACGCGACCGACAGCGCCGTGACCCAGAGCACGTTGAGGCCGAAGACCACCGTCGAGACCGCCAGCGCAGGCAACAACGCGATGATGACGTCGCGCATGATGACGCTCGTCGATTGCGTCGTCTGCACGTGGGGCGCGGGAGCGACAACAAGTTTGTTTGCCATAACTTTATCGTTTATTTTCATTTACTTTTTAGGAGCGTTGGCGGCAGCCCGCGCGCGGATGATGCCCATGACGGTCTGCTTGCCCAGACGAATCCAGTCGAGCAGCGGCAGGTAGGCCGGGCAGGTCGACTGGCAGCAGCCGCACTCGATGCACGAGGTAATCATGCGGGCCTCGACCTCGTCCCAGTTCTTCTTCTGGGTCATCTTCGAGAGGAAGTAGGGCTCCAGACCCATCGGGCAGGCCGACACGCACTTGGCGCACTTGATGCACTGCGAGGCGGTGCGGCGCACGGCGTCGCGGCCGCTCATGACGGTGATGCCCGAGCAGCCCTTCGTCACCGGGGCCTCGAGGTTAATCATCGCACGACCCATCATCGGACCGCCGTTGATGACCTTGCCCGCATCGGCGGGAAGACCTCCGGCCGCCTCGATGAGCGTCGAGATGGGGGTACCCATGCGCGTGAGCAGGTTCTTGGGTTCCTTCATCCCCTTGCCGGTGATGGTGACCACCCGCTCGATGAGGGGCTTGTGCTTCTGCACAGCCTCGTAGACGGCCACCGTCGTCGAGGCGTTGCAGACCACCGCACCCACGTCGATGGGCAGTGCGGGCGGAGGAGGTACCTCGCGGCCCGTGATGGCGGCGATGAGCTGTTTCTCACCGCCCTGCGGATACTTCACGCGCAGCGGCACAATCTCGATGCCCTCGTATCCGGCCGCCAGACGGCGCAGATGCTCGATGGCATCGGGCTTGTTGTTCTCCACGCCGACATAGGCGCGCTCGACACCAAGCGCACGCTTGAGAATCGTCACGCCGACGAGCAGCTGTTCGCCCCGCTCGAGCATCGTGCGATGGTCCGACGTGAGGTAGGGTTCGCACTCGACGCCGTTGATGATGAGTGCCTCGGCCTTCTTGCCGGGAGGCACCGAGAGCTTCACGTGCGTGGGGAAGGTCGCACCGCCCATGCCGACGATACCGGCCTCCTTGATGCGGGCGATAATCTGCTGCGGCTCGAGCGTGCACTCGCGCACCAGCTCCGGCGTGCGGTCGATGCCCTCGGCCCACTCGTCGCCCTCGCGCTTGATGACGATGCTCATCTGACGCACGCCCTGGCCGTTGGCCACGGGCTCCACGGCGGTCACCGTACCCGAAATCGGCGAGTGGATGTTCGCCGACATGAAACTGCCCGCCTCGGCGATGAGCTGACCGGTCAGCACCTTGTCGCCCTTGGCCACCTTGGCAACCGCGGGCGCGCCGATATGCTGCGACAGGGGAATCGTCACCACGTCGGGCAGCGGAAGGACCTCGATGGGCTTCGCGCAGCTCAGTTTGTTTTCCGACGGATGGACTCCGCCTTTCGGAAATGTCTTCATATCTCGGAATCTGAATTTTAGCGGTTAATTATTCGGCATCCGTCTTCTTTGCGGCCGGTGCGGCCTTGGCCTCTGCGGCGGGCTTCTCCGCTGCAGGTGCTGCTGCAGGCTTGGCGGCCGGAGCAGCGGCAGGTTTGGCAGCAGGAGCGGCGGCCGGAGCGGCTGCAGGCGCCGTCTTGGGGGCCTTGGGCAGCGGCTCCATGCCCACCAGGCGGATGGCGCCCGTCGGGCACTCGTTCACGCACTTGCGGCAGAGCTTGCACTTCTGCGGGTCGATGTAGGCCAGGTTGTTCTCGACGGTGATGGCGCCGAAGGGGCACACCTTCGCGCACTTGCCGCAGCCGATGCAGCCCGCCTTGCAGGCCTTCATCACCACGGCACCCTTATCCTTCGAGACGCACGAGACGTAGACCGCACGGTTCTTGGGCCACTTCTTGCGCAGCTCGATGACCTGCTTGGGGCAGGCCTTCACGCAGGCGCCGCAGGCCGTACACTTGTCGGCGTCGACCTCGGGCAGCCCCGTCGCGGGGTTGATGTGGATGGCATCGAACGAGCAGGCCGTCACGCAGTCGCCGAATCCGAGGCAGCCGAACGAGCAGCCCGTCTCGCCGATGTAGAGCGATGCGGCCACGGCGCACGAGCGTGCTCCGTTGAACTGGTTGGTGCGGGGGCGCTTCTCACACGTACCGCCGCAGCGGACGGTCGCCACCTGGGGCTCCTTCTCGGCGGCAGCCTTGCCCAGGAAGCCGGCCACGGCCTTCATGCAGTCGCCGCCTCCGACGGGACAGTAGAGCGCCGAAATGTCGTCGCGCTTGACCAGCGCCTCGGCCATGCCGCGGCAGCCGGCGAAGCCGCAACCGCCGCAATTGGCACCCGGCAGCATCTTCTCGACCTGGTCAATCCGCGGGTCCTCCTCGACCTTGAACTTCTGGGCCACCACGTAGAGAATAACTGCGGCAAGCACTCCCAACACGCAGAGCGTCAAGATTGTGTAAAGTAATACTTCCATCAGTGTTTTGTTATTGTAAAATGAATTGTATGTTCAATTCTGCGGCGGAAGAGCCCCAGCACCCCGTAGTAGAGCGCCACGCCGGCCAGCGCCGCCAGGGCGCTCGCCCCGTCGCTCCACCCCAGCGCCAGGCTGCTCACCATCAGCACCACAAGCAGCACGGCAAGGGCTCCCACATAGGCATATACGACCGCGACGGCACCTGCGCGCCGCCGCACTCCCACCGACACCTCCTCGCCGGGATGATAGCTCCCCGCCTCCGGAGTGTGGACCTCCACAATCTTCTCCTGCGTCTCGGCCAGACCGCATGCGGCCCGCGCCTTGCAGCTGCCGCACGCCGAATGCGAGGTGATTCGTACCAGGACCGCATCCCCTTCGATGCGCTCGACCACCCCGCTATGTTCAATCAGCTCCGCCACAGTCCTAATCGCCGTACTTGTTGGTCAGCGGCATCAGCCGCTCGTGTCCGAACGAACACATCGAAAGGCGCAGCACGGGCGGGAACTGGTAGCGTTTCTTCTCGTTGCGCATAATCATCGAGTGAATCTTCTCCACGACCTCCGAGTCGAAACCCGCGTTGACAATCTCCTCGCGGTGCTGCCCCTCCTCAATCATGCGGTAGAGGATGGCGTCGACCACCTCGTAGGGAGGCAGAATGTCGCTGTCCTTCTGGTTGGGGTGGAGCTCCGACGAGGGCTCCTTGTCGAGTATGCTTTCGGGAATGGGGTTGCCGAAGGTGCGGTTGATGTAGCGCGCCACATCGTACATCTCGCTCTTGTAGAGGTCGCCCGTAGGGCTGAAGGCGCCGGCCGTATCGCCGTAGAGCGTGCAGAGACCCAGCGCGTTTTCGCTCTTGTTCGACGAGTTGAGCAGCACGTAGTCCGTCTTGTTCTGGACGGCCATGAGCAGAATCGTGCGGATGCGCGTCTGGATGTTCTCCTCGGTGGAGTCGAAGTTGCGTCCGCCGATAACCGGCGTGAGCGTGTCGACCACCGACTTGTAGATTTCCGTGATGGGGATGACGTTGTATTCGATGCCCAGATTCTCGGCCAGCTCCTTGGCATCCTCGACCGAGAGGTCCGACGAGAACTGCGAGGGCATGAGCAGCGCGCGGACATTCTCGTGCCCGAGCGCATCGGCCGCCAGGCAGGCGACCACCGCCGAGTCGATACCGCCCGAGAGGCCAATGCAGGCCTTGCGGTAGCCGTTCTTGAGGAAGAAGTCGCGCAGTCCGCAGCGGGCCGCCTCGTAGACCAGCCGCGTACGTTCGCCGCTGGTGGGGATGACGACGGGACGGGCCTGGGCGCGGGTGTCGAAAATCTGGAAGTCCTCCTCGAAGTTCTTCATCATGAGCACCAGCTCGCCGCGGTTGTTGAAGGCGCCCGACGTGCCGTCGTAGACGATGTCGGTCGAGCCGCCGACCTGGTTGACCATGACGATGTTCTTGCCCTCGACGAACGAGAGGTTGCGCATCACCTCGTAGCGGTAGGTCATCGTGCCGCGGCCGTACTTGCGGGCGTTGATGGAGATGACCGTCTCGACCGACTTGTCGTAGTCGCGTTCGCGGCTCAGGTCGTCGCCCACGACGATGGCGCACTTGTGTCCCTTGATGGTGGCATACTCGTAGCCCTTCGAACCGACGAGGAAGCCCATCTCGCGGCGGGCCGTAATGTACTTCTTGCCCACGTAGCGCAGCACCTTGCGGTCCTGGATGAGCGCGGCGGCGCTGATGGTGCCCTGCGACGTCAGAATCGGAAGCCCCACGATGGCGGCGATGCCGTCACAGCAGGAGGCGATGGTAACCAGCGCATCCTCGCATAGCTCGAGGAAGGTCGTCTTCCGCAGCAGGTCGAAGGCGGGGGTTCCGCTCACGGCCTGCTCGGCAAAAATCACGAGGTCGGCTTTACGCTCTTTGGCCTTTTGAATCGAATCGATGATTTTCGAGGTGTTGCCCTCCACATCGCCGATGGTGTAGTTCAACTGGGCAATGGCTATCTTCATCTAAGGCAATTTTAGTCGTCGGTATAGAACTTTGCAAAAATAGCGATTATTTGCTAAAGTCCGAACTTTTTCGTCCGTAAAATGTTATTCCCGAGCCATTATTCGGTTCCCGCCCGCGCGAGACCGCCCCGGAGCCGCTCCACCGCGGCCGGAGGGCGGAAGGGGGGGCAAATGCTTCCGGTCCGGTCCCGCCCCGCAACCGCAGGGCAAGGGGTGCCCGGCCGCCACCGCCCGGACATAAAAAAAACGACGGGCACTGCCTGACCCGCCGTTTCAACCAACCGCACCACCCTGCTGCCACCTACCCATCGAGGGGAACGCCGCCGCACCATCGAAAAGGGACGGGCCGACACACCTGCCGACGCGGAAAACCGCTCCGCCCCTCCGGGCACAAAAAAGCGGCAGACGCATCCTGCCCCGCCGTCTCCGTCGACTTTCTCCTCTTCCGCCGCCGGCATACCGCCCCGCACCCCCGCCGAAGACGAAAGGTTCCACCTGCCGACGCGGAAAACCGCTCCGTTCCTCCGGATACAAAAAAGCGGCTGACCCTTTTGGGGTCCGCCGCCCTGTTCACATGCACCTCCCGGCTTCACGCCGGAAGCCGTCCACTACTGCTCGGCTTCGGGGTCTGCCACCAGAATGCGACCGCAGTACTCGCAGATGATAATCTTCTTGCCGGCACGGATATCCATCTGACGCTGAGGCGGAATACGGTTGAAGCAGCCGCCGCACGCATCACGTTTCACCGTCACCACGGCCAGACCGTTGCGCACGCTGCGGCGAATGCGGTTGTAGGCAGCCAGCAGCCGGTCGTCGACCTTGGCACGGGCCTGCTCGGCCTGAGCCTCGTACTCGGCAACCTGCGGAGCCGTTTCGGCCTCGATGCTCTCCAGCTCGCCCTTCTTGACCGTCAGGTCGGCATTGCGCTCGTTGAGCTCGGCCTCGGTCTGCTCCAGCTGAGCCTTCTTGGCTTTCACACCGGCGGCGTACTCCTTCAGACGCTTCTCGGCCAGCTCGATTTCGAGCTCCTGATACTCGATTTCCTTCGAGATGGCGTCGAATTCACGGTTGTTGCGGACGTTGTTCTGCTGCTCCTTGTAGTTGGCGATTTGAATCTTCGCCTGGTCGATTTCGCGCTTGCGCTGCTTGGTGAGCGCATTGAACTCCTCAATCTCGGAGTTGATGTTGTCGATGCGCGTCTTCAGCCCGGCAAGCTCATCCTCGAGGTCCTGAACCTCGAGCGGCAGTTCACCCTTCACCTTGTTGATTTCGTCGATTTTGCTGTCGATTTTCTGAATCTCATAGAGCGCCAGGATTTTCTCCTGCATCGAATAATCAACATCGGCGGCCTTTTTCTGTGTTGCCATATATTATAATTGTTTGAACTTAAACGAAATAGTTCACCGGATTACGCGAGTATCCACTCTTGCGGACCGCAAAGGTAAGCAAATTTTTCGATAAAACCTCAAATATTAGCTCAATTGCGCAATATTCGCTCTCGAAATGTCCGATGTCCGCCACCACGAAGGCTCCGTCGGGGAGCATGAAATCGTTGTACTTCAAATCGGCGGTCACGTAGAGGTCGGCACCCGAGCGGCGGGCCTCCTCCATGAGCGAGGCTCCGGCCCCCGTGCAGAGGGCGATGCGCCGCACCTGAGGGCGCACCAGGTCGCTGTGGCGCACCACCTTGAGCCCCAGACGCTGCTGCATGCGGCGCAGGAACTCCTCCGTCGGGAGCGGCTCGGGCAGCTCGCCCACCACGCCGAAGCCCACCTGCGGGTCGGCCGCCGAGGGCTGCAGCACGCGGAGCTCCCCGATGCCCAGCATCGCGGCCAGACGCCAGCTCATCCCTCCAGGGGCGCTGTCGAGGTTCGTATGGCAGGCATAGAGCGCGATGCCGCGGCGGATGGCCCGCTCGACGCAGCGCTGCACGGCATCGGCCGAGTTGAAGCGCTTGAGCGCATGGAAGATGATGGGATGGTGCGTGATGACCAGGTCGCACCCTTCGCGCTCGGCCTCGTCCAGCACCTCGTCCGTAACGTCGACGGCCAGCAACGCCCGCTGCACCTCGTCGTCGGGACGCCCCACAATCAGCCCCGCGTTGTCGTAGGACTCCTGGTAGGAGAGCGGTGCAAAGCGCTCGATTACGTCGGTTATATCTTTGATTTTCATAGTGTTGTCTTCTTTTTCCAGATGATTGCGTTAACGTGCGGCGCGCTGCCGGCCGCAGCAGGCCGCTGCGCCTCAGAAGAGCGACTGTTCGTAGAAGGCGAAGAGTTCCTTGTGCTCCGCCTCCTCCTTCTTGCCGCGGCGCGGACGGCGTGCCGTACGCTTCGGAGCGCCCGGCTCGGTCTGCGCGGCAGCTTCCGCCTCTGCCTCCGCCGGGGTTCCACCCTCGGGCGTATCGGCAAACTTCACCACCGGTTTGGTGCGCCGGCGGCGCTTCGGGGCGGCAGCTTCGGCCTCGGCGGCGGTTCCAGCCTCTGCGGCAACCGAAGCATCCTGCTCCGCAGCCGCTTCTTCGGGGGCCTCCCCGTGCGCCATCTCTGCGGCATCGGTCGGAAGCTCCGCCGAAGCGTCGACCGACGAATCGACCAGCACGGTCCGCCCCTGCGAGGCGGCAGGCTCCTTGAGCTCCTCGCGCACCTCAACCAGCAGCGCGCGAATGCGCTGCAGCCGCTCGAGCAGCTCCACGTCGCGCGGCACCTCCTTTTCGCGGCGGCACTGACGCAGCGCCTTGCGGGCCCCCTCGAGCGTCATGCCCTGCTCCTTGACCAGGTGGTAAATCAGCTTCAGGTTCTCGATGTCGGCCGGCGTAAAGAGCCGGTTGCCCTTCTTGTTCCGCTTGGGCTTCAGCACGCCGAACTGCGACTCCCAGTGGCGCAGCAACGACGGCCGGACGTCGAACATCTCGGCCACCTCGCCCATTGAATAGTAAAGCTTCTCTGCCATACGCTATTTCGTTTCACGGTTTATATTTTCATCTCCTTCGGGGCCGGTTTCCTCAACACAAGGCTTTCCTCAGCATGAGGTCGGCCCCGCTCTCCGTATCGGACCGCGCCCCGGGGCTACGCCTCCCCCTCGCCGGCCGGCTCTCCGTCACCCTGCTGCCGAAGGATGCGCAGCGAATTGGGATAGAGGTTGTTCACGCGGGGGCCAATCCGCTTGACGAATCCCAGCGCCCGGCCGCTCGCCGTCACCAGATTGATGCCTTCGGCAAAGAGCCCCGCTGCAAGCTCCTGCTTGCGCAGGAAGCGCAGCGCATCCTCCGAGCCGAGTTCGGCCGTCGGCACGGCATCGCGCCGCAGCCCCGCGAAGAGGGCCAAAGCCGGGTCGGGCTTGAGCCGCCCCTTGAAGAGCTGCCCCATGGCCACTCCCGAATAAATCACGGGCAGCACGCCCGAGAGGCTCCGCACGGCATCGTACTGCGCCGCATACCAGCCGTAGAGGGTATCGCCCGCCGCGCCAAAGCGCATCGCCGCGGGCTCCTCGACCCAGCGTGCAAGCTCCGCCGCTGCGGCCTTGTCGGCCGCGACGAGCACTTCGCGGCGCTGCCGCGGCGTGCGGCTCCGACCGCCGGCATCGGGGGCCTTGCGGGCCACGGCGGCGAAGAAGCCCTCGCCCTCGGCCCGGTGCGGGAAGAAACGGAAGGTGCGGAAGGCTCCGACCCTGCCGCCGAGAATCCCCCACTCCTCCGCGAGCGGGAACTCGCCGGCCTCGGCCACCTCGTCGCCCGCCCATGCAAGAAAACGTTCAAGCGAGCCCTCGTCCTCGGTGCGGTTGAAGGTGCAGGTGCTGTAGAGGAGCGTCCCGCCGGGCCGCAGCGCCCGCCACGCCTCGCGCAGAATGGCATCCTGACGCGATGCGCAGAGGCGCACGTTCGCCTCGCTCCACTCGCCGCGCGCGGCGTCGTCCTTGCGGAACATCCCCTCGCCCGAGCAGGGGGCGTCGACCGCCACCACGTCGTACCACGCCTCGAACTCCGCCATGCGGGCCGCATCGGCCGTCGTGACCACGACGTTGCCCGTGCCCCAGCGGCGGATGTTGTCGGCAAGCACCTGCGCCCGCCGGCGGTCGATTTCATTGGCGACAACGAACCCTTCGCTCCCGACCAGCGAGGCGTAGAGCGTGCTCTTGCCGCCGGGTGCGGCGCAGAGGTCGAGCACCCGCGCACCGCGCATATCGACACCCGAGAGCAGCCGCCCGACAAACTGCGATGAGGGCTCCTGCACGTAGTAGGCGCCGGCATGGAACTCCGCATCGAAGGTGAACTGCGGCCGCCGGGGCAGGTAACGCCCCTCGGCACACCACCCTACGCGGCGCACCCCTTCGCCCGTCGCAACGGCGGGCAGGAGTGCCGCGCACTTCGCCGGGTTGAGCCGCACCGCAACGGGCGACGGGCCGTCGAGCGCCGCACACAACGCCTGCGCCTCCTCTTCGCCCAGCTCGCGGGCAATGGACGCTACGAACGCTTCGGGCAGCCTCATCGCTTCTCGGAGGCTTTGAGCGCATCGAGCCGTGCGCAAATCCGTTCGAGCACCTCGGGATTCTCCACGAAGTCCTCGTTGTCCTTGTCGACGACGAGCACCTCGCCGTCGTAGATATGGTCAATCCAGTGGTCGTACTTCTCGTTGAGCCGCCGCAGGTAGGACTCGTCGATGTTCATCTCGTACTCGCGGCCCCGCTTGTGAATCTGCGAGATGAGCGTCGGAACGCTCGCCTTGAGGTAAATCAGCAGGTCTGGTTTGGGGATGAGCGTGGTCACGAGCCGGAAAATCTTCATGTAGGTCTCGATGTCGCGCGTCGACATGAGCCCCATCTCGTGGAGGTTCGTGGCGAAGATGTGGGCATCCTCGTAGATGGTCCGGTCCTGGATGATGTCCTCGTCGCCCGAGGCGAGCATGTCCATCGTCTGCTCGATGCGGCTGCCGAGGAAGCTGATTTGCAGCTGGAACGACCAGCGGTTCATATCCTCGTAGAAATCCCCGATGTAGGGGTTGTTGCTCTCCTCCAGATAGCATTTGGCCCGGTAGCGCCGGGTCAGCATCTCGGTCAGCGTCGTCTTGCCGCTGCCGATGTTTCCCGCAATGGCAATATACATCGTTCAATCGATATTTCTGAATGGTTTTACACTTCTTGTCGTTCGGCGGCCGTTTTTTCGGCAACCGTTGCCGGCGGCTGTTTTCAGCGGCTGTTTTCGGCGGCCGCAGTCCGACACCCGGCTGCAACGCCGCGCTCCCGAAACCGCTACGTCCGAAAAAACGTTCCGCCCTGCAAAGCCGGGCCTAATTAGAGAATCGGCGCCCGCCCCGGTCCGGACTACTTGCCCCCGAGCACCGAGTCGGCCACGCGGCGGTCGTTCATCAGACGCGGCACCTTGTTCTTCCCCTTGCGGCGCATCCAGTCAAGGAAGCGGCCCCGCTCGACCACCGTGATGCGCGGCAGGTCGAGCGTCGTCAGACGCTTGGCGTCGTAGTCCGAGTTGATGGCCCGCAGCTCGCGGTCGAGCACCTCGGCGAAGCGGGCCCGGTCATCGGGCTCGCGGTCGAACTCCACAATCCACTCGTGGGCGCCCCGCTCGCGGAGGCTCATGTAGCAGGGAGCCACCGTATACTCGCCCACCACGGCGCCCGTCTCGCGGCAGGCCCGCTCCAGGGCGCGGTCGGCGTTGTCGGCAATCACCTCCTCGCCGAAGGCGTTGATGTACTGGCGCGTACGCCCTGCAAAGCGAATCCGGTAGGGGTCCGTCGAGGTGAACTCCACCGTATCGCCGATTTCGTAGCGCCACAGCCCGTTGTTCGAGGTGATGACCAGAGCATAGACCTCGCCGCTCTTCACCCCTTCGAGCGGCACGATGCTGTCGCCCTGGCGGAATTCGAAGTAGGTGCCGTAGTCGAGCATCAGCAGCATGTCGCTGCGCGTGGGGTCGTCGGCCAGGGCGAAGAAGCCCTCCGAGGCGTTGTAGGTCTCCATGTACTGCATCTCGGGCGAGGGTATCAGCTCCTCGAACGAACGCCTGTAGGGGGTGAACTCCACCCCGCCGTGGGCGAACATGCAGAGATTGGGCCACACTTCGAGCAGGTTGCTGCGCCCCGTATACTCGAGCACGCGGCGCATCAGCGCCAGGTTCCACGACGGCACGCCGGCAAAGGCCGTGATGTTCTCGCCCGTGCACTCGCGGCAGATGGCCTCGGCCTTGCGGTCGAAATCGGCGATGAGGGCCGTCTGCATCTTCGGCGCGCGGAACCAGCCGCTCCAGAAGGTCGTCTCGTGGATGAGCAGCGCCGAGAGGTCGCCCACCAGATTCGACCCCTCCTGCCGGCATGAACCGCCGAGCGTGAGCGTCTTGCCGTCGAAGACCTTCGAGCGGGGGTTGTTGGCCGCGAAGACCGTCGCCACGTCGCGCATGCCCATCGTATGGTTCCACCACAGCGATTCCCGCGTGACGGGGATGTACTTGCTCCGGTCGGAGGTGGTGCCCGACGAGCGGGCAAAGAGCGTGACGCGGCCCGGAGCCGTCACGTCGGACTCACCGGCCAGCATCCGCTCGATGTAGGGCTTGAAGGTGTCGTAGTCGAACGTCTCGACCATCGAGGCGAACTGCTCGGGCGTGCGGATGCGGCCCAGGTTGTAGCGCCAGCCGAACTCCGTGCGGCGGCCCCGGCGCAGAAGCTGCCGGAACATGCGCGCCTGGGTCTCCACGGGGTGGCGGCGGAAGGTGTCGATGGCCCGCTCGCGCTGCGAGAAGTAGGCCCTCAGAAGTATGCTGCGAAGTGACAAAATCGTTTTTGTTGCTTAAAGTTCCTTAGTTGAAGAAGTAGCCCACGCGGCCCACCGACTCGGGCATGGCGAAGACCACCACGCGGTCGTAGGGCTGTATCATCGAGTTGTCGACCGCAATGAAGACCTTGTCGCCGCGGACGATGCCGCCGATGATGGTATCCTCGGGAAGCCCCATCTCCTTGATGCGGCACTTGGTGGCCGGCGAGTTGGGCTTGACGATGAACTCGAGCACCTCGGCGTCGCTGCCCGTCAGGCACTTGATGGCCTGCACGTCGGTCGACATCGTGAAGCGGAAGATGTTCGACGCCGTGATGAGCTTCTTGTTGATGATGGTGTCGATGCCGATGGACTCGGCCAGATTGATGTAGTTGAGGTTCTCGACCTCGGCAATCACCTTCTTGACGCCCATGCGCTTGGCCAGCATCGCCGCCAGGATGTTCGTCTCGCTGCGGCCCGTCACCGCCACGAAGGCGTCCATGTTCGAGAGGCCCTCCTCCATCATCGCCTCCGTATTACGCCCGTCCTCATTGATAATCAATGTCTTGTCGAGCATCTCGGCCAGACGGTAGGCCTTCTCGGCGTTGTAGTCGATGAGCTTGATGTTGACCTCGTCCTGCAGCTCGGTGGCGATGCGGATGCCGATGCGCGAGCCACCGAGTATCATCATGTTCTTGATTTCGATGTTCGACTGCCCCGAGAACTCCATCACCTCGCGCACGGCATCCTGACGGGCGATGACGTAGATGATGTCACCCTCGAAGTAGCGCTCGCCGCGGTGCGGAATGATGGTCTCGCCGCCGCGCGTGATGGCCACCGTGCGGTAGTTGAGCTCGGTCTGCTCCTCGTCGAAGCCCGTGAGCTCCTGCCCCACCAGCGGCGAGGCGGGCTCCAGACGGAAGACCGCCAGCGAGAGCTTGCCGCTCGAGAAGTCGACATACTCGGTGGTCGAGGTGTGGCCCAGCAGGTTGATGACCTCGCGGGCGGCCACCTTTTCGGGATAGAAGAGGTAGTCGATGCCCATCTCGATGAACATCTCCTTGTTGTTGGGCTCGAGGTATTCGTTGTTGTCGATGCGTGCGATGGACTTCTTGGCCCCCAGCTGCTTGGCGAGCATCGCCGCCACGACGTTGTCGTTCTCCTCGTGGTTGACGGCGATGAAGAGGTCGCACTTGCGCACCGAGGCCTTGCGCAGCACGGCAAAGGTGGTCGAGTCGCCCTCGACCGTAATGACGTCGGCCAGGCTGCCCACGTCGGCCAGCAGCTTCTGGTCGGCGTCGATGATGGTGATGTCGTGGCCGTTTCCGCTCAGCATCTTGGCCAGATGGCTCCCCATCTCGCCGGCTCCCGCAATGACGATTCTCATAGGTTCGATTTTTGGCCGGATGCCGCGCCCGCAACGCTCCGGCCGGCTTTTTCGGGTCGGGGTTCGGAACAGGGCGGCATTTTTGCAAATTAATTTACAAATGTATACATTTGTCCCGGAAAGCCCAAAATTTCGGACCCTAAAAACACACATGTCATGCCATCGTGGTTGATTCTTCTGCTGGCCGCCATTGCGGCCGTCGCCCTGTTCGTCGTCGGGATGTCGCTCACGCTGATGTTCAAGGGGCACTTCATCGATTCGGAAATCTCGACCAACAAGAACATGCAGCGGCTGGGCATCAAGTGCGCCGTGCAGGAGTCGCGTGAGGATTCGGGCCAGACCGACTGCGTCACAGCGGGCTGCTCGGGCAACTGCTCGGCCTGCGACATCGAGGAGCAGCGCATCCACCACGCCCCGGCGGGGAGCCGCACGGCAGCTTCCGCCTCCGCGGAGCAACCGGCAGCACGTTAGTCCGGCCGTCCCGGCTAAGCCCCGGCGCCGGGCACAAAATCCCAGTTCCGCGCGTCGTAAAGTCCCCGACAAGCGGGCGCCGGGCACAAAAAGCAGGTGCCGGGCACAAAAAAGGCGGGTGCCGGGCACAAAAAAGGCGGGTGCCGGGCCCACAAAGGGCGCCGAGCACAAAAAAAAGAGGAGTTACGACTCCTCTTTCTTTTTATCCATATCCTCGCCCGGCGGCGGTATTCCGACATCAGACCGGCAGCGGCACATCCTGCCGCCTCTCCCTCAACGGCAACATACCCTTCTGCTTCGTTCGCAACGGCAATACCTCCTTCACTCCGACCAACGGAGACACACCGTCCGACCTCACCTTCACCGGGGAGCTGACCCCAATTCAGTCGCAGCCAAGACTTCCTCCCGGGCATGCCCGCTTCCACTGCTCCGCTCCGGGCCCGGCGCCGCATCCGCGCAGAGTCAGAGCCGGCAGCACTTCGCCCGGCAGACGAACCAGGGGTTGTGGAGGTCCTCCTCGTTGTAGCGAAGCTCACGCCCCTCGGGCAGCGAACGGGTCTGACCGCCCGCCTCCGAGAGAATCAGCTCCCCGGCCGCCGTATCCCACTCGTAGGTGGGCGACGTGCGGACGTAGTAGTCGACCGTACCCTCGGCCAGCAGGCAGAACTTGTAGGAGCTGCCCTGCTCGACCACCTCCAGATTGGGCCAGCGGCGGCGCAGCTCCTCGATATGCTCGTGCGTCTCGGGGGTCTGGTGCGAACGCGAGACGGCCACGCGCTGCCGCTCGCGACTGCCGTCGAAGAGCGGCAATCGTCTCCAGCCGGAGACAATCTGCTCGTAGGTATAGTCGGCCGCCGCATCGGGCGCAATCCCCTCCTTGAGGTAGGAGCCGGCTCCGCGTCCGGCCACATACATCTTGGCAAAGTAGGGGACATAAATCACCGCGCCCACGCAGACATTGTTCTCCATGAGCGCGATGTTGACCGTGAATTCGTTGTTACCCTTGAGGAATTCTACCGTTCCGTCGAGCGGGTCGACCAGCCAGAAGAGCTCCCAGTTGCGGCGCTCCTCGTAGCGCAGTTCGCGCCCCTCCTCGCTCAGAATCGGTATCCGCGTGGGGCCGAGGTACTCGCGGATGGTCTTGTGGGCCAGCCGGTCGGCCAGCGTGATGGGGGTTCGGTCGCTCTTGAGGCTCACCTCATACGACGAGCTGTCCTTGTAGACCTCCATGATGGCTGCCCCGGCCCGCACCGCCGCATTGAACAGCGGCGGGAGCAGGAACTTCCGCTCCTTGTCGTTTATCATCGTTCGTCCTGTTTTTGTTCGATACTCATTGCTGGCATAAAGGTAGCAACAATTTATGATATTGTGAAATTTTTCACAATCAATTCCACCCATACCGTCCACAGCTCCGGTCATCGCCGCTCAAGGCCGCTTCCTGTATTTTCATAACGCTCTACCCTCCTGAAAATTGCGTGGCAATGGCCCTGCCGCACCGTGCCGACGCCCGCCAGAACCGTGCCGAAGCGGCGGCCGCGAAAAAAATTAGCGCAGGTTGTTGCGTATGAAGCGAATAATACATATCTTTGCATGCTGAATTTATGTTCAAAAACATAATTTACACATTCAATGTACGTTATAGTAGAGATTGCAGGTCAGCAATTCAAAGCTGAGAAAGGTCGGAAACTTTATGTTCACCGTCTCCAGGGCGAAGAAAACTCGTCCGTAAGTTTCGACAAGGTCCTGCTCGCAGACAACGACGGTCAGGTCAAGGTAGGCGCACCTGTAGTAGAAGGCGCCTCGGTAAAGTGCAAGATTCTGAAGCACCTGAAGGACGACAAGGTCCTCGTCTTCAAGAAGAAGCGCAGAACGGGATACCAGAAGTGCAACGGACACCGCCAGTATCTGACGCAGGTGCTCGTAGAGGAGATTGTTGCATAAACCTTTAAAAACTGAAGAGAAATGGCACACAAGAAAGGTGTAGGTAGTTCGAAGAACGGCCGTGAGTCGGAAAGCAAGCGACTCGGCGTGAAACTGTTCGGCGGTCAGTTCGCAAAGGCAGGTAACATCATCGTTCGTCAGCGCGGTACGGTACACAATCCGGGCGAGAACGTCGGCATGGGCAAGGACCACACGCTCTTCGCGCTGGTCGACGGTACGGTCGAGTTCTGCAAGAAGGCGAGCGGCAAGTCCTATGTAAGCGTTACCCCGCTGAGCGAGTAACTGCTTTCGGAACGCGAAACAAGGCGGATTTCCCCTGCGGGAAGTCCGCTTTTTTCGTATCGACGCACAAGTGCTGCCGTCGGGCAACAAAAAGGGGTGGCCCCTCCGGGAGCCACCCTTTTCCTATTCCGAAGAGGGTCGTTACTCGACCACGTCAATCGAATCCATCACCTCGATGGCAGCCTCGGCCGCCTCGACGGGGGTCACCCTGGCAGCCGGAGCATCCTGGGTCGTCGGCACCGCTGCGCTCTGCGCCTTGAAGGTGGCAAGCGCCTTGCCGTTGCCGAGCAGCGTCAGCGTCTCACCCTCGATGGCGTAGCCGTCCACCCCGTTGAGCATCTCCACGAAGGCGTTCTCATACTCCATCTCGGGGCAGGCCATCCGCGTCATACCCATGTTGTCGAACTCGAGCTCGTTGCCGTTGAGTGCATAGCGGCCGAAGAAGCGGTTGCAGTTCGTACGACCGTTGACCATCGTATCGGCAGCGTTGAAGGTCAGCGTGAAGAAGTCGGCCTCGCGCGTGATGGCCTCGGCGGGAATGCCCTCCATCTGCTCCAGCTTCCACTGCGTACCTTCGAGCGCGACGGTCTTCCTGGCTCCGTCGCAGGCGGTCAGCGCAACCAGCACGGCTGCGGCCGCAAAGAGAATCTTTTTCATGTGTCTATTGTTTTTGTTGTTTGCTGTATCGGTTTTACGCCCTGGAGTCCAAAAGCCTTGCCGCAACGACACAAGCAGGCAACGGTCTTCAGCCCGGACCATTCTGCGGCAAAGATAACCAACTCGTTGCAATTCTCCCAATTTCAGGCGCTGAAAGCGTCGCCGAGGCCCGGAGAAGGTCCAGCCGACCACCCTGCTGCCGTCCCGCTACCCTTCTTCATGGCCTTGTTACGTACGCAACCAAAGCGCGCCGGCTCGCACTGCCTCGAAGCGCCGCTCACCGCACGCACAAAAAAATCGCGGCACCCTGCTGAGGGTGCCGCGAATCGTTTATCGCATGTCGTCAACGATTAGTACTCGATTTTCGACAGACGCTTGTAGGTGTTGTAACGCCACTTGGCATTCTCCTCGGCAGCCTTGTAGAGCTCCTCGGCCTCGGTCGGGAAGGACTTCTGGAGCGACGAGTAACGAACCTCCTTCATCAGGAATTCGCGGAACTTCGTCCAGTCGGGCTCCTTCGAGTCGAGCACGAAGGGGTTCTTGCCCTCGGCCTCAAGCTGCGGGTTGTAGTGCCACAGGTGCCAGTAGCCGCATGCTACGGCCTCCTTGCCGACGGTCTGCGTACGCGTCATACCGCCCTTGATGCCGTGGTTGATACACGGAGCGTAGGCGATGATGAGCGACGGACCGGGATAGGCCTCGGCCTCCTTCAGCACGTTGAAGAGCTGCTGCTGCGAGCCGCCAATCGAAACCTGGGCAACGTATACATAGCCGTAGGTCATGGCCATCGCGCCGAGGTCCTTCTTGCGGACGCGCTTGCCGGCCGATGCGAACTTGGCAACGGCACCCACGGGGGTCGACTTCGACGACTGGCCGCCCGTATTGGAGTAAACCTCCGTATCGACAACCAGCACGTTCACATCCTGACCCGTCGAGAGAACATGGTCCAGACCGCCGTAGCCGATGTCGTAGCCCCAGCCGTCACCGCCGATAATCCACTGCGACTTCTTGATGAGCCAATCCTTGTGGGCGAGAATCTCCTTGCAGTAGTCGCAGCCGCAGGCCTCCATCATCGGCACCAGACGGGCCGTAACCTCGGCCGAGCCGGCCGACGAACCGCGGTTGGCAATCCACTCCTTCATCACGCCCTTCAGCTCGTCGGAGCACTTCGAGCAGTTGGCTATGGCCTCCTCCATCGTCTGCTGGATGCGGTCGCGGAGCTTCTCCACGCCGATGTGCATGCCCAGACCGAACTCGGCGTTATCCTCGAAGAGCGAGTTGGCCCATGCCGGACCCTTGCCCTCGGCGTTGGTGCAGTAGGGAGTCGACGGAGCCGAACCCGAGTAAATCGACGTACAGCCCGTAGCGTTGGCAACCATCATCTTGTCGCCGAAGAGCTGCGTGATGGCCTTGATGTAGGGCGTCTCGCCGCAACCGGCGCAGGCACCCGAGAACTCGAAGAGCGGCTGTGCGAACTGGAGGTTCTTCACCGACTTGGTCTTGTCGACCACCTGCTTGTAGCCGATGTGCTTGGTCAGGTAGTCCCAGTTCTTCTGCTGCGGGAGCTGCTCCTCCAGAGGACGCATTACCAGCGCCTTCTCCTTGGCCGGGCAGATATCGACGCAGTTGCCGCAACCCGTACAGTCGAGCGGCGAAATCTGGATGCGGAACTTGTAGGCCTTCGTCTCGCCCAGACCCTGCTTCCACTCCGTACCCGAAGCGGCAGCCTCCTCGTCGGTTGCCAGGAAGGGACGAATCACGGCGTGGGGGCAGACATAGGCGCACTGGTTGCACTGGATACAGTTGGCAATCTGCCACTCGGGAACGTTGACGGCGATGCCGCGCTTCTCGTAGGCGGCCGTACCGTTCTCCCACGTGCCGTCCTCACGGCCGTTGAAGGCCGATACCGGCAGGTCATCGCCCTTCAGACCGTTGATGGGCTCGACAATCTTGCGGACGAACTCGGGATAGGAAGCATCCGACGGATGGGTGAAGCCCTTGTCCTCAATCTGTGCCCACTCGGCCGGAACCTCGACCTTCTCAACGGCGTTGCCGCCGGCGTCGACGGCCGCATAGTTCATGTTGACGATATCCTCGCCCTTCTTGCCGTAGGACTTCAGGATGGCGTGCTTCATCTCCTCAACCGCCTTCTCGAAGGGAATGACGTTGGCAATCTTGAAGAAAGCCGACTGCATGATGGTGTTCGTACGCGAACCCAGACCCAGCTCGGAGGCAATCTTCGTGGCGTTGATGATGTAGAAGTTGATGTGGTTCTTCGCCAGGTAGGCCTTCATGTGGTCGGGCAGCGTGGCGCAGGTCGTGGCGGCGTCGTGCACCGAGTTGAGCAGGAACGAACCGCCGGCCTTCAGACCCTTCAGCACGTCGTACTTGTCGACATACGAAGGCACGTGGCAGGCCACGAAGTCGGGCGTGGTCACCAGATAGGGCGACGTGATGGGCTTGTCACCGAAACGCAGGTGCGACGAGGTGTAGCCTCCCGACTTCTTCGAGTCGTAGGAGAAGTATGCCTGGCAGTACTTGTTGGTCGTACCGCCGATAATCTTGATGGAGTTCTTGTTGGCACCCACCGTACCGTCGGCGCCCAGACCGAAGAAGAGAGCCTCGAACGTACCGGGCTTGGCCAGCGAAATCTCCTTGCCGACGGGCAGCGAGTGGAAGGTCACGTCGTCGGTGATGCCCACCGTGAACTGGTTCTTCGGCTCGGCAGCCTTGAGGTTGGCGAAGACGGCCAGCATCTGTGCCGGCGTGGTGTCCTTCGACGAGAGGCCGTAGCGGCCGCCGATGATGAGCACCTTGCGGTCCGTGCGCGAGAAGGCCTCGACAACATCCATGTAGAGGGGGTCGCCGTTGGCTCCGGGCTCCTTCGTGCGGTCGAGCACGCAGATGCGCTTTACGCTCTGGGGCAGCACGTCCATCAGGTACTTCACCGAGAAGGGACGGTAGAGGTGAACGGTCACCACGCCGAGCTTCTCGCCCTTGGCGTTCAGGTAGTCGACCGTCTCCTTCAGGGTCTCGGTCACCGAACCCATCGCGATGACGACATGCTCGGCATCGGGAGCGCCGTAGTATACGAAGGGCTTGTATTCACGGCCGGTGATTTTCGAAATCTGGGCCATCGTCTCGGCCACCATGTCGGGCACGGCGTCGTAGAACTTGTTGGCAGCCTCGCGCGTCTGGAAGTAGATGTCGGGGTTCTGGGCCGTACCGCGCGTTACGGGGTGCTCGGGGTTGAGCGCACGCTGACGGAAGGCCTTCAGGGCATCGCGGTCAAGCAGCGCCGTGAGGGCTGCCTCGTCGATGAGCTCGATTTTCTGGATTTCGTGCGAGGTGCGGAAACCGTCGAAGAAGTGCAGGAACGGCACGCGCGACTTGAGCGCCACGAGGTGTGCCACGCCGGCGAGGTCCATAACCTCCTGCACGGACGAGGTGGCCAGCATGGCGAAGCCGGTCTGACGCGTGGCCATCACATCCTGGTGGTCACCGAAAATCGAGAGCGACTGGGCAGCCAGCGCACGGGCCGAAACGTGGAAGACGCCCGGCAGCAGCTCGCCCGAAATCTTGTACATATTCGGAATCATCAGCAGCAGGCCCTGCGATGCGGTGAAGGTCGACGTAAGCGCACCGCTCTGCAGCGAGCCGTGTACGGCACCCGCAGCACCCGCCTCCGACTGCATTTCAATCACCTTGACGGTCTCGCCGAAGATGTTCTTGCGGCCCTGAGCGGCCCACTCGTCCACGAGCTCTGCCATGGTCGACGACGGCGTGATGGGGTAAATCGCCGCAACCTCCGAGAACATGTATGCCACATGAGCCGCAGCGTAGTTGCCATCACAAGTGATAAATTTCTTTTCAGCCATTTTTAAAAGGTTTTTGGATGATATTGTGTTGTTTTTCTGTATGCTTGTGCAGACGCGTGGCAAATATACAAATTTTCATCAAAAAAAACGATGACGTCCGCCAAACAAATTTTACGCTCCCGCTGTGTTAAAAAATTAACAATCTACACGTTATTCGCCCGCCCCGGCCTGCGGCGTGCGTACCGCGGCTACCCTCCCGCCCCGGGGCGCACGACGCCGCGCACGCATGCCGTGAGGGCCGCCGCCGCGGAGCGGTTTTTGCGGAGAGCCTCTCCGCGCATATTTAATTAAGGAAGCGCGGCGGGCCGTGCAAAAAACCGGGCCGCAGAGGCGTTTTGCCCTCCGCTTTTCGTATCTTTGCATCCATGATTGCCTACCGTACCAAACGTCTTGCCAACGGGCTGACGGTCGTCGTGAACCGCGACCGCCAGTCGAAACTCGCCGCGGTGAACATCCTCTACCGGGTCGGCGCCCGCAACGAGCGCCCCGACCGGACGGGCTTCGCCCATCTGTTCGAGCACCTGATGTTCCGCGGCACGCGCCGCATCCCCAACTTCGACCTCCCGGTCCAGATGGCCGCCGGCGACAACAACGCCTTTACCAACAACGACTATACCGATTTCTACATCACGCTGCCGAAGGACAACATCGAGACGGCGCTCTGGCTCGAGAGCGACCGCATGGAGGGGTTGGACATCACCTCCGAGAAGCTCGAAACGGAGAAGCGCGTGGTCATCGAGGAGTTCCGCCAGCGCTACCTCAACCAGCCCTACGGCGACCAGCAGATGCTGCTGCGGGCGCTGGCCTACAAGGTCCACCCCTACCGCTGGTCGACCATCGGACTGACACCCGACCACATCGCCGCCGCCTCGCTCGACGAGGTGCGCCGCTTCTACCGCGACCACTATCACCCCGGCAACGCCATCCTCTCGCTCTCGGCCGACATCGACGAGGAGCGGATGCTCGACCTCGCGGAGCGTTACTTCGGCCAGATTGCCCCCCGCACGGTGACCGAAGAGCCCATCGCGCAGGAGCCTCCGCAGCGGGAGGCGCGCCGCGAGGAGGTCGAGCGCGACGTGCCGGCCACGGCCATCTCCATCGCCTACCACATGGGCGACCGCCTCTCGCCCGACTTCTACACGGCCGACCTGGTCTCGGACCTGCTGGCCGGCGGCGACTCGGGGCGGCTCTACAACCGCCTGGTCAAGGAGCGCAGGCTGCTGGCCAGCGTCAACGCCTACATCACGGGCGACCGCGACCCGGGACTCTTCGTCTTCACGGGACAGCTGCTCCCCGAGACGACGCCCGAGCAGGCCGAAGAGGCGCTGCTGGGCGAGATGGAGGAGCTCTGCCGCACCCCGGCCTGCGAGTACGAGACCGAGAAGGTCAAGAACAAGTTCGAGGCCAACACCCTCTTCGGCGAGCTGAACGTGATGAACAAGGCGATGAACCTCGGCTTCTACGAGATGCTGGGCGACCTGGCGCTCATCAACGCCGAGGTAGACCGCTACCGCAGCGTTACGGCCGACGACATTATTGACTTCAGCCGCCGGACCTTCCGCGCGGAGAACTCCTCGACACTCATCTACAAGGCACGCTCATGATGAAACAACCGCCCCTGATTATCCCCTCGCAGGTCGATGTAACGCCAGCCGAACTGCACACGCTGCCTAACGGCGTGCGGCTCTACACCCTTGCGGCCCCCGAATTCGAGGTGCTGCGCATCTCGTTCGTCTTCCGCGCCGGCACGGCCCGTCAGCGGGAGTTCTTCACCGCCTCGACGACCGCCAACATGCTCGCCGAAGGGAGCCGCGGGATGACGGCGCAGCAGATTGCCGAACGGCTCGACTACTACGGCTCGTGGTACGATGCCAACATCGACCGCGACTACGCCTACATCAGTTTCGCCGCCCTTTCGAAGTTCGTACCCCAGACGCTCGAGGTGGCCCGGGAGATTCTGCTCCGCCCGCTCTTTCCCGAGGAGGAGCTGCGCAGCTACTGCGCGAAGCGCCGCCAACGGCTCACCATCGACCGCACGAAGGTCGACGTGCGGGCCCGCGAGGCCTTTGCCCAGGCGCTCTTCGGGACGACGCACCCCTACGGCATTGCGGCGCCGACCGAGGCCTACGACGCGGTGACGCGGCAGGCTGTCGAGCGCTTCTACCGCGAACACTACACCGCCGACCAGACGCTGGTGGTCTGCAGCGGCCGCATCGGAGCACAGGAGCTCGATGCCGTCGGACGCCTTGCCGGCGCCCTAGCGACCTCCGCGGCCGGCGTCGAGGAGCCCATGCCGGCACCCGAGACCACCCACAGGCTCATCCTGCCTCATGCCGGGGCGGTGCAGTCGGCCATCCGCATCGGGCGGCTGCTCTTCCCGCGGCAGCATCCCGACTTTCTGGGCATGCAGGTGGTGGCCATGCTGCTGGGCGGCTACTTCGGCTCGCGTCTGATGCAAAACCTGCGTGAGCGCAACGGATTCACCTACGGGGTGGTGGCCGCCATGGTCAACTTCGAGCAGGCGGGCTACTTCGCCGTCGCAACACAGGTGGGCAGCGAGGTGACGGCCGAGGCGCTGGGCCAAATCTATGCCGAAATCGAGCGTCTGCGCAACGAGCCGGTCTCCGAGGAGGAGCTCTCGCTGGTGCGGAACATGATGGTCGGCGAGATGCTGCGCATCCTCGACGGCCCCTTCGGCATCGCCGACGTGACGATTGAGAACCTGCTCTGCGGCGACGGCAACGAGGTCATCGAGCAGAACATCGGCCGCATCCGGGCCATCACCCCCGCCGAGGTGCAGCGCCTGGCGCGACAGTATCTGGCCCACGAGGATTTGGTGACGGTCGTCGTCGGCGACCCCGAACTCGGCACGCTGCCCGAGTAGTCCGGACCGAATCCGCGGGACGCAAAGCAACCGGGTTGCAGAGATGCGGAGGCGCCCCGCGCCGCGCACGCAGGCGGAAGCCCCCGACGCCGGCCGACAGGCTCCGCCCTGCAGAAAAAGCGAACCCCGGAGGGACCCATGAATAAAGGTTCCTCCGGGGTTTTCCATACGGCACCCGCTCTTCGGAGCGTCCGTCTTACGTCAGGCTCCGGTCGGACCGGCCGCCCCCTGGTTGCGCTCCGCCGGTGCATCCGCCCCTGCGCCGTCTGCGGAGGCAGCTCCGATGTGTGCCGCCACCCAGCGCGTCAGCTCGACGAACTCGGCCACCGACAGCGTCTCGGCACGCCGTGAAAAGAAGGGGTGCTCCTCGCCGCCAAAGTTGCCGAAGACGGCCCGGAGCGAGTTGCGCAGCATCTTGCGCCGCTGGCCGAACGACGCCTTGACCACCCGCACGAAGAGCCGCTCGTCGCAGTCGAGCCGCTCGACGCCGTTGCGGCGCAGGCGGATGACGGCGCTCTTGACCTTCGGAGGGGGATTGAAGACCGTCTCGTTGACCGTGAAGAGGTATTCGATGTCGTACCACGCCTGCAGCAGCACGCTCAGGATGCCGTACTCCTTCGAGCCGGGAGGCTCGGCCAGACGCACGGCCACCTCGCGCTGAATCATCCCGACGCATTCGGGCACCAGGTCGCGGTTCTCCAGGATTTTGAAGAAAATCTGGGACGAAATGTTGTAAGGGAAGTTGCCAATCACCTTCACCCCGCGCGGAAAGAGGTCGCGGAGCTCCATCCGCAGGAAATCGCCCTCCATAAGGCGCGGCGTAAACTCGGGATAGTGGTCGTGCAGGTAGGCGACGCTCTCGGAGTCGATTTCGGCGCCGTAGGTAACGATGTCGCGGCGCTGCAGCAGGAAGCGGGTCAGGACCCCCATGCCGCACCCCACCTCGAGTACGTCGCAGGCGCCGCCGGCAGGCACATCCGCCTCCTGTCCGGAGGCTTCGGACGGCACGGAGGGCTTCGGCGCGCTCTTCGCCGTGGAGCTCGCCACGACTGCGGTGTCCGATGCCACGTCTCCGTTTGGCGCATTGTTCGCTTTAGGCGCGGCGTCCGTCTCCGGCGCGGCACAGTGGAAGGAGCCGTCGGGTGTGGCCACGAGGGCGCCGCCCGAGAGCGCGTCGCAGATTTTGCGGGCAATGTTGAGGTCGACCAGGAAATGCTGGCCCAACGATTTTTTGGCTCTGACTTCAGTCATGGGTGCAAAGATACGAAAAGGGCGACAGAGAGCCAAACCGGAAGCCGGGTTTTCGCCGGCCGAAGAGGGCGCTCCATCGGCTCCGTCACGCAGACAGGGAGCAGCCTTCACCACTCCCTGTCCTCTTCTTGCTTCTTACTTCGGGTTCGGGAAGGTCGTCGCAACCCTCCGCAAGGTTCATTCCCCGCAGCAGCCGGTCCCGGAACGACCGCCCCGGTGCCTCAACGACACGGAGCCTTACCAACTCAGCGGCGTCCCTGCACAAACGGTCAACTACCCCACCGGCTCAGCGGCGGCTTTTGCACAACCGGGAACCACTCTGCCGGTTCAGCGCCCCTCCTGCACAAACGGGCCATCCCCCCACCGGCTCAGCGGCGGCCTCGGCGCAAGCGGGAGCGGTTCTTCTTCTCCTCCTTCTGTTCCTTGCGCTCCTGCTCACGGCGCGCCTGGCGCAGCCTCCGCTGCGTGACGCGGAACGAATAGAGCAGGCCGACGAAGCCCACGCCCAGCACGGCAACCCAGAACCAGACGGCGATGCCCGACGGCATGTATTCGACGGCATAGATGATGCCCGCAATGGCCACGACCATCATCAGCAGCCGCAGTCCCTGCAACAGTTTCTCTTTCATAGGCTCAGAATCTCAGTTTAGGCCCCTCAGGGGAGTTTGTGCGGATTGACCTCGTCGAGGTGGCGCCGCCGCTTCTTCTTGTATTCGTTCCAGGTCATGCCCGCACCCGCCAGCACGAAGAGGAAGGCAATGAGCAAATCGAGCAGACAGACACACGCCGGCCGTGCCACAAGCCAATAGATGTTGACCCCCAGCCACACGACAGTCGCACAGAAAAACACTAAGGCAAGAGTAAAGGTCTTCTTATTCATAGGCGTTCGTTTTAGGTTACATCGGGCCCCGCACCGGCTCCGGGCAGTGCCCGGACGACGCAAAGGTCCCTTATCTCGCGCACCGGAGAGACCCCTGCCGGCGGCACTGAAAACCGCCGGAAACGCCTCACCGGAGCATCAGTTGCCCTGCTCGCAGATGAACTTGATGCGCACCAGACGAATCTCCTCCTCCGTATAGTCGGGACCCAGCTCCTTGATGGCCGCATCGAGCGAATCGCTCTCGGCATCCTCCTTGAAGTAGAGGTAGATATCGTCGGCCTTGTCCTCGTCCATGAACTCGCGGATGTAGTAGGAGATATCGAGCTTCGTTCCCGAGTTGACGATGCCCTCGATTTCGGTCAGCAGCTCGTCGAAGTCGAGGTCCTTGGCGCGGGCGATGTCCTCGAAGTCCATCTTGCGGTCGATGGACTGGATGATGAATATCTTGTTGCCCGACTTGTTGCCCACCGACTTGACAATCATGTCCTGCGGGCGGATAATCTCCTTCTCCTCGACGTAGGCCTTGATGAGCTTGACGAACTCCTCGCCGAACTTGCGCGCCTTGCCCACGCCCACGCCCGTGATGTTCTGCATCTCCTCGAGCGTGATGGGGTACTGCACCGACATGTCCTCGAGCGAGGGGTCCTGGAAGATGACGAAGGGGGGCAGCCCGTGCTTCTTGGCCACCTTCTTGCGCAGGTCCTTGAGCATCGCGAAGAGCTCCTCGTCGGCCGCTCCGCCCTTGCCCATCGGCGCCACCGCCTCAATCTCCTTCTCCTCGGCGTCGTAGTCGTGGTCGAGCGTCACGGTCACGGGGAAGGGCATGGCGATGTAGTTCTCACCCTTGCGGTTGATGGAAATCAGACCGTAGTTCTCAATGTTCTTGTCGACCAGCCCGAGGATGAGCGCCTGACGCACCACGGCGCCCCAGAAGCGGTCATCGTGGTCGGCCCCGGCGCCGAACCACTTCGACTTGTTGTGGCCGTAGCTCTTGATGAGGGCCGTATTCTTGCCTAGGAGCACGTTGATGAGGTAGTCGCTCTTGAACTTGTCGCCGATGTCGCGCAGCGCCTCGAGCGCCATCTTCAGCTCGGCCTTGGCATCGACCTTGGGCTTGGGGTTGCGGCAGTTGTCGCAGTTGCCGCAGTTCTCCTCGGTATACTCCTCGCCGAAGTAGTGCAGCAGCGTCTTGCGGCGGCACATCGAGCTCTCGGCATAGGAGACCGTCTCGAGCAGCAGCAGCTTGCCGATTTCCTGCTCGGCAATGGGCTTGCCCTGCATGAACTTTTCCAGCTTCTGGATATCCTTGTAGCTGTAGAAGGCCAGGCAGTACCCCTCGCCGCCGTCGCGGCCCGCACGGCCCGTCTCCTGGTAGTAGCCCTCGAGCGACTTGGGCATGTCGTAGTGAATCACGTAGCGCACGTCGGGCTTGTCGATGCCCATGCCGAAGGCAATCGTCGCCACAATCACGTCGACACGCTCCATGAGGAAGTCGTCCTGGTTGGCAGCACGCGTCGAGGCATCCATGCCGGCATGGTAGGCGCGTGCCTTGATGCCGTTGGCCAAGAGCAGCTCGGTGAGCTCCTCGACCTTCTTGCGGCTCAGGCAGTAGATGATGCCGCTCTTGCCCTCGTTCTGCTTGATGAAGCGGATGATGTCGTGGTCGACGTTGTGCTTGGGCCTTATTTCATAATAGAGGTTGGGACGGTTGAACGACGACTTGAAGACCGAGGCGTCGGTCATGCCCAGGTTCTTCTGGATGTCCATCTGCACCTTGGGGGTGGCGGTGGCCGTCAGGGCAATGAGCGGCGCCGGGCCTATTTCGTTGATGATGGGGCGTATACGGCGGTACTCGGGCCGGAAGTCGTGGCCCCACTCCGAGATGCAGTGCGCCTCGTCAATGGCGTAGAACGAAATTTTGATTTTGCGCAGGAAGGCGACGTTGTCCTCCTTGGTCAGCGATTCGGGGGCGAAGTAGAGCAGCTTGGTCTTTCCCTCGAGCACGTCGGAGCGGACCTGCTGCACAGCCGTCTTGTTGAGCGACGAGTTGAGGAAGTGCGCAATGCCCGACTCGGCCGAGAAGGTCCGCATGGAGTCCACCTGATTCTTCATCAGGGCGATGAGCGGCGAGATGACAATCGCCACACCCTCCATCAGAAGCGCCGGAAGCTGGTAGCACAATGATTTGCCGCCGCCCGTTGGCATCAATACAAAGGTATCCCTGCCGGCCAACACGTTGCGGATGACGGCTTCCTGGTTCCCTTTGAACGATGAGAATCCAAAGTACTCCTTCAGCTTCTCGTGCAACAGCGATGATTGTTCCTTTTCCTGCTCCTGTTTCATTGTCGTCTGCACAGTCTCTAAAATCACAAAATTCATCCAAAGATAAAAATTTTTTCGGAAAAAAGCATAACTTTGTCAAAAATTTATTCGGCAAAACATGCGTCTCTACACCAGCGAACTCGTCAAGAAATACAAGACCCGCACGGTGGTCAATCACGTCTCCATCGATGTCCGGCAGGGAGAAATCGTCGGTCTGCTCGGACCCAACGGAGCGGGCAAGACGACGACCTTCTACATGATTGTGGGGCTTATCAAACCCAACGAGGGGCAGATATTTCTCGAGAACGACGAGGGCGTGGTGACCGAGCTCACGCACGAACCGGTCTACCGCCGCGCACAGATGGGCGTCGGCTATCTGGCCCAGGAGGCGTCGGTCTTCCGCCGGCTCTCGGTCGAGGACAACATCCGGGCCGTGCTCGAAATGACCGACTACTCGAAGCAGTACCAGCAGGAGCGCGTCGAGGCGCTCATCGAGGAGTTCCGCCTGCAGAAGGTGCGCAAGAGCCTCGGCATCCAGCTCTCGGGCGGCGAGCGGCGCCGTACGGAGATTGCCCGCGCGGTGGCCATCAACCCCGCCTTCATCCTGCTCGACGAGCCCTTTGCGGGTGTCGACCCCATCGCCGTGGAGGATATCCAGTCGATTGTCGCCACCCTGAAGCACAAGAACATCGGCGTCATTATCACCGACCACAACGTCGACGAGACGCTGGCCATCACCGACCGCACCTACCTGCTCTACGAGGGCAAAATCCTCAAGACGGGTACGGCCGAGGAGCTGGCCGCCGACCCGATGGTGCGCAAGGTCTACCTCGGACAGCACTTCGAGCTCAAGAAGAGCCACCAAATCACCCAGGACATGAAAAACCGCAAGGCGGCCGAGGCCGCGCCCCGGACTTCGGAGGCGGACGCAGCTCAGAAGCCGGCGGATGCCGCAGCGCCCGACGGCGGAGCGGAAGCGGACGCCGGGGCGGAAACCGGGACGCCGAAAAACGAGTAAATTCCAGTCATGGACATCACCATACCCCCGGGGCGCGTCGCAGGCGCGTTGACGCCCCCCTGTTCGAAGAGTTACGCCCAACGCGCCCTGGCCGCCTCGCTGCTGGCCGACGGGGAATCGACCCTGCACAACATCGAATTCTGCGACGACACGCGCTCGGCGCTGCACTGCATCCGCACGCTGGGTGCCGAGGTGCGGCAGACGGGCGCCGACACGCTCTCCATCCGCGGAGGCCTGGCGCCCCGCGCCAACCGGCTCCAGGTGGGCGAATCGGGCCTTGCGGCGCGTCTGTTCACCCCCATTGCCGCCCTCGGACGCGAGCCGATGCTCATCGAGGGCACGGGGTCGCTGCTCCGCCGCCCGATGCACCCGATGACCGAGGCGCTGCGGCAGCTGGGCGCCTACGCCCGTGACAACGAGGGGCGGCTGCCCGTCGAGGTGCGGGGACCGCTCGAGGGGGGCGAGCTGGAGATTGACGGCTCGCTCTCGTCGCAGTTCGTCACCGGACTGCTGCTGGCGCTTCCCCTGGCGCACCGCGACACGACACTCCACGTGCGCCACGCCGTCTCGAAGCCCTATCTGGCGATGACCGTCTCGACGGCCGCCCGCTTCGGCGTGGAAATCAGCCACAACGACCTCGAAGAGTTCTTCATCGAGGGGGGCCAGCGCTACCGCCCGGCGGAGTTCGCCATCGAGGGCGACTGGAGCGCCGCAGCCATGATGCTGGCCATCGGCGCCACGGCCGGCGAGGTGCGTGTCGAGACCATCTCGAGCCTCTCGCAGCAGGCCGACACGGCCGTGCTGACGGCCCTCGTCCGCTCGGGGGCGGGCCTCATCGACGAGACGAAGGCCGTCACGGCGGCACAACGTCCGCTGCGCGCCTTCGAGTTCGACGCCACGCACTGCCCCGACCTCTTCCCGGCGCTGGCCGTCCTGGCCTCGGCGGCCGAGGGAGTGAGCGTCATCCGGGGCACCTCGCGCCTCGAGCACAAGGAGTGCCACCGCGCCGAGGCGCTGCGCGAGGAGTACGGCCGTCTGGGCATCGAAATCGACATCGATACCGAGGACATCATGCGCATCCGCGGCGGAGCGCTCCACGGCGGACGGGTTTCGAGCCACGGCGACCACCGCATCGCCATGTCGCTGGCCGCCGCAGCCCTGCGCGCCGACGGTCCGGTGACCATCGAGGGAGCCGAGTGCGTCTCGAAGAGCTACCCGCTCTTCTTCGAGGAGCTCAAGCGGCTGCGCGTCCGGTGACATCGAAAACAACAGAAGAGAGAACCCCCATTTCCATGAATACCTTCGGCAGAAACTTCCGACTCTCGCTCTGGGGCGAATCCCACGGCAGCCTGCTCGGCATCACGCTCGACGGCGTGCCGGCAGGCATTCCGCTCTCGGCCGAGGAGTTCGAGGCGGACCTGGCACGGCGCCGCTCGGGCGCCGCGGGGACCACGCCCCGCCGCGAAAAGGACACCCCGCGCATCGTCTCGGGGCTCTACCGCGGCCATACGACCGGGGCGCCGCTCACGCTGCTGTTCGACAATACGGACACCCGCTCGGCGGACTACCCCGCCGCCGGTTCGCGCTTCCGACCCTCGCACGCCGACCGCACGGCGTGGGTCAAGTACCACGGCTACAACGACCCGCGCGGCGGAGGCCACTTCTCGGGGCGGCTCACGCTGCCGCTCGTTGCCGCGGGGGTCGTAGCCAAGCGGATGCTGCCCGGCGAGGTGCGCTTCGAGACGCGGCTGGCCGAGATGGGCGGATGCGACGACGCCTCCCGCTTCGAGGAGCTGCTGCGCAACGCCGCCGCCGAGGGCGATTCGCTGGGCGGTGTGGTTGCCTGCCGCGTGCGGGGCGTTCCAGCCGGCTACGGCGAGCCCTTCTTCGACACGGTCGAAGGGGTGGCCGCCCACCTGCTCTTCGCCATCCCCGGCGTCAAGGGGGTGGAGTTCGGCAGCGGCTTCGCCGCGGCGCGCAGCTGCGGCTCCGCCAACAACGACCTGCTGCTCGACGCCGAGGGACACACCGCGACGAACCATGCGGGAGGCATCGACGGCGGCATCACCAACGGCAACGACCTCGTGGTGCGCGTTGCCTTCAAACCCACGCCGAGCATCGCCCGCGAACAATTCACCTACGACCCCGCAACGGGGACGCGGCGGGCGCTGCGCATCGGCGGCCGCCACGACCTCTGCATTGCATTGAGGGGCGCCGTGGTGGTCGAGGCCGCGCTGGCCATCATTCTTGCCGACCTGCTCCACCCATGACCACCCGCCACGATATCATCCGCCGCATCACCGAGGCGCTCACCCCCCTCTACGGGCACGACGAGGCGCGCAGCATCGCACTGCTCACGGCCGCCGGGCTGGGCGGCGTGAGCCGCACGCAGCTGCTGGCCGACCCCGGGGCGGAGCTCGAGCTTGAGGGGCTCGACGACGTCATCGCACGGCTTGCGGCGGGACGCCCCGTGCAGTACGAGCTGGGCGAGGCGGAGTTCTGCGGCATGAGCTTCATGGTGCGCGAGGGGGTGCTCATCCCCCGCCCCGAAACCGAGGAGCTGGTGGAGTGGGTCACAAGTGAGCACCCGACGGCCCGCCGGCTGCTCGACGTGGGGACGGGCAGCGGCTGCATCGCCATCGCCCTCAAGCGGCGGCTTCCCCGCGCCGAGGTGGCGGCGGCCGACATCGCCGACGAGGCGCTGGCCGTGGCGGCCGAGAACAGCCGCCGCCTCGAAGCGCCCATCGAGCTGCGCCGCGCCGATGCGCTCGACAATCTGGCGGAGTGCTTCGCCGGGACGTTCGACGTCATTGTCTCCAATCCCCCCTACGTTCCCCGGAGCGACGCCGCGGCGATGCATCCCAACGTGCGCGACTACGAACCCCCCGGAGCGCTCTTCGTCCCCGACGACGACCCGCTGCTCTTCTACCGCGCCATCGCACGGCAGGCGCGCCGCATGCTCGCCCCGGACGGAGGGCTCTACTTCGAAATCTACGAACGGGCCGGCGAGACGATGCGCCGCATGCTCCTCGAGGAGGGCTACGCCGAGGTGCGCATCCGCCGCGACCTCTTCGGGCGGGAGCGCATGGCTTCAGCCCGGCTTGCGGCGCCGCAAGCCGAAGCCGCCCCCGAAACCGGGGGCGACCTCCGCACCGCAGCGGGCGGAACGACCAACCCGACCCCAAACGAGCAACGATGAAACAACCGCGAACTTCAACCCCCGAAGGCAGCGCAGCGGCTGCGCCCCGCACTCCGCGTACGAAGAGCCCCGACGAGGCGCTCGCCGCGCTCATGCGGCTCTGCGCCCGTGCCGAGCGCTCGACGGGTGACGCGCTGCGGCTCATGCAGCGCTGGGGGCTGTCGGAGGGCGACCGGCAGCAGGTGCTGCAGCGGCTCGTACGCGACCGCTTCATCGACGACGCCCGCTATGCCGAGGCCTTCGTGCGCGACAAGCTGCGGCTGAGCGGCTGGGGCGAATACAAAATCCGGGCGGCACTGCTCCGCAAGGGCATCGCGCGCGCGACAATCGACGCCGCACTGCGCCAGACCGACCGCGCGGCAATGGGCCGGCGGCTCGAGGAGCAGCTGCGCCGCAAGATGCGGAGCCTGAAGGGCGGAACCCCCTTCGAGCGGCGGAACAAGCTGCTGCGCTACGGCCTTTCGCTCGGATACGACTACGAAACGGTGGGCGACCTGGTCGCCACACTCATCAAAGAGAACGACGAATGCGATATCTTCTGACCCTGATGCTCCTTGCGGCGGGCTGCACGACGGCCCTCGCACGCGAGGATTCGACCCGATACCTCTACCCCGTCCGGCAGGTCTCCGGACTCTATTCGGCCAACTTGGGCGAGCTGCGCCCGGGCCACTTCCACGGCGGCGTCGACATCAAGACCGACGGTGCGGTGGGCAAGGAGCTCGTCGCCGTGGGCGACGGCTACATCTCGCGCCTCTCGGTGGCGCCGGGCGGCTACGGACGCGCCCTCTACATCACGCTCCGCGACGGACATACGGCCGTCTACGGCCATATCCTGCGCTTCCGCGACGACCTGGAGCAGCGCGTCGACGCCGAGCGGCGCCGCACGCGCAGCAACAGCGTCAACCTGTGGTTTCGGCCCGGCGAGTTCCCCGTCGCACAGGGCGACGTGGTGGCCCGCTCGGGCAACAGCGGCTCGTCGTTCGGGCCGCACCTCCACTTCGAAATACGGGAGACGGCCACACAACGCACGCTCAACACCGTCCGCATGGGCATCATCCGCCCCAAGGACCACATCGCACCGCTCATGCTGGGGCTCCGCTACGCCGAGGTCGACACACTCGAAGGCATTCCGGTCCACGGACCGCTGCGCAGTTTCGAGCTGAAGAAGACGGCCGAAGGGCGCTACCGCACGGAGGCCGGGAGCATCGAGGTGGGTCCGCGCGGCTACTTCGTCATCGAGGCATCGGACCGCCGCGACGGCGTCTACAACCGCTTCGGGCTCTACCGCGTGAGCCTCTATGTCGACGGCCGGCACTGCTTCGAGTACCGCATGGACGGCTTCACGTTCGACCGCTCGCGCAGCTGCGACGCCGTCTCCTGCTACCCGCTCCAGGTGGGCGCCCGCGCCGAGGTCATTCGTCTGGCGCAGCTCGAAGGGGCCCCCGCCGAGTTCTACCCCACGCTGCGGGAGCGCGGCCTGGTCCGCACGGCACCGGGCGAGAGCCGCCACATCCGTATCGAGGCCGAAGATGACTGCGGCAACTGCTCGACGCTCGAGTTCGACATCCGCGGCGGCGAGACACGCCTCCAGCCCCGGCGCGATTCGGCGGCCGTCGCCCTGCGGCGCGACCGCGACGCACTGCTGCGCATCGGCGACGAGGCGACACTCCGCATCCCGGCCGGAGCGCTTCACGAATCGCTCTTCGCCCGCCCCGAGCGGCACGACAACCCCTCGGCCCACGCCACGGGTGTCGAGGTGCTCACCCCCGCCTACCGATTTCTGGAGCTTACAACGCCGCTGGCCTCGGCCGTGACCCTCTCGCTGCAGCTCTTCGTACCGGAGGAGATGGGGCGCCACGTCACGCTGGCCGGCATCAACCGCCGCGGACAGCTCGTCTGGCTGGGCGGCTCCTACGCCGACGGACGGCTGACGGCACGCATCCGCACCTCGGGCGACTGGCTCGCCGTAGCCGACACGCTGCCCCCGACCATACGCCCGCTCTTCGAATCGGGCGCCGACCTTGCACGCAAGGGAGCCCTCCGCTTCCGGTTGGGCGATAACTTCTCGGGCATCGCCTCCTGCGACCTCTACGTCGACGGCGAGTGGACCCCCTGCGAACGCTACCCGATGCAGGGCACCCTCGAATACCACTTTCCCAAGGGGCCGGACGGCTCGACGCACCGCCTGCTGCTCGTCGTCCGCGACGGCTGCGGCAACGAGAGCCGCTGGGAGGGAAGCTTCCGCCGCTGACCCGGCGGACGGCACCGCGGCGGCCCACGGAGCAAGAGCAGATGCCCCACTCCACGCGATTCCACGCGCAAGGCCGGCATCCCCGCCGCTCAACACATCACAGAGGGAGAACAGAAGAGCCCGCTTCCGAAAGGAAAGCGGGCTCTTCTTCGTCTTATTGATTTTATAAAATTTTTAATAAATAAGGATTAACTTGCCCCCGACCGATGTGGGTCAGACGACCGGCTGGCAGATAAACGGATACGGAACAAGCTGCACACGAACGCTCACCGGAGAGGTTACAGCCCGAACCAGTGGTCGGCACCGAGCATGCCCGCAGCCAGCAGGAAGAGAATCAGCGGCAGATAATCCTTCAACTTGACGCGCAGAATCTTCAGACTCTGCTGAATACGGTAGTCAACCGTCTTGGCCGAGATGCCCAGCTCCTCGGCTATCTCCTTGTAGGTACGGTTTTCGAAACGGTTCATTTCAAACGCCTCACGATAGGCTTCGGGCAGCTCCTCGACCGCCCGGCGGATGTTCTGGCGCAGCTCCTCGAGCTGGTAGATGTCGGGAACGCCGAAGGGCTTGGCAACATCGACCCGCAGGTCGCTCAAACGGTTGCTGCGCAGGGCCTCACGGCTCAGATAGGTCAGACAGCGGTTCTTGGCCGAGGTGAAGAGATAGTGCGACAGGCCCCCCGAATCTGAAGCTCGGAACGGTTCTCCCACAACCAGAGCATCAGGTCCTGAACGATGTTTTCCGCCACCTCGGTCTGCTTGACATACAGGTTCGCAAAGGCACACAGCGAGGTGTAATACCGCGTGAAAATCTCGTCGAAAGCCTGCGGCTCCCCCTCCAACAGTCGGGTCAGCAGTTCCGATTCCGAAATCCGTTCCTTTTTGAGCATGATTCAAAATTAGTAAATAAATCGGAACTCCAACTCTTTGGGGAGCATGTCTCAGGAAAAAACGACAAAAAAAGTCCCGATGGAGCCGGTGCATACCCAAAGCAGACATCATACACCCCGTTTTTAACCAATTAAGGTGAAAGATGAGCCAATCAAGTACCAATACGTCCACCCGAAACTGCTTACGTATCGAAAGCCACGAAGGCTCCGTCCTGAAATCCGCGCCGCTGCAAACGAACTCCGGGCGTCAATCCGAAGGCATCAACCCGAAAAGCTGCGCCACCCGACAGCTCAACGGGCCATGCCATTCCGAAAAACAACCTTTGACATCCGGAAAAGACCAACTGCAAGCCGGAGATAAAAAAATTTTACAAAACAATGAAAAAAAGTCGTCGTTCCGTTTAGGAACTCGCCCCGCAAATGAGTCATAATAACAAAACCCAAACTATGGACCTTCCTGAAATCGAAACCCTGCTCGTCCGTTACTTCAACAACGAGCTCTCGTCGGCCGAGGCCGAAAAGGTCGCGGCATGGATTGCCGGGAGCGAGGAGCACCGCAAGACGGCAGAGCACCTCTATTATATTAACCTGGCGGCCGAAGCCGAGCGCCTGCACCGGGAGATTGACCCGGCCGAGGCGCTGCGCAAGGTGCACCGCCGCATCCGGAGCGACCGTTGGCACCGGACGTTCCACCGTCTGGAGCGCATAGCTGCCGTACTGCTGCTCCCCTTCATCGTACTCTCGCTGCTCCTGGCCTCGAAAATCACCGAAAAGAACAACAGCATGGTCGAGATTCGCTCGACCACGGGCATGATAAGCGCCGTGACGCTGCCCGACAACTCGCGCGTCTGGCTCAATTCCAATTCGAAACTCATCTATCCCACCCGCTTCAGCGGCAAGGAGCGCCGCGTGAAGCTCTGCGGCGAGGGCTACTTCGAGGTGACGAAGGACACCAAGCACAAGTTCGTCGTCGAGGCCCGTTCGACCGAAATCGAGGTCTACGGCACGGAGTTCAACGTCGAGGCCTACAACGACGAGTACATCCGCGCCACGCTGGTCAAGGGAAGCATCGGCATGAAGTACGACGACTCGCGCCACATGCGCCAGCTCGTGCGGCTGGTTCCCGACCAGTTCGTCATCTACAACTCGCGCACCGGCGCCATCTACCTCGACCAGGCCAACATCGCCAGCAGCACCTCGTGGAAAGAGGGTAAAATCGTGCTCGACAACACGCCACTCAACGACGCGCTGCGCATGATTGGCAACAAGTACAACGTTTCGTTCGACATCAAGGACCAGAAGCTGCTGGGCAACACCTTTACGGGAACCTTCTCCAACCAGAGCCTCGACGTCATCCTGCGCTACTTCACCATCTCCTCGAAGCTCCGCTTCCACCAAATCGGGCTTGAGGACGGGAACCGCGAAACCGACGGGCGGGCCATCTTCGAAGTATACTGAAATATCTGAATATAAATAGATTACATCAAACCGAAAACAAACCAAAACCTCACCCAGAACCATGAAACAGACTTAGCCCGACCCGAAAAAACACAAGCGGAAGGACCTGCCCGTCCCCCCGCCTGTCGAATCGCCAAGACCATCCGGTCCCCCTGTGGACCGGACTAACCCTAAAATCAATTCTTACAAACTTATGAAAAATCTCTGGAATATCCGCCGAATTGCAGCAGATTAACGCAACAGGATTTGATAATTAGGGAGTTAGAAGAAAAACGCAGAAGTTGGGCAGACAATTGAAAACCGTCTTAAAGCAGATTAAAGCAAAAGAACGGTTTCCTAATCATTACCCGATGAAAGTGCAGATTTAACAGTCCTCGTTTCATTTTGCGGCGTTCTGCGCAGCTTTGCTTATCAATAGGTAACTCGTTGATTTATAGTTTTGCAACCAAAAAGAAACGAGTATGGCAAGAAGCACATTCAAGGTGCTGTTCTACGTGAACGGCAGTAAGGAAAAGAACGGCTCCAGCTGCCGACGACGCACTTTCGTCACAACGTACGCCTTCACGAAGGGCGTGCGCACCGACCGGCAGCAATCCTCCCCGCGAGGTCAGCCGACATGCAGGTCCCGCAGCCATGATAAGACCGTCCAAGGCTTCGGTCAAGCCCGCCAGCAGGTGGGTCCGGCGAAGGGGGCCTCGACGACCGGCTGCAAAACACCCGTGGTGAGGGATATTTATAAATTGGGGAGCAGCAGGCCGGGAGGTCCCCCGTCCGGTTTCAGGACGCGGCGGACGGCACCGTGGAACGATTCGAAACAAAACAGAGATACCCGAACGATGAAAACGTTGAAAACGCTGAAAATCATGACGGGAGCGCTGCTGCTCGGGCTGGGCTCCTGCCAGACGACACCGCTCTACCTCGATGCGACGCAGAGCCCCGCGGCACGTGCCGCCGACCTGGTGCGCCGCATGAGCCTCGAAGAGAAGGTCGGACAGCTGCAGTGCCCCTACGGCTGGGAGACCTACGAACGCAGCGGCGACTCGGTGCTGTTGACCGACCGCTTCCGCGAGCTGGTCGACGAGCGCCACATCGGCATGCTGTGGGGCACCTTCCGCGCCGACCCATGGACGCAGCGCAACCTCGAAACGGGCCTCTCGCCCCGCATGGGCGCCGAGCTGGCCAACCGCATGCAGCGCTACGCCATCGAACACAGCCGCTGGGGCATCCCGCTCTTCCTGGCCGAGGAGGCGCCCCACGGATTCATGGCCATCGGTGCCACGGTCTTCCCCACGGCGCTGGGACAGGCCTCGACGTGGAATCCGGAGCTCATCCGCCGCATGGGCGGGGTCATCGCCTCGGAAATCCGCACGCAGGGAGCACACATCGCCTACGGACCGGTGCTCGACGTGGTGCGTGACCCGCGCTGGTCGCGTACCGAGGAGTCCTACGGCGAGGACCCGACGCTGACGGCCGCCATGGGGCGCGCCTTCGTCGAGGGACTCGGCTCGGCCGACCTGAGCGAACGGGAGCACGCCCTCTCGACGCTCAAGCACATCGCCGCCTACGGAGCCTCGGACGGAGGACAGAACGGCGGAGCGAACCTGCTCGGAGAGCGCGAGCTGCGCCGCACCTTCCTGCCGCCCGTCGAGGCGGCCGTGCGGGCGGGCGCCCGCTCGGTGATGACCGCCTACAGCTCCATCGACGGCGTGCCCTGCACGATGAACGACTACCTCCTCGGCGAGGTGCTCCGCGGCGAGTGGGGCTTTGACGGATTCGTCATCTCGGACCTCTTCAGCATCGAGGGGCTCTACCAGACGCACGGCGTGGCAACGTCGGTCGACGACGCGGCGCGCAAGGCGCTCACGGCGGGTGTCGATGCCGACCTCTGCGGCGAAGCCTACCTCACGCTCATCGAGTCGGTGCGCAAGGGGCTCGTCGACCCGGCGCTCATCGACCGGGCGGCCGAGCGGGTGCTGCGGCTCAAGTTCGAGATGGGGCTCTTCGAGAACCCTTATATCGATGTCGACGGATGCACGTCGGGAAGCGACGCGCACCGGCAGACGACGCTCGAGGTGGCGCGCCAGTCCATCGTCCTGCTCGAGAACAACGGCATCCTGCCCCTCTCCGCCGGGAAGGGAACGGTGGCACTCATCGGCCCCAATGCCGACAACGTATACAACCAGCTGGGGGACTACACGGCCCAGCAGTCCGACAACGTGACGACGCTGCGCCGCGGCATCGAGCGGCTCATCGGCGCCGACCGCGTCCGCTACGTCCGCGGCTGCGCCATCCGCGACCTCTCGACGGCCGAAATCCAGCGTGCGGTCGACGCCGCACGCCGCTCAGATGTGGCCGTGGTGGTGGTCGGTGGCTCGAGTGCCCGCGACTTCGACACGGAGTACCTCGCCACGGGAGCCGCCGTGGCCTCGACGCGCAGCGTGAAGGACATGGAGTGCGGCGAGGGCAACGACCGCGCCTCGCTGGCGCTGCTCGGACGGCAGGAGGAGCTGCTGCGCGCCGTCGCACAGACAGGCAAGCCGATGGTGGTGGTCTACATCGAGGGACGTCCGCTCGACATGCGCTGGGCTTCGGAGCATGCCGATGCGCTGCTGACGGCCTGGTATCCGGGCGAGGCCGGAGGCGAGGCGCTGGCCGAGGTGCTCTTCGGGCAATACAACCCTGCGGGACGCCTTCCTGTCTCGATTCCCCGCACCGAGGGGCAGCTGCCCGTCCACTACAACAAGCTCGTGCCAGCCAACCACGACTACGTCGAGCTGGAGGCCACGCCGCTCTACCCCTTCGGATTCGGACGCAGCTACACGCGCTTCGAGTACGGCAATCTGGCCGTCGATTCGCTCGGCAGGAACGATTACCGCATCCGCTGCACGGTGCGCAACTGCGGCGAACGTGACGGCGAAGAGGTGGCACAGCTCTACATCCGCCATCTGGAGGCGCCGCTGGTACAGCCCCTGCGCGAGCTGAAGGCCTTCGAGCGCATCGCCATCCCGGCCGGTGAGGAGCGCGAGGTCGAGTTCCGCCTCACGCCGCGCGACCTGCAAATCATCGGCCGCGACTACCGCCCGATGAGCTATGAGGGGCGTGTACGCATCGAGGTAGGATCCTCGTCGGCCGAGCATCCACTCGTCGACACGCTCCGACGCCGCTGACGGGCCGCACCGGTTACCGCCGGTCACGGCCCTTCGGGGCCGGAGAGCCGGACGGGCAGAGGGGCAGACGGACAGACAGACGGACAGACAGACCGGAAAACGACAAGCGGGAGATTCCACGAAGGAGTCTCCCGCTTGCCGCATGTTTAGGGGTGATTCCGTTGGGATTCGAACCCAAGACCCACAGCTTAGAAGGCTGTTGCTCTATCCAACTGAGCTACGGAACCATCGGCTCGCAGCGCGACAGGCGCACCGCTTGCGGGTGCAAATATACGAAATCTCGCCCGATTATAAATGAATTTGCGAGAAATTATACAAACCGAATGCAAATCGAGCCTCGCACAGAGGGCGGGTCACAGGGTTCCGACGACATTCCAGGGCCTTCCGTCGGAGACCGAACACCTCCATCGCCCGCCCGGCGCATGGTTACAGGCCGCAGGCCTCACGTGCCGCAAACCGGCCCTTCAGAAGGTTCCGCCCCCGGAAAAACGTACCGCACGAAAAAAGAGGCCCCGGGATGCGGCATAAACCGCATTCCGGGGTCTCATGCGTGAATCGTTCCGTCCGCACGTCAGGCGGACTCAGGCGGACGGCCTTCCGCTAACGTCTTTTGGCAGCACGCAGCGAGGGCACGGAGGCGTCCGAAGGCAGGCGGTCAACAGGCAGCGGACCCGTATATTTGCCCTTGACGGTATAACCGCCCACCATGGTAAAGTCGATGTCCACGGTCGCACTGGATGCATTGCCGGAGATGGTAAGCGTACCCGAGGTCACCGGACCGAACAGACGGTTCTCGTCCTCATCGTACTGCTGCACGTTCGTACCCGAAGGGAAGAATATCATGCCCATGATGGAACTTACGGAGCCGGGAGTCATCGTTCCGTCGGGACCGGCCTCCTCCTCCGAGGCAGCAATGGTATAGGTGCCCGGCTTGATGCTTCCGTCGCTTTCAAGCACGCTGTAGAGGTCTACATCCAGGATGTTGCCGGGATATACCGGATTGCCGCTGCCATCCTTCTCCATATCCATGAAGCGCAGGTCGATTGCGGAAACGCCCTCCTTGGTCTCAACCCAGTATGCATCAGCGCTGACCACATTCAGGTCGACATTCTCCTTGAGCTGCGGATAATCCACCTCGGGCTCGTCGCTGCCCGAATCGTCCATGAACTGAGCAGGACCGTTGTAGGTAATCCGATGCTTTTTGCCTTCGATGGTGGCAATCAGCTCGAAGCTGCAGTTCTCACCATCGTTTTTCACGGTGAGGACGGCCTCCGTATAGTCATGAGCGGTACCGCGTCCGGCTTCGTCCGTCGTCATCAGATAGCTGTAGTTGCTAGTAAACGTACCCGAAGCACAGGTCGACGCAAAATCCAACTTATAGGTTCCGTCGGGAACAACCGCAGCCGAAGGATCCTCCGAAAGTTCTCCGTAGAGGTCGATGCGGTAGTAGTTTCCGTTGGGCGACATCACGTCGTTGACCATGTCCTGGTCCATCAGATAGAACCAGTAGTTGCCCACGCCCGGCATATAATAGTCACCGTAGTAGATTCCGTAGAACTTGGGCATTTCGAGCTCCACATCGTACTCCGACCAACCATCGGTGTGCTGCACGACCTGAGCCGTGGCCGTCTCCGTACCATATCTCAGGATAATGGGGGTGGTACGCTCCTCCGCCTGGTCGTTGGGGTCAACCGTGAAGGTCACCTTGTTCGCTACCGAGCAATCGATATTGGAAATCCATTCGGCATCGCACGAAGCCTCCATGGATACTCCGTTTTTAGCATTCTCGACCGTGTATAAAATCTCACAGTCTCCGCCCTGGGCTTCAACGGAAACCGTCCTGGTCTGAATCAGGATTATCGGTTGTGATGCCTGCGGATTTTCTACCTCACCCGACTTGTTGCATGAGAACAACAAGGACACGGCCGCCAGAGCGGCAAAAACAGAGAAACGAGTCATAATTAGAAAATTTAGGGGTTAATGCATATCGAATGTAAACATTTTTTTTCATTTCAACAACTATCCTGTCATTTTACCGTAAAGATGAAAGAAAAATAGGGGTTTTTGAGCGAATAATTTTGCTGCGCGGAATTTTTTACCTACATTTGCACGCTAAAAAGCCCAAAGTGGGTGAGCGTTTCATTAATTTAATTTTATAGCAAATGGCTGTTAAAATTCGTCTGGCACGCCATGGCAAGAAGGGTTTCGCCTTCTACCACATCGTTGCCGCAGATAGCAGAGCGCCGCGTGACGGTAAATTCATCGAGAAGCTGGGTACCTACAACCCCAACACGAATCCTGCTACGATTGACCTGAACTTCGAGAAAGCTCTGGGTTGGTTACTCAAAGGCGCACAACCTACGGATACTTGTCGGGCAATTCTCTCGTACAAGGGCGTAATGTACAAGAAGCACCTGCTGGGCGGTGTCGCCAAGGGCGCTTTCACCGAGGCTGAGGCCGAGGCTCGTTTCAACAAGTGGCTTGAGGCCAAGGCCGGCAAGATTGAGGCCAAGAGCAACAAGCTCGCATCGGATGCCAAGTCGGCCCAGAAGGCCCGTCTGGCTGCCGAGACCAAGGTGAACGAGGAGCGCGCAAAGGCAATCGCCGAGAAGAAGGCTGCTGCCGAAGCCGCCGCCAAGGAGGCTGCCGAGGCTGCTGCTGCCGAGGCTCCCGCAGAGGGCGCCGAAGCTCCCGCAGAGGCCTAAAGGAGCAGGTTCTCTCTTTCGAAACGCCCGGTAACTCTCTTCGGAGACTTATCGGGTTTTTCGTTTCCGGCCGAGAGGGTCCCGCGCGGCACGCCGGGACTGACGGCCCCCTTCCTCACTCCAAAAACAGACAATCGACATGCTTGTTCCCGCCGGCAGAATCAACAAACTCTTCGGCTCCGAGGGCGGATTGATGCTCTCGCTCTATGCCGACTTTCCGGAGGAGTTCTCCCCGCAGACTACCCCACTCTTCGTCGAAATCGATGCACTCGACGTACCGCTCTGGTGCGACCGCTTCGAGCGGCGCGGCATCTCGGGCGCCGTCGCCACGTTCGCCGACTTCGACACGGAGCGCCGCGCATCGGAGCTCGTCGGCCGCGAGTTCCGCATCGAGAGCGGCGAGCGGGAGGACGACGAGTTCTACCTCGAAGACCTCATCGGCTTCCGCGTCGAGGGCATCGAGACGCGCCACGAGGCCGAGCCGCTCCACTTCGAAGGAAGGCTGACCGACTACTACGACAGCGAGGCCAACCCGCTCTTCGAACTGGAGACGGGCGGACGGCGCCTGCTGGTCCCCGCCGTCGAGGAGTTCATCGCCCACATCGACTTCGAGCGGCGGTGCGTGAAGCTCGTGCTGCCAGAGGGGATGACCGACCTCTGAAGCGCGGGCGACGGGGTCGGAAGACGCAGTGCGGGGCAGACGGCCGGGGCCGTCCGCCCCGCCTGCGTTTCGGGGTGTTGAATATTTTTCGTAAATTCGCCGCAAGGATTTCCAAAACAGCTCCGCATGAAACGATACCTCCTTCTGCTTGCATCCGCCCTGCTGCTGGGCAGCTGCTCTACGCCCGAGCCCGAGGGCGAGGCGCTCATCGTCGAACGCATCCGCATGGTGCAGCAGCTGCGCGCCGAGGCGGGCCGCAGCTGGCCCGCGCTGCTCCGTCCCGAATACGACGTGCCGCTGCTCTACTACACCGATTCGGTCTGCTACGCGGTGAACCCGACGCAGCACTTCCTCGAGCGGATGGCGTGCCGGCCGATGCACGAGGAGAAGGGGTTGAACATCCGCAAGTGCGCCCGCCCCGATTCGCTCCCCTTCCACATGCAGGCGATTATGTCGTTCGACGATTCGACCCGCTTCGACTACCGCTCGCCCGTCCTGCTCTGCAGCTCGCCCGAGACCACGGCGCAGTTCGTCACAGGGACCGACTCCGACGAGGCGTGGGCCCTCATGGCGCTCCACGAATACACCCACGGCTTCCAGCTGCTGCACCCCGCTTTCCTGGCCGAGTTCGAGCAATACTGCCTCACCTTCCCGCAGGGCCCCTTCCGCCGGCTCTACCAGGGCGTGGACTGGCAGCGCCGCCTCATCGACCGTGAGAACGAGGCGCTCAAGGGAGCGCTGGCAGCCGCCGACGTTGCGCAGCGCGACTCCTGCATCCGCCTCTTCCTCGACACGCGTGCCGACCGCCGCGCCCGCATGCTCCACTACAACGGCGAAGTGATGACCTCGGCCGAACGGCTCTACGAAATGATGGAGGGTTCGGCCCGCTACGTCGAGGCCCAGACGGGGCTCCGCCTGGGCATCTACGACATGCAGAAGGACACCTGGCTGTACGACCCCGCGCGCACGCCCTACTATTATTATGCTACGGGCTACAACCTCATGCGGGTGCTCATGCTGCTCGGGGCCGACACCTCGCGCCTCTTCACCGAACCGGGGCTCGGACTGGGCGAGCTGCTGGCCGAAACCTTCGAAAAACAAACGCAGAAGCAATGAAACGGGTAGTCATCGGACTCTCGGGCGGCGTCGATTCGTCGGTGGCCGCCTACCTGCTCAAGCAGCAGGGATACGACGTGGTGGGGCTCTTCATGATTAACTGGCACGACACCACGGGAACGCTCGAGGGCGACTGCCCGTGGCACGACGACCGCCTCTTCGCCGAGCTGGTCGCACGCCGGCTCGACATTCCGCTCCACATCACGGACCTTTCGGCCGAGTACCGCCGCCGCGTGGTCGACTACATGTTCGCGGAGTACGAACGGGGACGCACGCCCAATCCCGACGTGCTCTGCAACCGCGAAATCAAGTTCGACGTCTTCATGAAGGAGGCCTTCCGCCTGGGGGCCGACTACGTCGCCACGGGCCACTACTGCCGCAAGGCGGAGGAGCTGCGGCCGGACGGCGGCACGACGTGGCGGCTGCTTGCGGGCAGCGACCCGGGCAAGGACCAGAGCTACTTCCTCTGCCAGCTCTCGCAGGAGCAGCTGCGCCCGGCGCTCTTCCCCGTGGGCGGGCTGCTCAAGTCCGAGGTGCGGCGCATCGCCGCCGAGCAGGGGCTCGCCACCGCCAAGCGCAAGGATTCGCAGGGCATCTGCTTCGTGGGCAAGGTCGACCTGCCGCTCTTCCTCCAGCAGAAGCTGGCCGCACGGCGGGGCAACGTCCACGAGATTCTCGCCACGTGGCCCAAATATGCGCAGCAGCCGCCAATGCCCGAACCCGACTGCGAACCCACGACCGCGCAGTTGGCCGCACTGGCCGAGCCGTGGCACTACACCGTGCGCGACGGCAAGAAAATCGGCGAGCACAACGGCGCCCACTTCTACACAATTGGCCAGCGCAAGGGGCTCGGCATCGGCGGCCGCCGCGAGTCGCTCTTCATCCTGGCCACCGACGTGGAGCAGAACGTCATCTATGTCGGCGAGGGCGACGCCCACCCGGGCCTCTACCGTCGTGCGCTGCGCATCCGTCCCGAGGAGATGCACTGGGTCAACCCCACGCGGGAGCTCGCACCAGGCGGCAGCGGCCGCTTCCAGGTGCGGATACGCTACCGCCAGCCGTTGCAGCAGGCCACCCTCTACGTGCGCGACGAAGGGGGCTTCATCCTCTTCGACGAGCCGCAGCGGGGCATCACCCCCGGGCAGTTCGCCGCCTGGTACGACGGCGAGGAGCTCGTCGGCTCGGGCGTCATCGACCGTTAGGAGCCCCCGGACCGCGCACTCCTCAAAAAGCAACCGCCGCATGAAGTTCCGCACCGAAATAGAGCCCTTCACCCTCGGCACCGACATCGACTACCGAAGCCGGCTGCTGGCCCTCGGTTCGTGCTTTGCCGAGCACATTGCGGCGCGGCTCTCCCGCGCCCGGTTCCGCATCGAGGCCAACCCGACGGGCATCCTCTTCAACCCCGCCTCCATCGTCCGGACGCTCGAGCGCCTGTGGCACGCCGAGCCGGTCCGCCGCGAGGAGCTGCACCGCTCGCGCGAGGGGGTGTGGTTCCACTACGACTTCCACGGCTCGCTCTCGCGCACGGAGGCCGACGAGGCCCTCAACGCCATGAACGAGGCGGTGCGACGCGGCGCCGAAGCGCTGCACGGGGCCGACACGCTGCTGCTCACCTTCGGCACGGCGTGGGTCTACGACCACGAGGGGCGGCCGGTGGCCAACTGTCACCGCCAGCCCGCCGCGGAGTTTCACCGCCGCCGGATGACGGTCGAGGAGATTGTCGCCCCGCTTGCGCGGCTGCTCGAGGGGGAGCTTGCGGCAAAGCGCCTCATCGTGAGCGTGAGCCCCGTGCGCCACGCGGGCGACGGGCTGGTGGAGAATTCGCTCAGCAAGGCGACGCTGCGGCTGGCCGCCGCAGCGCTCGAGGAGCGCTTTGCGGAGCGAGTCCGCTACTTCCCCGCCTACGAGATGCTCGTCGACGACCTGCGCGACTACCGCTTCTACGCCGAGGACCTGGTCCACCCCTCGCCGCAGGCCGTCGAATATGTCTGGGAGCACTTCACGCAGGCGGCCCTCTCGGAGCGGGCCCGGAGGCTGCTGCCCGAGGTCGAGCGGATTGTCCGCGCCTCGGAGCACCGCATGCAGCACCCCCGCAGCGAGGCGTGCCGCGCCTTCTGCCGGCAGCAACTCGCCGCCATCGAGGCGCTCCCCGAGGTCGATTTCACCGCCGAACGGGCATATTTCTCACGCTTTTTGAAATAAAAAACGTAAATTTGCCGTTCGGTTTCCACCTCATTACGCAATGAAACGACTCATCATCCTGCTCGCCGCATCGCTCCTGACCGCCACGCAGCTCCACGCGGCCGCACGCCCCCGTCTGATTGTCCAGATTGTCGTGGGCTCGATGCGCGCCGAGGAGCTCGACCGCTACGCCGCCAACTTCTGCAACGACGGCTTCCTGCGCCTGCGCCGCGGAGGCACCGAATACCTCGACAGCCGCTACGAATACCAGCAGACGACGACCCCCGTCTCGCTCGCCACGCTCACCACGGGGGCCATGCCCTCGACGCACGGCGTCATCGGGACCCGCTGGCAGAACTATACCGAGAACCGCACGGTACGCCTGCTCGACGGACGGCAGGGGTGCGGCCCCTACAACCTCATCGCCCCGACGCTGGCCCAGACCATGGAGCAGCAGCTCGAGGGGAGCCGCCAGGTATCCATCGCCGCCGAGGCCACGTCGGCCGTCGTGATGGCGGGCAAGGGGGGCGAGGCCTTCTGGCTCGACTCGCTCTCCTGCGGCTGGAGTTCGTCGACCTACTACGAACCCATCCTCCCGGCATGGATTGAGCGCAGCAACCGCGAAGGGTTCAACCGCTCCTACCTCGACGCCACGTGGCGCACGCTTCTCTCGCCCGACGACTACGTCAACACGCGCAGCTTCGACATCGAACTGTCGGGTGCTCAGCGCGGCAAGGAGCGCATCCGCAGGGCGGGCCAGGGCCCCGAGCTGCGCACCGACCTCGACCGCATGCTCTACTCGCCGGCGGGCAACACCGCCGTGCTGGGCTTCGCCAAGCAGGCCATCGCCCAGTTCCGCCTCGGCGCCGACGAGACACCCGACCTGCTGAACATCTGCCTCGACGCATCGCGCCGCATCACCGAGGCCTACGGCCCCGAATCCATCGAGGCCGAGGACATGTACTACCGGCTGGACCGCGACCTGGCCGACTTCCTGACCTTCCTCTTCGCCCAGGTCAAGGATGGCAACGTCACGGTGGTCCTCACCTCGGACCACGGAACGAGTCCCTCGTACGACGCAGGTCCGGAGCCGCTCGAGCGCTTCAACACGCGGCAGTTCGAGGTCATCGTCAACAGCTTCCTCAATGCCCGCTACGGTTCGGGCGACTGGCTGCTCGCCTACGAGGACCAGTGCATCTATCTGAACCACAACCTCGTCTACGAACGGGGGCTCAACCTCTCCGAGGTGCAGAACGAGGTGGCCATCTTCGCCATGCAGTTCCGCGGCGTGTCGCACGCCCTCTCGGCCACCGCCATGCGGACGAGCTACTTCGGCAGCGGCTATGCGCAGCGCATGCAGAACAGCTTCTACCCCCGCCGCTCGGGCGACGTCATCCTCAACCTGATGCCCGGATGGATTGAGGAGCGCGACCGCTGCCGCTCGGCCTCGGGTTCGATGTACGGCTACGACACCCACGTGCCGCTGCTCTTCTACGGAACGGGCGCCGGGATGATGCGCATAAAGCGCCGCGTCGACATGACCTGCGTGGCGCCGACGCTGGCCCGGTTGTTGGAAATTACGGAACCGGCCGCCTCCGAGGGCGGAATCCTTCCGGAAATCGTCGATTTGTAAATCTACCGTTTATGACCATGGACAAGATACAGGAGGAAATCATCGAGGAGTTCGCCGTATTCGACGACTGGCTCGACAAGTACGATTACCTGATTTCGCTGAGCGATTCGCTTCCGGCCATCGCTCCCGAACACCGCACCGACCAGTACCTGATTCAGGGGTGCCAGTCGCGCGTGTGGATTGACGCCCGCTACGAGGGGGGCAAGGTGTGGTTCACGGCCGACAGCGACGCCATCATCACCAAGGGCATCATCGCGCTGCTCATCCGCGTGCTCAACGGCCGCACGCCCCGCGAAATCCTCGACACGGAGCTCTACTTCATCGACGCCATCGGACTGAGCGCCAACCTCTCGCCCACCCGCTCGAACGGACTGCTGGCGATGGTCAAGCAGATGCGGCTCTACGCGCTGGCCTTCGACGCCCGCGAACACGAACAGCACCGGGAGCCCGATGCGCGGTAGTTTTTTCCTCATCAAATTCGCACATACGTCATGACACCCGAAGAGATTCTCAAGGTTGAAAAGGAAATCGTCCTTACGCTCAAGAACATATACGACCCCGAAATCCCGGTGAACATCTACGACCTGGGACTGGTCTACGAAATCGACTACACGCCCGACGGCGTGGCCAACATCCGCATGACGCTCACGGCGCCCAACTGCCCGATGGCCGACATGCTCGTCGAGGATGTCAACATCCAGGTGGGCAAGGTGCCGGGGGTGAAGTCGGTGAACGTGATTCTGACGTTCGACCCCGTCTGGGACAAGAGCATGATGTCCGAGGAGGCGCTGCTCGAACTCAACATGCTCTGAGCCATGGCACGCACCGAGCGTGAAGAGCGTATGCTCAACCGGCTGCAGGCCGGGGCACGCAACCTGAGCTGCGGAGTACATCTGGAGGCCCTCTCGCCGCTGCAGCGCAACGAACTCTACACGACGCTGCTCTTCGACCGTCTGCAGCGCAAGATGCGCACCGTGACGGAGCTGTGGGAGGAGGCGACCCGCAACTGGAATCAGACCTTCTACCTGATGTACTTCCGCACGCTGGGCGACCGGACCAACCAGGCTGTCTACCTCGAACTCGCCCGCCGGGTCCCCTACCGCATCGTGCTGCGCGAGCGGCTGGCGCCCCACGCCGTCGAGGCGATGCTGCTGGGCTGCTCGGGGCTGCTCGACCTCTACCGCGACGACAGCTATACGCTCGACCTGCGCCGCTCGTTCGAATATCTGGCGGCCAAATACTCGCTTGAACGGCTCGACGCCCAGGCATGGGAGCTGGCCGGCATCCGTCCGGCGAACCACCCCGTGCTGCGGCTGGCCCAGGCGGCCGAGTTCTTCACGCAGGACGAATTCATCATGCAGCGCGCCATGGAGTGCTGCAACGAAAACGACGTGCGGCGGCTCTTCCGCGTCGAGGCGTCGGAATACTGGCGCACACACTACATCCCCGGCGCCGCCAGCCTCGATACGCCCAAGCGGCTGGGCAACTTCAAGGCCAACATCATCGGCATCAATCTGGTCGCCGTGCTGCAATACGCCTACGGCAGCTACACGGGACACGAGGCGCTGCGCGACCGCTCGCTCACGCTGCTCGAACGGCTCGAGGCGGAGGACAACCGCTACATCCGCGCCTGGCTCAACAGCTGCACGCCGGCACCCGCCAACGCCTTCGAGACGCAGGCGCTGCTGCAGCTGGCCACCGAATACTGCGCCGAACGCCGCTGCACAGAGTGTCCGCTGGGCCGCCGGCTGCTGCAACGCGCTGCCGAAACACACTGATACACACCCCCGCATGAAACGTCTGCCCGGCTGCCTGCTCCTTCTGCTGCTTGCCCTCTGCGTCGCGACCGCCCGGGCACAGCGGCAACCGGCGCTGGGTATCGCCTTCTACGACCTCGACGGACTCTACGACACCATCCCCGCACTCTTCTACGACGACTCGGACCATACGCCCCGGGGCCGGCTGGCCTGGGACTCGGAGCGCTACCGCCGCAAGATAGCCCATACGGCCGCCGTCATCGACTCGATGGGGCTGCCCCTCGTGGCGCTCTACGGCGTGGAGAACGAGGCGGTCGTGCGCGACCTTTCGGCCGCCTGCCGGGGCGACTACAGCTATCTGCACAGCACGATGAACGCCTTCGACGGTCTGGACTTCGCGCTGCTCTACTACGGTGACCTCTTCCGTCCGCTCGATGTGGAGCAGGGGCGCGACTACCTCTGCATCGAGGGCGTCCTGCGCAGCGACACCCTCGCCCTGGTGCTGAGCTGCGACTACCGGATGGCCCGCTGGGCGGTACGGGAGCTGCGGCACGACCGGCCGGGGCTGCGGCTGCTCGTGGCCGGACGGACACCCCACCGCGACGCCGCACGGCTGGGTCTCGGCGACCCGCTGCGCCGCGCCGAACGCGCCGGACGCGGCAACGTGCGCTACCCCAACGGCAGCTGGCACATGCGCGACCGCATCCTCGCCGACACGACGTTCGAGGTCTGCGGCGCGGACGTCTACGCCCGCCCCTTCCTCTTCGACGAGCGGGGCATCGGGCCGCTTCCCACCTACCGGCGGGAGAAGTACCTCGGAGGTTTCGGTTTTTCCCTGCCAATTTTCATTTATATCCGCTGAGCAGTTGGAGAAATCGAAATAATTCACTATATTCGCGCTTCCGAAGCGAAAGTTGGAGAGAGAATTGCGGCGTGTGATACATGACCGCAATTTTTCGGCTATGGGTATTCCCCGAAACGAAAATTTTTATTAACTTTACGAGAAGGAACAAAATTTCAAAACTAATCATATTTCAAAACAACACTACTACTATGGCAGACGTTAAACGTGTCTATACCTTCGGCAACAAGGAGGCCGAAGGAAACGGCAAAATGCGCGAACTGCTCGGCGGCAAGGGTGCCAACCTCGCCGAGATGAACCTCATTGGCATTCCCGTTCCTCCCGGATTCACCATCACCACGGAGGTCTGCACCGAATACTACGCCCACGGCAAGCAGGCGGTCATCGACCTGCTGCGTCCCGACGTGGAGAAGGCCATCCAGAACATCGAGCGGCTGACCGACCGCAAGTTCGGCGACAAGGACAAACCGCTGCTCGTATCGGTACGCTCGGGCGCACGCGCCTCGATGCCCGGCATGATGGACACGATTCTCAACCTCGGCATGAACGACCAGGCCGTCGAGGCCGTCTCGAAGCTCTCGGGCAACCCCCGCTTCGCATGGGACTCCTACCGCCGCTTCGTCCAGATGTACGGCGACGTGGTGCTGGGCATGAAGCCCGCATCGAAGGAGGACCACGACCCCTTCGAGGAGATTATCGACGCCAAGAAGAAGCAGCGCGGCGTGAAGAACGACACCGAGCTGACGACCGACGACCTGAAGGAGCTGGTCAAGGAGTTCAAGGCCGCCGTCAAGAAGCAGACCGGCGAGCACTTCCCGACCAATCCGTGGGACCAGCTCTGGGGAGCCATCTGCGCCGTCTTCGGCTCGTGGATGAACGAGCGCGCCATCCTCTACCGCAAGCTCAACAACATCCCCGCCGAGTGGGGTACGGCCGTATCGGTACAGGCCATGGTATTCGGCAACATGGGCAACAACTCGGCTACGGGCGTGGCCTTCTCGCGCGACGCCGCAACGGGTGAGAACATCTTCAACGGCGAGTACCTCATCAACGCCCAGGGCGAGGATGTGGTGGCCGGCATCCGCACCCCGCAGCAGATTACCATCGAGGGTTCGAAGCGCTGGGCCAAGGCTCAGAACATCTCCGAGGAGGAGCGCAAGAGCAAGTATCCTTCGCTCGAGGAGGTGATGCCCGACGTATACAAGGAGCTCAACGAAATCCAGCACCACCTGGAGCAGTACTTCACCGACATGCAGGACATCGAGTTCACGATTCAGGACGGCAAGCTCTGGATGCTGCAGTGCCGCAACGGCAAGCGCACGGGTGCCGCCATGGTGAAGATTGCCATGGACATGCTGCGCGAGGGGCTCATCGACGAGAAGACCGCCGTGCTGCGCTGCGAGCCCGCAAAGCTCGACGAGCTGCTCCACCCGGTATTCGACAAGACGGCCATCGCTTCGGCGCAGGTCATCACCAAGGGTCTGCCCGCATCGCCCGGCGCCGCCACGGGTCCCGTGGTCTTCTTCGCCGAGGATGCCGAGAAGATTTTCGCCAAGACGGGCCAGAAGGCCGTGCTCGTACGCATCGAGACCTCGCCCGAGGACCTCAAGGGCATGCTCGACGCCGCAGGTATCCTGACGGCACGCGGCGGCATGACCTCGCACGCCGCCGTCGTTGCCCGCGGTATGGGCAAGTGCTGCGTGTCGGGTGCCGGCGAGCTGCAGATTGACTACAAGGCCCGCACCATCCAGGTCAACGGCTTCACCGTCAAGGAGGGCGACTGGATTTCGCTCAACGGCTCGACGGGCGAGGTATACCTGGGCCAGGTTGCCACGAAGGCCGCCGACCTGAGCGGCGACTTCGGCAAACTGATGGAGCTGGCTTCGAAATACGCCGTGCTGAAGGTGCGCGCCAACGCCGACACGCCGAAGGATGCCGCCCAGGCATTCGAGTTCGGCGCCGAGGGCATCGGCCTCTGCCGCACGGAGCACATGTTCTTCGAGGGCGACCGCATCAAGGCCATCCGCGAGATGATTCTGGCCGACGACGAGGCCGGCCGCCGCGTGGCGCTCTCCAAGCTGCTGCCCATGCAGCGCGGTGACTTCGAGGGGCTGTTCAAGGTCATGAAGGGATATCCCGTGACGGTCCGCCTGCTCGACCCCCCTCTGCACGAGTTCGTGCCCCACGATGAGAAGGGCCAGCGCGAGATGGCCGAGGAGATGGGCGTATCGCTCAAGAAGATTGTCGACAAGGTGGAGTCGCTGGCCGAGTTCAACCCGATGCTGGGACACCGCGGCTGCCGTCTGGGCAACACCTATCCCGAAATCACCGAGATGCAGACCCGTGCCATCATCGAGGCTGCGATGAACGTCCGCGCGATGGGTATTCCGGTACACGTCGAGATTATGGTTCCGCTGGTGGGCAACCACAAGGAGCTCCGCTACCAGAAGAACATCATCGACAAGACGGCCGAGCAGGTATTCTCGGAGCGCAACGACCGCATCGAGTACATGGTCGGTACGATGATTGAGGTGCCGCGCGCCGCCGTGACGGCCAACCAGATTGCCGAGGTTGCCGAGTTCTTCTCGTTCGGTACGAACGACCTGACGCAGATGACGCTCGGATTCTCGCGCGACGATATCGGCAAGTTCCTGCCCATCTACCTCGAGAAGGGCATCCTGAAGAACGACCCGTTCCAGATTCTGGACCGCAACGGCGTGGGCCAGCTCATCCGCGAGGCCGTCTTCAAGGGCCGCGGCACGCGTCAGAACCTCAAGTGCGGTATCTGCGGCGAGCATGGCGGCGAGCCCTCGTCGGTGGAGTTCTGCCACTATGCCGGTCTGAACTACGTCAGCTGCTCGCCCTTCCGCGTGCCCATCGCACGTCTGGCCGCAGCCCACGCAGCGCTCAACGAAAAGTAACATCCGCGCCGAGGGGGGGGGGCAACGCGAATGCCTCCGCCCGGCCGACAACCGAAAAGCCCCTGCATCCTTCGATGCGGGGGCTTTTTTGCATGCGCTCCTCCCCGCGACCGCGGATGAGGCCGCAGATGGGGCCGCGGCGGGTAACGTGCACTCCGACAGGGGAGACGGGAAAACCGACAGCCGTCACCGGGCCCCGTCTGCAAGGAAGAGGCCGCCGCGTTTCCCGTTCGGCACGCTTCGTGCGGGGATACACCCGGGCGAGGTACAGCTCCGGGGCCGATGGAGCGAATCACCGGTTGGTCGGGAAAAAAGAGCTGTTCGTTGAAATTTTTTGGCCCGAGGAGAGAATATCGTTATATTTGAACTGGCAAGCAATACAAAAAAAGCATCACAACCATGAAAAAAATCATTCTTGCTATCGCCATCGTGCTGTGCTCGACCTCGATAGCGTCGGCACAGGATGCCGGGAAGTGGGCCATTGTCCCCAAAATGAGCATCTACACGAACGTCGGCGACGCCGTAGTCGGTCTGGGCGCATCGGGCCGCTACAGCATTACGGACAACTGGCGCATCGAGCCCGCCATTGCGGCGCTGCTCCACCGCGACTGTTCGATTGACGTCAGCTGCGACGCACAATACCTCTTCCACATCGGCGACGCCTGGGCCATCTACCCCTCGGTCGGCCTCACGACCAACGACATCGGCAAGTGGGCCGTCGGTCTGAATGTGGGAGGCGGCTTCGACTTCCGCGTCGCCAACAACTGGGACATCACGGCCGGGCTCAAATGGCAGCCCATGTTCGACGACCGACGTACCAATCCGGTTGTCATCATGGTAGGCGGCGCCTACCGATTCTGAGAAACCGGGACCCGGTCTCCGGATACAAAAAAGGCTCTTCTGCACAGCAGAAGAGCCTCTATTTTGGTCTGTCCGGTTCCGGACGATGAGATGAGCCTTGTAAAGGTCCGATGCGCCGGAAGAGGCGGAATTACAACCGAAAGGCAAGAGCACATTCAGTCTTGCTTGCTCCCTGAGCCGAATGGCTATCCCGGGTCGCACCGAAGACCGGCACCGCTCCTCCCCCGGTTCCACCCGGGTTCTGGTTCGCCCGGTTCTGGTTTGCCCAGTTCTGTTCGCCCCGGCCTCGGTTCGCCCGACCCCGTTTCGCCCCGGCTCCGCACTGCTCCGCGCCCCATATACCCTACTGAGCCTCGTTGCAGCGAATCATCTCGAAGATGCGGAAGCCGACCGGTGCGTAGCTCCGCCATGCGCGGCGCTTGACCCCGTACCTCAGGGCACGACCGCCCGAGTAGAGCGTCACGTCGGCCTCGGCTTCGGGGTCGAAGAAGCGGTAGAAGGGGGCCACATCCGTCGAGAGCGAGTAGCGATGGACCCACATGCGCCGCTCCGGCTCGATATAGAGCCGCTCAACCCGACCCGCAATCCGCGTCGTGCCCGAGCGGAAGCAGACCGAATCGGCCGGCAGGGGCTCGGCCATGCGGTAGGTGAAGTTGAGCGTCGCCCGGCCGTCGCGCCCCGTCTTGTAGGTGATGTCGAAGGTCAGGTCGCCCGACCCCTCCCGCTCGAAGAGCGTCACGGGGAAGGTGTGGTAGATGGTGCCGTCCGCCTCATGGCGCGCCACATAGCGGTCACGAATCTCCTGCGCCCGCAGCTGCTGCACCGAGCAGACAGCCGTCAGCAGCAGGACTGCCGTCAGCAGCGTACGCCTAATCACCGTAGACAATGACCGTGTAAATCGTATAGACGCCCACGTAGGACTTCGCCTGGTAGTCGACGTGGTGGATGCGCGTGATGCCGGCATCGCGCGCCGCCGTCTGGATGCTGGCATCGCCCAGCGCCACCAGACCCACGTATCCCTTCACCTCGGCCGTGCCGACCTTGCTCGAACCGGCATTGCCCGTAACGGCCAGACCGTCCTTCACATCGGTATAGATGCCGCCTACGACCGGCGACTTGACGCACCCGGCGCATGCCAGCGCCACGAATGCTGCAGCCAGAAACTTCTTCATCACTTACTTGGTTTTATAGGCGCAACGGTACTTGCCCTTGGCCAGATTCAACAGTTTTCCCTTGAGCAGCTGACGGCGCAGCGGCGAGACGCGGTCGGTGAAGACCGTTCCCTCGATGTGGTCGTACTCGTGCTGGATGACCCACGCCTTGAGCCCCGTGAACTCCTCGTCGTGCTCGACGAAGTCGGTATCGAGGTAGCGCATGCGAATCGAGAGCGAACGCGTCACGTCGGCGTAGAGCCCCGGGAAGGAGAGGCAGCCCTCGTTGTAGCTCTTCTTCTCGTCGGAGTATTCGTAGATTTCGGCATTGACGAAGGCCCGCCTGTAGTCGGCGCACGAGGGGTCCTCCTCGGCCCACGGCGTGCAGTCGACGATGAAGAAGCGGATGTCCTTGCCGATTTGCGGAGCGGCAAGGCCCACGCCGCCGGCCTCCTCGAGCGTGAGGAACATGTCCTTCTCGAGCTGCTTCACGTCGAGCGTTCCGGGCTCGAGCGGGGTGCAGTGCTTGCGCAGCACCTCGTCGCCATAGATAACAATCGGATAAATCATCGGTTGAATTCCATATAACTTTGCAAAATAATCGTGGCGGAGATTTTGTCCACCAGCGCCTTGTTGCGGCGCGCCATGCGGCCGATGCCGCTTTCGAGCATCGTGCGGTGCGCCATCACCGAGGTGAAGCGCTCGTCGTGGAAGCAGACCTCCTTGTCGGGATAGGCCCGGCGCAGACGGGCCGCCAGCGGCTCGACGTAGCGCCACGTCTCCGACGGCGTGCCGTCCATCTGCAGCGGCTTGCCCAGGACGATGGTCGAGACATCCTCACGCGCGAAGTAGTCGGCCAGCCACCGTTCGAGCTCCTTCGTCTCGACGGTCACCAGCCCCCCGGCGATGATGCGCAGCGGGTCGCTCACGGCTATTCCCGTGCGCCGCGTCCCGTAGTCTATGGCCATGATGCGTCCCATGCCTGCTCAGAGGTTAAGGTCCGACCCGGGATTGAGCCACCCCGCAGCGAGGAGCAGCCCGCCGAGGAGCATGCCCAGCAGGAAACAGACGAGCACCACGAGCCACAGGCGCCGACGCCGCTTTGCCGCGAGGTTTGCCTCCATCTGCTACAGGTTCTGCTTGCGGAAGAGCTTGCGGTAGGAGCACTCCTCCTCGACCATCTGGTGGAGCCGGTCGATGGCGATGCGCTCCTGCTGCATCGTATCGCGGTGACGGACCGTCACGGTGTTGTCCTCGAGCGTCTGACCGTCGACGGTGACGCAGAAGGGGGTGCCGATGGCATCCTGACGGCGGTAGCGCTTGCCGACCGAATCCTTCTCGTCGTAGACCACGTTGAAGTCGTACTTGAGCAGGTCGACAATCTTCTGAGCCACTTCGGGCATGCCGTCCTTCTTCACCAGCGGCAGGATGGCCACCTTGACGGGAGCCAGCGCGGCGGGCAGGCGCAGCACCACGCGCGAATCGCCGCCCTCGAGCTTCTCCTCGGTATAGGCGGCCGACATCACCTGCAGGAACATGCGGTCGACGCCAATCGAGGTCTCGACCACGTAGGGCACGTAGCTCTCGCCCGTCTCGGGGTCGAAGTACTGCATCTTCTTGCCCGAGAACTTCTGGTGGTTGCCCAGGTCGAAGTCCGTACGCGAGTGGATGCCCTCCACCTCCTTGAAGCCGAAGGGGAAGTTGTACTCGATATCGGTGGCCGCATTGGCGTAGTGGGCCAGCTTCTCATGGTCATGGAAGCGGTAGTTGTCGTCGCCGAAGCCCAGCGCGCGGTGCCATGCCATACGCGTGTTGCGCCACTCGTTCCACCACTGCATCTCGGTGCCGGGGCGTACGAAGAACTGCATCTCCATCTGCTCGAACTCGCGCATGCGGAAGATGAACTGACGGGCCACGATTTCGTTGCGGAAGGCCTTGCCAATCTGGGCAATGCCGAAGGGAATCTTCATGCGTCCGGTCTTCTGGACGTTGAGGAAGTTGACGAAGATGCCCTGTGCCGTCTCGGGACGCAGGTAGATGGTCGACGTGGCGTCCGACGTGGAGCCCATCTGCGTCGAGAACATCAGGTTGAACTGACGCACCTCGGTCCAGTTGCGGGTACCCGAGATGGGGCAGGCGATTTCGCAGTCGAGGATAATCTGGCGCATCTCCGCAAGGTCGTTGGCATTCTGCGCCGCAACGAAGCGGCGGTGAATCTCGTCGCGACGGGCCGCCGTCTCCGCCACGCGGGGCGACGTCTGGCGGTACTTCGCCTCGTCGAACGACTCGCCGAAGCGCTTGCGGGCCTTCTCGACCTCCTTCTCGATTTTCTCATCCTGCTTGGCCAGCCAATCCTCGATGAGCACGTCGGCGCGGTAGCGCTTCTTCGAGTCGCGGTTGTCGATGAGCGGGTCGTTGAAGGCGCTCAGGTGACCCGAAGCCTCCCACGTTTTGGGGTGCATAAAAATCGCCGCGTCGATGCCGACGATGTTCTCGTGGAGCTTGACCATCGAGTCCCACCAGTAGCGTTTGATATTGTTTTTCAGCTCGACGCCGTTCTGGCCGTAATCGTAGACAGCTCCCAGACCGTCGTAGATTTCGCTCGACGGAAATACGAATCCGTACTCCTTGCAGTGAGCGACCAGCTTCTTGAAAAGTTCCTCCTGAGTCATAGTATTTTGATTTTACCTGATTTCTGAACTACAAAAGTACAAAATTAACGAGAAACCGCACCCTCTGCGGCGATTAATTTGCGATTTTGCGAAAATGAGGCGGGCGCCAACGCTACGAACGGCAAAATTGAGGGGGGGGGATGGGTGGCCGGGACTGACAGGACCGTCGGAGCGGAGGGGCAATCATACGGTACAGGCAGGCCGTGCAGAGTGCTTGAGGTGCGAGGTGCGAGGTGCGGGGTGTGGGGTGCAAGGTGGGTGCGGGGGCAGGTTGTGCAGGGTACGCGGATGCGCGGATTATGCGGACGGTGCGGAGCGGCACGGCGCCGAAATGCGCCACGCGGAGCAGCCTCAGTGCAGCAGCCCCTCGCGCAGAAACGAGAAGTCCCCTTCGCGGGAGATAATCAGATGGTCCAACAGCCGGATGTCGAAGAGCGCCGCAGCCCGGGCAATCCGTTCGGTCAGCACCTTGTCCTGAGGGCTCGGCTCGGCGGCGCCCGACGGATGGTTGTGCACCATAATCAGCTGTGTTGCAAGCAGTTCAAGCGCACGTTTGATGATGAGCCGATGGTCGACCACCGTCCCCTGAACGCCTCCCTGGCTCACCCGCTGCCGCTCGACGATGCGGTTCGACGAGGTGAGGTAGAGCACCCAGCACTCCTCGTGGTCGAGCCGCTGCAACTTGGGGCGGAACAGATGCACCACGTCGTCGCTCGTGGCGATGACGTCAGCCTCGCCCGCACGGCTCTCGGCGACCCGGCGGCCGAACTCGGCGGCGGCCAGCAGCCGCAGCGCCCGGTTGCGTCCCAGACCGCCCACCATCCGCAGCCGCGCCGGCTCCTCGGCGGCGACCGAAGCCAGCGAACCGCCGCACGAACGCAGCACCGAGGCGGCCACGCCGGGCTCCTCGACCAGCAGCGTGAGCAGCTCCTCGTCGCTGAGCGAAGCGATGCCTCGCGAAAGCGCCTTGTCGTACAACGGTTGCATCATCGTATTCATTCCGAAAGTCGGTCCACCTTGTCCAGCAGCGAGGCGCAATCCTCGTCGCTGAGCGAACGCGACACCGAGAAGGCAGCATGCTGTTCGGCCTCCTTCTTCGATTCGCCGGCTCCGTGTCCCATCTCCATTCCGTCGATGAGCACCGTGGAGCAGAAGAGCGGACGGTTCGACGTATAGCCCTTGTCGTGACCCGTCTGGAAAAGGATTGTGTGGTGGTTCTTCTGGCACCACTCAATCAGCCGGCTCTTGAAGTCGGTCTCCGACTCGGTCAGCTGCTCGAGGTCCAGATGACGGTAGTATATCCGGTTGATGAGCAGCCGGTTGACGAAGTCGTACCCCTGGTCGAGGTAGACGGCCCCCATCATTGCCTCGAAGGCGTCGCCGTAGATATGCTTCTGCGCGAAGTTCCCGTTGCCGTTCGAAATCACGTGGCGGTCCAGCCCGATTTTGCCGGCGATGGCGTTGAGCGACTGCCGCGAGACAATCTTCGACCGCAGCTGGGTCATGAAGCCCTCGTCACGCTCCGGGAATTCGATGTAGAGGTAGTCCGACGTCACGGCCTCGATGACGGCATCGCCCAGAAATTCGAGCCGTTCGTTGTTGATGGCCGTACCGTTCTCCAAAACAAAAGAAGCTGACTTGTGTATCAAAGCCAGCTTGTAGAGTTCGATGTTATGCGGGATGAAGCCCAGCATATCATCGATGATTCGGTAGTACGCCTTGTCCCGTCCGAAGGTGCGCTTCAAAGGGCGAAGCAGAAAATCGAGCATCGCGCAGCGGGTTCGGGCGTTAGAGTTTGCGGAAGATGACCGTCGAGTTGTGGCCGCCGAAACCGAACGTGTTGCTCAGTGCGCACTTCACGTCGCGCTTCTGCGCCGTGCCGAGCGTGAGGTTCAGGCGGGGGTCAATCGCCGGGTCGAGGTTCTCGCAGTTGATGGTCGGGGGCACCACGCCGTGCGTGATGGCGAAGATGCAGGCCAGCGCCTCGACGGCACCGGCGGCACCCAGCAGGTGTCCCGTCATCGATTTGGTCGACGAAATGTTGACGTCGTAGACATGGTCGCCCAGAACCTCGGCCACGGCCTTCAGCTCCGGCAGGTCGCCCGCGGGGGTCGACGTTCCGTGTACGTTGACGTAATCAATCTCATCGGCCGTAATGCCGGCATCCTTCAGTGCATCGCGCATGGCCTTGATGGCTCCCTTTCCTTCGGGATGGGGCGCGGTGAAGTGATAGGCGTCGGCAGAGGCACCTCCACCGAGGATTTCGCAGTAGATTTTCGCACCGCGCGCCTTGGCATGTTCGTACTCCTCGAGAATCAGCGCTCCGGCACCCTCGCCCACCACGAAGCCGTCGCGGTCCTTGTCGAAGGGACGCGAGGCATGCTCGGGGTCGTCATTGCGCGTCGAAAGCGCCTGCATCGAGTTGAAACCGCCCACGCTGGGCTCGTTGACCGCAGCCTCGGAGCCGCCGGCAACCATGACGTCGGCCTTGCCGTAGCGGATGGCGTCGAAGGCGGCAATCATGCCGTGGTTGGAGGAGGCGCAGGCCGACACCGTGCAGTAGTTGGGTCCCATGAAGCCATACTTCATCGAGATGAAACCGGCGGCGATGTCGGCAATCATGCGGGGGATAAAGAACGGGCTAAACCGAGGGGTCATACCGCCCTCGGCATAGCCCAGACACTCATCGAAGAACGACTTGAGTCCTCCGATGCCCGAGCTCCAGATGACGCCCACCTGCTCCTTGTCCACGGTCTCCAGGTCGAGACCCGAGTCCTCGACGGCCTGGGCGGCCGACACAAGAGCATACTGCGTGAAGAGGTCGTACTTGCGGACCTCCTTGCGGTCGAAGAACTGGGACGGGTCGTAATTCTTTACTTCACAGGCAAACTTCGTCTTAAACTTTTCGGCGTTAAAGTGAGTAATCGGTGCGGCACCGCTCACGCCCTTTTCAAGGTTGGAAAAATACTCCTCAACATTATTACCGAGCGGGTTGATAGTACCGATGCCCGTAACAACTACTCTTCTTTCAGTCATAAATCTAAGTTTAAAGCTTCCGTGAAAATCCCTTTTCGGGGCAAATTATTTCTTGTGCTCCTCGATGTACTTGATGGCGTCGCCAACGGTCGTAATCTTCTCAGCGTCCTCGTCCGGAATCTGGATGTCGAATGCCTTCTCGAACTCCATGATGAGCTCTACGGTGTCGAGCGAGTCTGCTCCGAGGTGGTTGGTGAAGCTTGCTTCGGGCACAACTTCCGACTCCTTAACGCCGAGCTTGTCAACGATAATCTCGACAACTTTGGATTGAACTTCTGACATAACTTTAAGTTTTTAGTTAAACAATTATTACTAGAAATAGTTCACGTATTTCCAACATAATTTCGCGCAAAAGTAACATTTTTTTTATTACTTTTGACAAAAGGAGCGTTTTTTTTATTCACAACATTTTCGACATTTAGCACAATTGCATTCGCAACAAATTAAAGAACAGATTTTTATGAAATTGCTTCTCATCTCCAACTCGACCAACGCCGGCGAGGAATACCTCCGCTACCCGCTGCCCGAAATCGGCCGTTTTCTCGACGGCGTGCGTGAACTCGTCTTTGTCCCCTACGCGGCCGTGACCTTCTCCTATGCGGCCTACGAAGCCAAGGTGCAGGCGCGCCTGGCCGAGCTGGGCATCCGCGTGCGGTCGGTGCACCGCAGCAAGAACCCCGCCCGTGAAATCCGCAACGCCGAGGCCATCTGCGTGGGCGGCGGCAACACCTTCGCCCTCGCAAAAAAGATGCAGGAGCAGGGGCTCATGCAGGCAATTCTGCGCAAAATCAAGGCCGGAACGCCCTACGTCGGGTGGTCGGCCGGCAGCAACGTCGCCTGCCCCACCATCTGCACCACCAACGACATGCCCATCGTCCAGCCCGAGTCGTTCCGGGCCATCGGCGCCGTGAAGTTCCAGATTAACCCCCACTACCTCGACGCCAATCCCGAGGGACATGCCGGCGAGACGCGCGAGCAGCGCATCTTGGAGTACATCGCCGCCAATCCGCGCCGCTGGGTGGTCGGCCTGCGCGAGGGATGCATGCTGCGCTACGAGGAGGGACGCCTCGAACTGCTCGGCAAGCGTCCGATGCGGATTTTCAAACACGGACGCGACCCCTTCGAGGTCAATCCGGGCGAGGAGCTCGACTTCCTGCTGTAGGCTGAAGAGGGGCGGAGGCAAGGCTTCCGCCCCCTCTTTCTGTCGTTCCGGTCGTTTCCACCCCTTCCGCAGTCCCTGTCACAGACCTCGCCGTCGTTCCGGTCGCTTCCTTCGTCCGCGAACCTTGCCGCCGACCCCGCCTCTTCCGCCGGCCCCGACGCCCCCGGGCCATCTCCCGTCACCGCTCCGCCACCACTTCCGCCACCGCTCCGGCTCCGGCCGGAGAGAGCCGCTCAACAAGGCACCGATGCAACAGCGCCCGCAGGGTTATTCTTCCGAGCCGCCCGAACCGGGAAGAGCCCCCGGCCGATGGCTGCACCCGGCAAACGGCGCGAACGCCCGCTTGCGACAATCGCCCCACTGCCCCTACGTATTTGAGGAATGTCTCTTCCCATCCGCGGAAGCACACCTTTATTATAGGAGCTATACGGATATTATAGGAGCTATACGGAGCGTCAGCGCGGGCACCGAAACGGCCCGGGCTGCATCGGACATCGGACATCGGGCAATCGTTCCCGGTGCGGAAACGGAAGCCGACCGCGGAGCCAAAGCCCTCTGCGGAACTGGAACCGGACTGTGGAACTCCCCCCCAACTGCGGAACCGGAAGCGGAAATTTGCTTTTCGGCAAAAAAATGCCTAACTTAGAGGTGCATTTCGAACCCCACTACCCTTCCGAAAGCGCACCATGGAATCGAAAACGAGCGAAACAGGACGCCAGGGCGAACGGGCCGCCGTCGACTACCTCCGCCGAAGGGGGTACGAAATCTGCGCCCTCAACTGGCGCGAAGGGCGCTACGAGCTGGATATCGTCGCCCGCACGCCGGGCGTGCTCCACTTCGTCGAGGTGAAGACCCGCCGCGAGGGGAGCCTCACCACCCCCGAGGAGGCGATTACACCGGCCAAGTTCCGCGCGCTGAGCCACGCCGCCCGCAGCTACATGGCCGCCTACGCCGTCACGGAGGAGGTGCAGTTCGACCTGGCGGCCGTCACAATGCGTCGCGACGGAAGCTTCGACGTCCGCTTCGTCGAGCAGGCCATGGAGTACAACTGGTGACCGCACGCGCACACCCGTCCGACGGCACGGCAACACTCCGGCCGACCCTTCCGACGGCACCGCCGTGCGAATCAGGCGGATAAACGGCCGGCAATTTTGCATTTCCGCCAAAATATGCTACCTTTGCCGGACTGAAACGGTTGCTTGCGAACCGAAACCGCTCCACCCGGCCCGGATTGCCTCGGACGACGGACGAACGGAGCCCCGCACGGGAGCCAAGGGACGCAAACACAACATCGCAAACGAAGATACCGATGTGGCTCTATAATTTCGGACTCATGCTCTATGCACTGGCCATCCGGCTGGTCTCGCCGCGATACCCCAAGGCGAAGCTTTGGATTGAGGGGCGGAAAAATCTCTTCGAACGGATGGCCGACGCCATCGACCCCAAGGCGCGCATCGTCTGGATACACGTCGCCTCGCTGGGCGAATTCGAACAGGGGCGTCCCATCATCGAACGGCTCCGCAAGGAGTACCCCGAGTACAAAATCCTGCTCACCTTCTTCTCCCCTTCGGGCTACGAAATCCGCAAGAACTACAGCGGCGTGGACTACATCTTCTACCTCCCGATTGACACGCCGTCGAACGCCCGCCGCTTCCTCGACATCGCCCACCCCGAGATAGCCATCTTCGTCAAGTACGAATTCTGGATTAACCTGCTCACCGAGCTGCGCCACCGCTCGGTACGCACCTACATCGTCTCGGCCATCTTCCGCCGCAACTCGATTTTCTTCCGCCCCTACGGCAGCATCTGGCGCCAGGCGCTGGAGAGCTTCGACACGATGTTCGTCCAGAACGAGGAGTCGAAGAGCCTGCTGGCCGAACTGGGCTTCGACAACGTGGTGGTTGCGGGCGACACCCGTTTCGACCGGGTGGCCGAAATCGCCTCGGCGGCCAAACGCATCGAGATTGTCGAGCGCTTCCGCGGCGACGAGCGCCTCTTCGTGGCCGGCTCGACGTGGGGCCCCGACGAGGAGCTGCTCATCCGGCTCATGAACGACAATCCCGACGTGAAGTTCGTCATCGCCCCCCACGAGATGGACGAGGGGCGCATCGCCCGCCTGCTCGGCGAAACGCGCGGCGGAGGCATCCGCTATACGCGCTGCACGCCCCAGAGCGACTTCAAGGGGACACAGCTGCTGGTGCTCGACACGGTCGGCATCCTCTCGTCGGTCTACGGCTACGCCTCGTGGAGCTACATCGGCGGCGGATTCGGCGTGGGCATCCACAACACGCTGGAGGCCGCAACGTTCGGCCTGCCGCTGGCATTCGGGCCCAACTACCAGAAGTTCAAGGAGGCGCGCGACCTGGTGACGCTCGGTGCAGCGCAGCCCGTCACCACGTACGAGGAGCTGCGCGACTGGTTCACCCCGCTGCGCACCGACGAGGAGCTGCTGCGCAAGACGAGCCGCATCGCCAAGGACTACACCACGCGCCATCAGGGGGCCACGGGCATCATCCTCCACACGATTTTCCGCAAGAGCGGCACCCGGTAGCGCTCCGTCCGCCGGAGGGGGGGGGAAAAAAAAACAAAGTCAGCTGCGACAAAGGGCGAAAGCTACAGAGACAAACAAAACAAGGGGACTTCCATACGGGAAGTCCCCTCGCTCTTTTTCTGTCCGGAGGCACACGGGCTGCTCAGCACTTGTGCGTCATGATGTCGAGCACCAGATGGTCCGTCTCGTTCATGCCGTCGCGGCCAATGGCGGTCAGGTTGCGGATGCAGCGGTCGACATCCTCCTCGATGATGCCCTCGACGGGGGTCACGCAGTGGCCGTCCATCGCCATCATGGCCGACAGCACGGCCGTCGAGACACCGCTCGTCAGCTTCATCGCGCAGCTGGGCTTCGCCCCGTCGCATATCATGCCCGTCAGGTTGGCAATCATGTTCTTGACGGCGGCCACCACCTGCTCGTAGCTGCCCCCCATCAGATAGGTGATGCCGCAACTCGACCCCGTGGCCGCCACCACGCAGCCGCAGAGGGCCGACAGCCGGCCGAGGCTCTGCTTGATGTAAATCACCGTCAGATGGCTCAGCACCAGCGCCCGGATGGTCTGCTCCTCCGTGGCGCCACTCTCCTCGGCGTAGACCACCACGGGAAGCGTTGCGGCGATGCCCTGGTTGCCGCTCCCCGAGTTGCTCATCACGGGAATCATCGCCCCGGCCATCCGCGCGTCGCACGCCGCCGAGGTGTAGGAGAGGATGTGGCTGAAGATGCTGTCGCCCATCACCCGCCGCTCGCGTTCGCGGCGCAGCGTCTGTCCCACGCAGTGGCCGTACTCGCCCGTGAAGGCCCGCTCGGCTGCCGCCTTGTTCAGACGGCGCGTCTCGAGGATGAAGCGCACCTCGTCGAGCGGCGCCGTCATCGCAAAGTCCCAGACGCGGCGCAGCGTGAGGGGCACCTCGCCCTCCTCCGCCTCATCCGAGGCGGCGCGTCGGTTGTCGAGCAGCACCTCGCCGTCGTGCTCCACGTAGACGAAGTTCGTATGACCGCCCGCGATGACCGCCACGGCCCGGTGCCCCGAGGCTTCGACCTCGACCTCGATGTAGAGCTTCTCCGTGATGCCCTCCTTCAGACCGATGGAGATGCACTTCCAGTCGATATACTCCCGGCCACGTTCGACCGCCTCGGGCGTCGTGTCGCGAAGCACCTCCAGCTGGTACTCCGAGCGGCCGACCAATGCGCCGAGCGCAATGGCGATTGGGAGGCCTATCATGCCGCCCGTGCCGGGGATACCCACGCCCATGGCGTTCTTGAGGATGTTGGCGCTCAACCGCGCCGTGATTTTTTCGGGCAGGGAGCCCAGCGTCTCGGTGGCACGCGCCACACACAGCGCCACGGCCATCGGCTCGGTGCATCCGATGGCGGGAACCACCTCCCGCTGGATGAGCGCGATGATGCGCTGACGTTCGGACTGAGGAATCATACGGTGTGTTTTTCAGGTTGGTGGGCCGGACCGCGTCCGGCATTCATACAAACAAAGATAGGAAATTTTCCGTATCTTCGCACCACACCCTGCGACACACCGATGAAAAAGCCCGAAAACCGACCCTGGAAGGTCATCACCAGCGAATACCTCGCCCGCCTTCCCTGGTACACCGTACGCCACGAATGCGTCGAACTGCCCAACGGACGCCGCATCCCCGACTACTACGTCTTCGAATACCCCGACTGGGTGAACGTCATTGCCATCACGCCCCGGCGCGAGTTTGTCTTCGTGAGCCAGTACCGCCACGCCCTGGGCGAGACGGACTACGAACTGGTGGCCGGCGTGAGCGAGCCGACGGACGCCTCGATGCTGGAGACCGCCCGGCGCGAGCTGCTCGAGGAGAGCGGCTACGGCGGCGGGCAGTGGCGCGAGCTGATGGTCATCGCCCCCAACCCCGCCACGCAGAACAACCTGACCCACTGCTTCGTGGCCGAGGGGGTCGAGCGCATCGGCGAGCAGCACCCCGATGCGACGGAGGATCTCAGCGTGCACCTCTTCACCGAGGCCGAGGTGCGCGAACTGCTCGACGAGGGGGCCATCCGCCAGGCGCTCATGGCGGCACCGCTGTGGCGCTACTTCTGCGAGTTGGGCGAGCAGCGCTGCGCCGCCGCAAGGCGATAGCAGAGGAGCGGTCGGCAGCACAAAACAGACGAGGAGCACCCCGAAAGAGGCGCTCCTCGTCTTGTTTACGTCAATGTGGACTGCTACCTGCCCACGCTCTGGGCCAGTGCGAAGCAGTAGCGCGCCGGGTCGAGCTCCAGCACCGAGAGCAGCTCGGGCGAGACGCTGCCGCGCGTAATCGAACGCAGGCCGTGGCCCGCCGTATAGAGGTTGACATTCTCGGCATAGCCGGCGGCATCCTGACCGCAGAGGTAGTACTGATGCTCCTCCGGGATGTTGCGCCCCTCGTAGACCGAGCGGTCGCCCACATAGACCAAATTGAGCGGTGCCGTCTCGACGAAGGGCTGCGCTCCCGACACCTTGCGGAAGTCACCCTCCTTGACGCGCACCAGCCGGTGCGCCTTGGCATCGTAGAGGTAGATGCCCTCGGCAAAGAAGGCATAGACGCGCAGCGGATAGAGACCGAGCGCCGAGGGGGCGGTCAGATGGTCGTTCTCAGGACGGTTGATGCCCGCAGCAGCCCACAGCACACCCGACAGCTCCTCGAGCGAGAGGGCTTCGGGGGCATATTCACGCCACGAGCGGCGGTTCTGCAGCGCCTCGTTGATGGTGAGGCCGCCCTTCAGTTCGGGCTTCACGAGGGCAATCGTCTCGGCCATCTCCACCGGAGTACGCACCTCTTCGGGTGCCGTCCCGGAGGCGGCGTTGCCGGCGGAACGCGGGCCGCACGACACGAAGAGTGCCGCTACGGCCAAAGCAAGAAGTTCTTTCATACGTTTTTCGAGTATTGAGGTTCTCCAGCAAAGATACGAATTTCATCCGTTTTCTCGCCTTCGCGGCGTTTTTTTTCGCCGGAACGGGAAATCGCCGCACCTGCAGCGGCCGGCTTCCCTCCAAAAAGGCTACCTTTGCATCAACGACACACAAACGACATGAAACCCGACAAGCTCGTCACCCTCTATTTCTCACCCACCGGCACCTCGCGGCGCATCGCCGAGGCCATCGCCGGCGGAATCCGCACGGCGGAGGAGCCCGCACCCCGCTGCTGCGACATCACCTTCGGCGCCGCTCCCGCCACGGAGCTCGACGCCGACGCTCTGCTCGTCGTCTCCGTTCCGGTCTATGGCGGGCACCCCGCACCGCTGGCGCTCGAGCGCATGGCGGCACTCCGCGGCCACGACACCCCCGCCGTCGCGGTGGTCCTCTACGGCAACCGCGCCTTCGACCATGCCCTCCGCGAACTCGACGCCTTCCTTGCCCAGCGGGGCTTCCGCACCGTAGCGGCAGGGGCCTTCATCGGCGAGCACTCCTACTCCTCGCCCGCCACGCCCATCGCCGCCGGGCGTCCCGACGACCGCGACCTGGGCGAAGCCCGGCTCTTCGGCGAGCGCATCCACGCTAAGCTCTCCGGTGCAGGGGCCGCATCCGTCGACGTCGCACGGCTCCGCACGCCCCACACCCCGCTGCTGCCGCTGCTGCGCTTCATCGCCTTTGCCCTCAGCTACCTCCGCCGCCAGAAGCGGCACCCCGTCGTGCTGCTTCCCCGAACCGACGCCGCACGCTGCATCCACTGCGGCCGCTGCGCCACAGGCTGCCCTACGGGGGCCATCACCCGCGGCCGCGAGGAGGAGACCGACCCTTCGCGCTGCATCCGCTGCTGCGCCTGCGTGAAGGGATGCCCCGTCGGAGCCCGCAGCTTCGAGACCCCCTTCGCCGCCGCACTTGCCCGCAGCTTCGGACGGCCGAAGCCCAACGTCACGCTGCTCTGAGACGCCGGCACGAGGCGCCGCAAACGCCGTAAAAAAGGGAGGCCCGCACGATGCGGAGCCTCCCTTTATCGTTGGCAGCCGGTGACTGCACGCTACTCCCAGTAGCCGTCGACGGTCATCGGAGCGTCGCCCACCTCAACCTTCATCTCGACCGGACGGTCGGCGCCGTTCGTATAGCGGAAGAGGTAGCTGTGGTTCTTCTCGAGCAGGAACTTCAGCACGTCGTTCATGTCCTGCGTCGGGCCTGCGGTCCGGCCGCCGCCCACCTGCAGCCCGTCGGCGTTGAAGACGTCGACGTTGGCCGCCACGCGGTCACCCGACTCCGCGGCGTGGCGCGCATCGCGGAACATGCGGAACGAGACCCACACGTGCGTTCCCTGCTTCACCTGCTCGCTCTCGCGCGAGGCGCTCAGGTCGATGTAGCGCTGCGAAACATTCACCGCATGCACCTCGCGCGACGACTCGCTCCACACCATGGGGAACCAGTCGCCCGTCGGACGGAACGAGACGGCATAGACGGCATGCGCACGGTCGTCGGGCGAAGCCTTGCCGGCGTCGGCGAGGAACCACGCCTCGTTGAGCCCCGCATAGTAATACTCGGCAAAGTGCCACTCGCCGTCGAGCCACACCTCGGTCCAGCTGTGGTTGCCGCGGTTGTCGTGCCAGGCTGCCGTGCCGGCAAAGCGCGCCGGTACGCCCACCGCACGCAGCGCATCGACCAGCAGCACCGAGAGCCCCGTGCAGGAGGCCATGTGCTGGCGCATCGATTCGGCGGGGCTCTGGTTGGTCTTCTCGCGCAGGGTGTTGTAGTCGACCTGCACCTCGTCGCGCAGGCTGCGGTTGACCGCCTCGAAGGCCTCGCGCAGGGTCTTACAGCCGGCCACGCGGGGAGCGAAGCGCCGGTAGAAGTCGGCGCGCCAACTGTCGCGCACCTCGTCGACGGCCGCATAGGGAAGCACCTCGTTCAGGAAAATCGAGTCGGGCAGCTTCTGCGCCCACTCAAACTCGCTCCGCGCCCGGCAGGCGTAGTGCACATCCTCGCGCAGCAGGTCGAGCGACATCGTGTCGCGGTCGCCCCGCGGCATCCAGGCAATCAGGTAGGCCATCGCCTCGCGCTCTTCACAGGGCGTGTCGCTCAGCAACGCACGCAGCGAGTCGGCACGCGGCGTCTCTTCGAACGCCGCATCGAGCAGCGGGACGTAGGAGGCGGGAACACCCCGTCCGTAGGGATTCGGCGTACAGGCGCAGAGCACGACGCCGAGCAGCAGGAGCAGTTGTCTTTTCATGGTTCAAGTTGGGTTAGTATCTGACGGACGAGCTCTTCGTCCGCATCGGTTACCACATATTCGGGCACCTCGGCGCAGCCCCCCATCGAGACGGCAGGGTTGCGGTAGCGCATCGCGCTCTCGCGGCTGCGGCGGGCGCTGAAGTGTAGGGCATCGACCCCCGTTGCGGCCAGCAGGCGGGCATTCGAGGCGTTGACGCCGCTGCCGGCCATGACCTCGATGCGGCCGGCCGCCCGGGCGACCAGCGCACGCAGCTGCTCGATGCCTTCGAGCGCCGTATTGCGGCCTCCCGAGGTGAGCACGCGGCGGCAGCCGCAGGCGATGAGCGCCTCGAGCGCCCGCTGCGGGTCGCGCACCATGTCGAATGCGCGGTGGAAGGTCACCTCGAGGGGTCCCGCCTCGCGCACCAGGCAGGTCGTACGCTCCACGTCGACCTCGCCGTCGGCCGTCAGCAGCCCCAGCACCACACCGTCGGCTCCGCACTCGCGGGCGAAGCGTATCTCGGCGGCCATCAGCTCGACCTCGTCGTCGGTATAGAGAAAATCGCCGCCGCGCGGGCGAATCATCACGCTCAGCCGCACGCCCCCGAGCGAACGGGCGTAGCGCAGCAGTGCGGCCGAGGGGGTGGTGCCCCCCTCGAGCGGGGCGGAGCAGAGTTCGATGCGCGACACGCCGCAGCGGCGGGCCACGTCGCACGCCGCACGCGTATAGGCACACAGTTCGGTTGTAATCATCGGAAAAAGGGTTGGCGGTATTCGGTCGATAAAGGTACGAAAAGCGCGCGAGAAATCCAATCCGCGCGGCGCACTACCGCAGCAGCACCGTCACCGACATGGGGCCGTGGGCGCCGAAAACCAGCGCCTGCTCGATGTCGGCCGTCTTCGAAGGACCCGAGACGAAGCAGCCGTAGTCGAAGTCGGCCACCTCGGGCCGCACGACCGCCTCGTGCATCGTATCGACCAGCGCGTCGCGCGGAATGACGATGAGCAGCGCCGTGGCACCGAAGTAGAGCGCCTTGTGGCGGATGTTCTGGCGAATCCATACGGCACCGTTCTCGGCCACGCCGAAGCAACCCTCGACAACGGCCAGCTCGACGTCGACCAGCGAGCGGGCATCCTCCGCCTCGTCGGGATTCATCGTCGCTCCGGCATCGGGCATCGTCGAGGCAATCTGCCGCACCTCGGGATAGCAGCGGCGCACGGCAGCGGCGAGCGATTCACCCTCCTCGACCCATACGGCCCGGCCCCCGGCAGCGGCGAGCCGCTCGGCGAAGGTGGCCGCACGGTCGTCGAAACGCTGCGGCGTGAAGTCAAACTGGGGATAGGGGTATTCGGGCATGCCGTCACGGGCGATGCGCTCGAGAATCTTCGCTTTGCTATTCATGGTCGGTCGTTTTTTCGATTCCGCCCCGCTTCCAGAGGGCATTGAAGGTATGGGGTGCGAAACGGGGCATGGCACGTCCCGGAGCACACCAGGGATTCAACCCGTTGTCGAGCATCCACGCCGGGAGGTGTTCGGCCACGCGAGCCAGCGCAATGCCGCCGTAGAAGCAGCGCGGCGAGCGCATGATGACATCCATCACCTTGACGGCCGCCTTCTTGGCGGGGTCGGCCAGATGGTCGCGGTCGAGCTGCTGGCGCCAGAGGTAGATTTGTTCGCCCAGGTCGATTTTCGCCGGGCAGACGTGCGAGCAGGAGTAGCAGAGCGAGCAGGCCGAGACGTTGCCGTGGTGGAGCTTGGGCGAGCGCAGCATCGAGAGGTTGATGCCCAGCGGTCCGGGGATGAAGTAGGAGTAGGAGTATCCGCCCGAACGGCGATAGACCGGGCAGGTGTTCATGCAGGCGCCGCAGCGCAGGCACTTGAGCATGTTGCGGTGCGCCTCGTTGGCCAGCCACTCCGTACGGCCGTTGTCGACGATGATGACGTGGATGCGCTTGCCGGGGGCGGGACGGCGGTAGAGCGAGGTGTAGGTGGTCACGGGCTGTCCCGTACCCGAACGGGCCAGCAGCCGCGTGAAGACGCCCAGCGACCGCATGTCGGGAATCACCTTCTCGAGCCCCATGATGGCGATGTGCAGGTCGCAGAACGAGGTGCCCAGGTCGGCATTGCCCTCGTTCGTGCAGACGGCCAGGGCGCCCGTCTCGGCGACGGCGAAGTTGACGCCCGTCATCGAGATGTCGGCCCCGAGGAACTTGGCGCGCAGGTTGCGCCGCGCCGCATGGGTCAGGTAGGTCGGGTCGCTGTTGCCCGGTTCGGTGCCCATCTCGCGGGTGAAGAGCGCGCCGACCTCCTCGCGCCGCACGCCGATGGCCGGCAGCACGATGTGGCTCGGGGGAAGCTTCAGAAGCTGCATGATGCGCTCGCCCAGGTCGCTCTCGACGGCATCGACCCCGCGCTCGCGCAGGTAGGGGGTCAGGCCGCACTCCTCCGAGAGCATCGACTTGCTCTTGATGAGGTTCTGCCCGCCGTGCTCCTGGACCAGGCGCCACACCGTGGCGTTCATCTCGGCGGCATCCTCGGCCCAGTGGACCTCGATGCCGTTGGCCGTGGCGTTGCGCTCGAAGAGTTCGAGGTAGTGGCCCAGACGGCTGAGCGTATGTCGTTTGATGGCGGATGCCGTCTCGCGCAGCGACTCCCACTCGGGAACCGAATGCGCCATCCGGTCGCGCTTTTCGCGCACGGCGTAAAGCGCCCGGTCGTGCCACGCCATGCGTTCGGCGTCGGCTACGAACCGCTTTGCTGCTTTGGAATGGCTGCTCATGAGTGCGAATTGAGAATTTCGACAATGTGGATGGTCTTCACGGGGAGCTTCTCGTGGTCGATGACCCCCTGCATGTGCATCAGGCAGGAGGAGTCGGCGCCCGTGATGTATTCGGCGCCCGTTGACATGTGGTCGCGCACCTTGTCGCGTCCCATGGCGCACGACACGGCGTTCTCCTCGACGGAGAACATGCCGCCGAAGCCGCAGCACTCGTCGCGCCGCGCGGGTTCGCGGACCTCGATGCCGTCGACCATCTCGAGCAGGTCGCGCAACTTCGAGAGGTAGGGCTCGTGCCGCTCGCTGGGCGACGAAAGGCCCAGCCGGCGCACGCCGTGGCAGGAGTTGTGGAGGCTCACCCGGTGGGGGAAGCGGGCGTCGAGCCGCTCGGGGCGGACGACGTCGTGGATGAATTCGCAGATTTCCCAGATGCGCGAATCGACGCAGGCATGCTCGTCGTAGTGCTCCAGCAGCCGGGGATAACCCTCCTTGACGAAGACCACACAGCTGGCCGAGGGGGCCACCACGTAGTCGAAGCGTGCGAAGAGGTCGTTCATCCGTTCAGCCAGCGGTTTGGCATCCTGCTCGAACCCGGCGTTGGCCATCGGCTGGCCGCAGCAGGTCTGGTCGAGCGGATACTCCACGTCGCACCCCAGCCGAACGAGCAGCTCGTAGGAGGCGCGCGCCACCTGAGGGTAGAGCGCGTTGATATAACAGGGGATAAAGAGTCCGACTTTCATCGATTGTTCTTTGTAATGTTACGGATATGTTTGTCTGTATGGCGCAAAAACCGGCCTCAAAGATAGCGTAAATTGCGCCAACTTGGTATCGAACGGCCCGATTTTCGCCGTTGCCGGTCGATTTTTCCCGGCACTGCGCCGCCATCGGAAGCAACCGTCGGGCACGGGCGCCGGATGCCGCAGGAGCGCTTCCGGCCGAAGCGCGCCAGGCGGTCGACATCCCCGCCGCCGCGCTCAATTCCGCCCCCGGTGCACCACCCCGCTACCCCGAGGCGGCAATGAGTCGGTTCGTGCCCCAGCCCAACTCCGCAGCGACCTCCCCCTCCTCCGGCCCGGTCCGCATCGACAAAGGCGCGGCAACCGCCCGCTCCCGGTCCGGCCCCGCAGGGCACAAAAAAAGGGAGAATCCCCTTGCAGGAATTCTCCCTCGTTCGGCTTGGCTGCGACGATTATTTGATTTCGATGCGACGCGATGCAGGAGCCTTCTCCTCGACCTTCTTCTTGGGAATGTCGATGGTCATCACTCCGTGCTCGACCTTGGCCGAAATCTTCTCGGTCTCGACGTTGTCAGGCAGCAACAGGCTCTGCTGGAAGCGGCTGTACGAGAACTCGCGACGCAGGTAGGTACCCTTCTTCTTGGGATCCTCCTCCTTCTCCTCGTTCTTCTTCTCCATCGAGATGACCAGCTCGTTGTCGGGGTTGACGTCGACATGGAAGTCTTCCTTGGTCATGCCCGGCGCTGCCACCTCAATGCGGAACTCGTCCTCATTCTCGATGATGTTGACGGCCGGAGAGGTCGTGTTGCGCTTCTCAAGCCACTCATTGTCGAAGAAATCATTGAAAATACTCGGCAACCAATTCTGATTGTTACGTCTTGCAGGTACCATAGTTTTGTCCTCCTATTTATTTTAGTTCAACATTTGCTTTTTTGGACCCGCCCCTTTCGGAGCGGCTTCGCCCCCAATATGGTCAAATGCCGTGCCAGAAGGCCAAAGCGCACAGTGTGTCACAAATTGTCACAAAAGCGGACGATTCGTCATGACAAAGGGAGACTCTGCACGCCATTTCGTCGCAACTTGGCCGAAGAATCGCTACCTTTGCGGCATGACACACGACCAACTTCTGTTCCGGCCCGCCGCGGAGGCCGACCTCGGGCGCATCATGGAGATTATCCGCGCGGCGCAGGCCCGCATGCGGGCCCGCGGGAGCAGCCAGTGGCAGAACGGCTACCCCGCTGCGACGGACATCCGGCGCGACATCGAGCGGGGCTACGGCCATCTGCTTGCGGAGGCGGAGACGGGGCTCACGGTGGCCTACGGCGCCGTGCTCTTCGAGGGCGAACCGGCCTACGAGGCCATCGAGGGGCGGTGGCTGACCACAGGCCCCTACGTCATGGTCCACCGGCTGGCCGTGGCCGAGGAGCGGCTCCGACAGGGCGTGGCGCGCCGGTTCATGCAGCGCGTCGAGGCACTGGCCCTCACGCGCGGCATCGGCAGCTTCCGCGTCGACACCAACTTCGACAACGCCGGCATGCTCGCACTGCTCGCCGAGGCGGGATTCGTCCGCTGCGGCGAAATCCGCTACGGAGCGGAGCACCGCGAAGCCTTTGAGAAGGTGCTGCGCCGACAATAGCCGCCCCCCCACACCAACAGCCGCCTTCCTTGCCGTCAGACAGGGCGCCAAGGCCCCAAACAGGCGATTCTGCCGCCGCTGCCGCCTCCGGCCGTCGCTTCCTGCCGCCACGGTGCAGAGGTCGTACAACAGCCCCATACGGCCGCCTGCGGGGCACCTGCAGGGTAACAAAAAAGGAACCGTCTCCCGTTCGGAAGGCGGCTCCTTGAATGAATGCCCGATTGGCTACTGGGCCTCGTAGAGGAACATGCCGGTGATGTCCGTGCGCGAATTCGGAGCAAGAGCCGTATAACGGAGGTAGCGGCACGTCACGGGCTCGATGAAGCTCCAGTTCTGCGTTCCGCCCCAGACGTCAAGCACACCGTGGCTCGTCCAGTTCGTCCCGTCGGCCGAGGTCTCCACCTCAATCTGCGTGGGAGCGAAGGCCGAAGCCCAATGGGTGGTCTTGGCACCGATGAGGGTGTGGGTTGCCGCCATGTCGACCATCACCCACCAGGGTGCGGAGTTCGAAGCCACATCGCCGCCGGCCGTGCCCTTCAATACGTTGGCGTCACCCTCGATGCCATCCATCTTCGAGCATACCCAGTTCGTACGGTCAATCTGCTTGGGGTTGGCCGGAGCCTCGGCCTTGAGATTCAGATAGGCGTTCTTCGTGATGTCGAGCGTCAGCAGATTCTGACGCCCCAGCTCCACGCCGGGGGTCTGCGCAAGGGAGACGGCAATCGAATACTCCGCCTTGTCGCGCATATCGGCGGCAAAGCTCCAGTCGGAAACGGAGAGTGTCACGGGAGCCGAGACAAGCTCGCCGGCCGGAACGGTCACCTCCTGTTTCGAAAGGGCAACCGCATTTTCAGGCAGCGTCTCACTGGCAACAACATCAAACGAGAAGGTCAGGTCCTTCGCCGCGGCCTTGTTCAGGCCGACGCTGAAGACCAGCGACGCGTCGCCCGTGATGCCCGCAGCCGTATGGCTGAGCGTCACCGACTTGTCGAGGATACCAAGATGCTCAGGCACCAGGTAAGCGTATGTTTCAAACCACGAGGTGTCCCCTTCGTCGTCGCTGCAGGCCGCAGCCCCCACACCGAGGAGGGCTACAGCTGCAAACGCCATGTATTTCTTTCATATCCGTTTTCAATTTACATTACCGTTAATGACTATTTGCCGTCGAAACGCTGGTTCTCACGCCACGTCAGCGGAGCGCTGGCATGGGCATGACGACCGTTCGAGGTGCAGTCGCTGCAGATGTCGCCGCTGCCCTCGTCCATGCGCCAGTAACCCACCATGTCGTCGGTCGGCGCAATCGAATAGTAGCGGTTCGACTCAATCTGGCTGGCCGAGATGCACTTCTTCCAGAAGCGGACCTGCGCCATCATGCAATGGTTGCGGAAGTAGGTGGCACCCGAGCATACCATCTGGAGGTAGTCCACGGGAACCGAACCGCCCTTGGTCTGGAGCGTCACATCCTTCACACCGTTGACATAAATCGTCAGCAGACCGGCCGTATCGAAGGTAATGGCCACATGCGTCCACGTCTCGGGCGTGAAGTGCGATACGGTATTCACCTGCGTGCCGAGCGTCTTGATTTGCAGCAGGTCGAAGTCAATCATCGCATCGCCGAAGCGGATGTAGATGTCGTTCGAATCGAAGAGCGCCTGGTTGTTGATGGCAAAGCCGTCCATCCATACCCAGAATTCGAGCGACCACTCGTTGAGGCTGAGTCCCCAGTTGCGGGCCATCTCGCCGCTTCCGTCAAGCGGCTCGCACTTGAGGTGCGACGTGTAGTCCATGTAGGGAACCGACTGGACAAGAGGCTGGTCGCAGAGCACCAGGTACTTCGACGAAGAGGGCAGCGAGTTCATCTGCGGCGAAACGACCTTGAGCGGCAGGGCATACTGGGCGCCATCCTCCGCCTCGAAGGGCTTCACCGTGATGACCATCGCGTCACCGCTGGTGAATCCGGCCTGGATGACACCCTCGGCCGGCATCTCATAGTACTCGGCCGGAAGCACCTGATAGCTGCTTGCATTGGCCGCATTGTAGGTTTCGAGCAGCGTCGGGTCAATCTCCAGCTTCACCGTGACATCCGACGAGAGCGGACGCGAAAGCGACGGGGTAAGCGTCACCGTCACATCCTCGGCATCGACCGTAATCTTGCTCGACGTGAGGCCCTTGGAGCTGAATGCCTCCTTGATGTAGAGCCCGTTGTCAATCGTATCGTAATTGGCATCTTCGCACCCCGTACCCAGCACGGCCGCCAGGCAGAGGGCTAATCCGATATAGATTCTGTTCTTTTTCATAACCTTTTGCTCGCTTTGTTATTTCATGGGAGGATTCATGATGGCCGAAGCCTCACGCAGATAGGGGTACTCAATCGAGTGGCCGGCAAGACTGTACTCATACTCCATGTGGTAGGTTCCGACACCGCCCTTGCGGTAGCCGTACTGCGACTCCCACATGGCCATGCCCTTGAGCGAATTGACCGTCTGGCCGTCGCGCGTGGTGTGGGTCACACCGCCGTCGGCAGCGTAGCTCTCGAAGTTCTCGCACCAAATCAACCGCTCGGTCACCATCTGCTTGAGCGCCTCGTCGTCCCCGACCTCAAGACCCCGGAGCAGCTTCTCGTAGCGGGAGTCCAGATTCGAGTAGGAGTAGCAGGCGTAGGCCTGGATGATGTAGTAGTCGAAGTAGTCGCGCGCATCGGGATGCATGTTCTGCGGTTCGCCGTCGATGACCAGCAGGCGGTCCGTTCCCGATTTGGGTCCGAGGTACTTGCCCAGCTCCTTGACGAAGGTCAGGAAGTTCGTGCGCTGGCGGTTCGTTTCGGGGTCGCCCGAGTCGCCGAGGTACGGACCGGCAATGTTGCCCGGCGAACCGTAGTTGGCCTCGTAGTCGAAGTCGAAGCCGTCCCAGTCGTACTTGTCAATCGTATCGACAATCGACTTTGCATATTTGGCGATGGCGGCATCGATGGCGGCCTGGTCGCCGTCCACCCAGCCCCAGAAGTCCTTCACCGCCGCATCCTCGCTGGCAAAGCCGTTGGCCTGCCAGTTGTCGCGCACCGACTGGGGAGTCGTCTGGTCACCGCAGTTGGCCACGATGAAGCAGATGGTCACACGCGTGCCCTTCTTGCTCTTCACTTCGCGCTTGTCGGCCCACTTCTCGGGCGAAAGGCCATACCAGTTGCCCCACATCGAGACGAAATCGACGCTGTCGGGCAGACCCATCAGACAGTTGACGGGCGACGCACCCTGACCGGTCCAGTTGCCGAACCAGCCGAAGGTCACCGAATGGTCGGTCTTCTTCCACTCGCGCAGCTGCTCGTAATACTCGGCGGGGCGAGGTTCGAAGTAGTTGTTGGGCTCCGCTTCGGTCCAGTCGCTGCAGCCCGCCACAAGCGCCGCGGCAAATGCCAGGATGCCCAGATTCAATATCTTCTTTTTCATAGTCTTGTTCGAATCTAAGGTTTATACTCAATTCTTCTTGGCCCACCACAGGTCGGTGTTGTCCGAATCCTGACCGTTGCTCAGCATGCCGACGGCCGCCGTCACGTTCGCGTTGTTGGTCTGGTACTCCGAGAGCGAGAAGCGCAGACGGCGCTGCTGGCGCTCGTTGGTCACGCCCTGCGTCGACTGGTTGTTGTAGGCCGGGAAGAGGTAGGGATAACCCGTGCGACGGAAGTCGCACCACCCTTCGAGTCCGTTGGGGAAGTTGGCAATCCACTTCTGGGTGATAATCTGCTCGAGGTGCTCCTCGTTGGACGAAACGGCGCTCCAGGCAATGGGTATCGTACTGCGGTTATTGTAGTTGTAGGCGCTGTTCTTCGGGTCGACGTAGTTGCCCGGCTTGGCCGTGCTGTTGGCGATGTAGTCCTCGGCACCCTGGGCTCCCACCTCGGAGAAGGCCAGACGGATACCCTCCTCATACCAGTGCTGTGCCGTGCCGCCCATGTCCCAGCCCAGCAGCGCACCCTCGGCACGCAGGAAGGCCACCTCGGCGGCAACGAAGAAGGGGATGGGGGTGGTCGAGGTTACGTTCCACTGGGAGTACTCGGCAAAGTCGGCCTTGTTGGCGCCGGCGATGCCCGAACGCACGCCGATGTAGCCGGAGGTGTCGGCAACGGTAGCCTCGGTGAAGAGCTTCTCGCGACGCGGGTCCTCGTAGCCGTTCATGTAGGCGGTGATGGAGGCATTCAGACGAGCCTCGCCCCAGCCCGTACCCACCTGGTAGAAACCGTTCGGGAAACGACCGTTGAGGTTGTCATAAGCGCTGTCGCTGTTCGAGGTCATCACGCCAATGGGATGGTTGATGGCCGACAGGGCCTGCTGCTTGGCGTACTCGGCATCGACGCCCGAGATGCGGATGGCCATGCGCAGCTTGAGCGAATTGGCGAACTTGACCCACTTCTCATAGTCACCGTTGTAGACACGGTCGTAGCCCGACATCGGACGGTAGTTGGGGTCGATGGCGTTGGAGAGCTCGGCGATGGCGAAATCCAGGTCGTCGAACATCTTGTGCCAGGCCGTCTTCTCGTCGTCGTAGGGGACGGCATACTTGCCGTTGGTCACCTGCGAATAGGGCAGCGGGCCCTGGAGGTTGAGCACATACTGCATCACGGCCACGCGGTGCAGCACCGCCAGCGCATAGTACTGGCCCTGCTTCTCGGTGTAGTTCTCCACCTGGAAATAGGAGGGATAGAACTTGGTGTAATACCAGTCGACGGTCCACTTGTTCCAGTCGTCGTCGATGTTCCAGGTCGAATAGAGCGTCGAACGCGACCAGCTGTGCGGCGCGGTGATGTATCCGCCGAAACAGGCCCAGAAGGTAGCGTTCCGCTGGTAGGGGTTCTCTTCGGGCGACGCGAAGCAGTCCTGCATCTCCGCGAAGAACTGACGGACGTCGAGCGTCGTCGGTTCGTAGGGGTTGGTGTTGTATTCGTCGAAGTTGCTGGTACATCCGGCTAAGGCAAGCGGCAGCAAAGCAACGCCTACAATATATTTCAATACCTTTTTCATAATCGGGAACATTTTTTAGAATTGGAGTTTGACGCTGAAACCTAAATTACGCGTGCTCGGGAGCATGAAGTAATCGTAGCTCTGGTAGTAGTTGTTCGTCGTCGAAGCGGTCACCTCGGGGTCGAACGGAGCCTTGCAGTAAATCATCCACAGGTTGCGGCCCACGAACGAAACGGTCATCCGCACCTTGTCGCGGAACCACTTTGCGGGAAGCGTATATCCCAGCGAGAGCTCCTGCAGACGGACGTTCGTCGCACTGTAGGCGTAGTAGGCGCCGTAGCCGGCGATTCCCTGATAGTAGGTCTTGGCATCGACCTTGCCGTAGTTGACCGGCACGCCGCCGTTGTCGCGCGCCCTGCCCGAACGCTCCGATACGCCGTACTGGTCGAGGAACGATTCGGTGCTCGAGAGGGCGATACCGCCGATGCGGGCCGAGAAGGTCACACCCAGATTGATGCCCTTGTAGTCGAAGTTGTTGCTCCAGCCCATGTTGAAGTCGGGAAGAATCGAACCCAGCTTCACATCCTTGGCCATCATCGAGATGGCTCCGGTCTGCGGGTCAACCTTGATGTTGCCGTTCGAATCGGTGGCCAGCACGTGCGCGGCATAGACGTCGCCCATCGAGCCGCCCTCCTTGAGGATGACGCGGGCGTCGAGGTTGCCGAAGTTGCCCTGCTCCCAGGTCTCCATCTCGACCACTTCGCCCGTTGCGGGGTTCACGACGCCGCCGCCCAGGCGAATCACCTTGTTCTGGTTCCACGTGAAGTTGTAGTTGGTGCTGAAGGTGAAGTCACCCCACTTGTTGTTGTAGCCGATGCCCATCTCGATACCCTGGTTCTGGATGTCACCGCTCTGGATGGGCACGTAGTCGTAACCCGACGATGCCGACAGCGGCACGTTGAAGGTCTGGTTGGTGGTGTGCGAACGGTAGTAGGTGAAGTCGAACGAAATCTTGTTGAGGAACTTGGCGTTCACACCGACCTCCCACGACTTGGTCTTTTCGGGCTTCAGCTCGTAGACCGGATAACGGGCAAGCGTCTCCCAGTTCTTCGACTCCTCGTTGAAGGGATACGACGAACGCGTCAGGAAGCGGTCGAAGGCGCTACCCACCTCGGCATACGAACCGCGCACCTTCAGGAAGGAGAGCCAGCGCGGAGCGTCGAACATGTTCGAAACGACGGCCGAAAGACCCACCGAAGGATAGAAGAACGACGACTCCTTCGAACCGGCCAGGCGCGAATCCCAGTCGTTGCGGCCCGTAACGGTCAGGTAGAGCATCGAGCGCCAGCCCACCTCGACGTTGGCGAACACCGACTGAACCTGGTCGTGCCAGCCGGCCTGCTTGGGCTTGTACTTGGTCGTGTAGTCGAGGTTGTGGACGGCGAAGAGGTTGGCGTCGCGCAGGTTGCCCGCATGGCCAATCATCTGGTAGCGCTGGTCGTTAATCGAGCCGCCGATGTTGGCCGACAGCGACCAGTCGTTCCACGTCTTGTTGATGTTGAGCATCACGTCGCCGTAGAAGCTCTGGTAGGTGCTCTGCTCGTCCTGATAGCCGCCGTTCTCGCTGGCCCAGATGGCATCCGTCGTGGCGTACTTCTTGAACGTGTAGCGGTTGGTCGTGTTGTCGACCTTGGCACGTCCCGAGATGTCCATCCAGTCGGTAATCTGATACTTGAGCGTGGCGTTGTACATGTAGCGCTTCTTGTTGTTCTCGCGCACCATGCGGTAGGCCACCCAGTAGGGGTTCTGCAGACCGATACCGGCCGTGGTGTAGGGCCAGTACTGCTCGTAGACCTCACGTGCCGCTTTGTAGCGCTCGAAGTTGCGCACCTCGTCGAAGTTGTCGCCGCGCGGGAAGAGGTAGAGCGACGTCAGCGGGTTGTAGTACTGTCCCTGGGCCGTAAGGTTGCGGTCGTTCTGGATGATGTAGCTGCCGCCCACATCGAGCGTCAGCTTGTCCTTGAGGAACGATGACGTGTTGCGGAAGGTGAAGTTGTAGCGCTCGTACTTCGTGTTGGGCAGCAGACCCGAGGTATTGGTCGTCGAGGCCGAGACGTAGGTCTGGTTCCGCGAGGTACCCGTCGTGAAGACCACCGAGTTGATGACGTTGGTTCCCGTGTTGAAGAAGTCCTCGGGGTTGTAGCTGCTGTGCTGTCTGGCGCCCCAGCTCTCGAGTGCGCCGGCCGCATTGACGTAGCTGTTCTGGAACTTCGGCATCATGTAGGGCAGCGAGAAGGTCGTGTTGTTCGAGTAGGTGACCGTCGTCTTGTCCTTCGTTCCGCGCTTGGTGTTGATGAGCACCACGCCCGAGGCGGCATCCGAACCGTAGAGGGCGGCTGCCGAGGGACCCGTCAGCATGTTGATGGACTCGATGTCCTCGGGGTTGAGGTCGGCAACGGCGTCCGAACCGGGCTGGTCGGAGAGCACCGAGATGTCGGAGGCGCCGGTCGAGGTGTTGAACATCGGGATACCGTCAATCACGTAGAGGGCGTTGTTGCTCTTGGTCAGCGACTTGGTACCGCGCATCACCACGCGGGCCGAACCGCCGGCGCCGACGGCCGACGAGTTGATGGTCACACCGGCCACCTTGCCCACCATCGAATTCATGAAGTTGGCATCCTTGACCGTCGTGATTTCATCGGACTTGACCTGCTGCACGTTATACGACAGCGCCTTCTCCTCGCGCTTGATACCCATGGCCGTTACGACGACGGCGTTGAGGGCCGTAGCCTCCTCCTGGAGCGTCACGTCGAGCATCGTCTGTCCGACGTAGGGAATCTCCTGGGTCTGGTAGCCGATGAACGAGATGACAATCACGTCGCCCGGCTTGACCCGCGACAGGGTGAAGCTTCCGTCCATGGTGGTCGTCGTACCCGACGAACCGTCCTGCGTGATGACCGTCGCACCGACAATCGGGCCGGCGGCGTCCTTGACGATACCCTGGACGGAGTTTTCGCCTCCGTTCTGGGCGAATGCACCGAATATGCCGACGACAAGGGCCGCACAGCACGTGGCGAGCATTAACTTAATCGATTTCCACATAATTAAGACCGTTAAAATTAAACATAAGCATACTGTTTGGGTGAATCATGGAAAAAGCCGGAACCATGAGGGTTTGGTTCCGTTTTTCCGACAATCGGTGAAGTTTTTTGCGTGTTTGTTCATAATAGGCTTCGGTTTTTATTTATTTTAAAAAGTTATCTCTATTATGCTCGTTTTTTTCAACGTACACTCGGCCCGTTTTTTAATTTTGACATACGCCGCAAAACAAATATACCATTCTTTCTAAATAAAACAAATACCCCGACCGGGACATCAAGGACCGCCTCACCTCAAAATGGCCATCACAATTCAGATTAAACGTTTTAGCAGGCGTAAAAAAAAGAGTCTTTCTTTCCTATATTTTTTTTACTCAGCAACCTTTTTCCCGCTCAAACGGAACGTTTGCGCCACCCGGGATGCAACTCGGAGCGCAACTCGGAGAAAAGCCTCATACGGCGACATTCGCAAACCGGGCAAACGGCGCCCCGCCATACGCCCCTCTCCCGCAGAACGAAAAAAGCGCCCGGAGCCTATTCGGCTCCGGGCGCTTGACGCTCCGGGGAAGGGTATACCCTATTCGGTCCTGACGGAGAATTCGGCGATGGAGGGGGCGTCGCCCGAGGCAAGCGCGCACGCCTCGAAGCGGAGCACGCGGCCCCGCTGCGGAGCGAACTCAACCAGCTGCTCCACCGGATTGTTCACAATGTTCGAAAACTCTCCCTCGGCCACCTTGCGGCCGTCGAGCAACAGCCGGTAGTGCGTGACCACGCCGCTGCCCCAGCGCCCGGCGTCGGGCGTATAGGCAAAGCCCGTAAGGCTCCGCTCGCACCCCATGTCAATCGTGCAGCTCCTCAGGCCCCGGGGCAGGTAGGCCGCCGTCGTGACATCGCCGTCGAACATCTTGGCCTGCTCGCCGGGCTCCAGTTCACGGACGCGGAACGAACCGCAGGGAATGTCGAAACGGCGGGCCGCAACCTCGCTCATGCGGCCGCTCTGCGGGTCACGGACCAGCGCCCGCACCTCGCCCTTGTCCGGCAGCAGGAAGGGGGCCTCGTAACGCGGCGACGAGCCATCGGGCTGCGTGCCGTCGGTCGTATAGCGGATTTCGGCGCCGCGGTCGCCCGCCCGGAGCGTCACCATGCCGCTGCCGTCGCGCACGATGCGCGGCTCCTCGAGCAGCACGGGGGCGTCGTAGGCCTCGACGTTGCAGATGCAGAGCGGACCGCGCGCCTCCTCGAAACGGACACGCAAGGCCCGGCACGTGACCCCCGCAAAGCGGATGATGCGCTTGTAGCCGATGGTCGTCAGCTCCTCGCCGGTCTCGACCGGATGCCACTCCCGGTCGTCGCCGGACCACTCGACGGCGAAGCGCGCCACGCGCTGCCCGAGCGGGATGTACTCCTGCAGCAGGAGGCGGTTCACATGCTGCGGCGCCTCGAAGCGGAAGGTCAGCACGCCCTCCGTCACGCCGTCGTCCGTAGCCCAGTAGCTCTCCCAGTTGCCGTCGGTCGTGCGGCCGGGTGCGAAGCGGCGCGCACCGCCGCGCACGTTGTCGGCCTCGACGTCGGCTCCGGCCAACAGCTCGTGCGCGAACTCGGCGTCGAGCGTCTGCCGCCACGCGACGATGCGGGCCGAGTCGGCCGCCGCGATGCGTCCCGAGCGGTCGACCGGGAAGTTGAGCAGCAGGTTGGCGTTGCGTCCCACGCTCTGGTAGTAGATGTCGACCAGCTGCGAGAGGCTCTTCAGCTGGGTATCCTCGCGCGGATGGTAGAACCACCCGGGACGAATCGAGACATCGACCTCGCCGGGCAGCCAGTGGTCGCCGTCGCGCTCGCCGTGCGTGAAGTCGTTAACGTTCTGGTCACCCGCCCCCTTGACGAAGCTCCAGTTGGTCTGGCCGGCCCAGCCCTCCTCGTTACCAATCCAGCGGATGTCGGCGCACGTGCCGCCGAAGATGACGGCCTCGGGCTGCAGCGAGCGAATCGTCTCCCGGGCCTCCTCGTATCGGTAGTAGCTCCGCGCGTCGATGCTGCGCCGCTCGTCGGCGCCTCCATACCAGCCGTCGCCGCCGTTGGCACCGTCGAACCAGTACTCGAACAGAGGGCCGTAGTTCGTCAGCAGCTCGCGCATCTGGTTGTGGAAGTACTCCACGTAGGCCTCGCGGCCATACTCGGCGTGGTGGCGGTCCCAGGGCGAGAGGTAGATGCCGAAGCGCAGCCCGTGACGGCGGCAGGCGTCGGAGAGCTCACGCACCAGGTCGCCCTTTCCATCGCGCCACGGCGAGCTCTTCACGCTGTAGTCGGTATAGGCCGAGGGCCAGAGGCAGAAGCCGTCGTGGTGCTTGGCCGTCAGCATGACCCCCTTCATGCCGGCCGCCTTGAGCGTGCGGACCCACTGGTCGCAGTCCAGAGCCGCGGGGTCGAAGGTCGAGGCGGGCGTATTGCCGTAGCCCCACTCCATGTCGTTGAAGGTGTTGAGTCCGTAGTGGACGAAGGCGTAGGTTTCGAGGCGCTGCCAGGCCAGTTGCCGGGCATCGGGCACGGGACCTACGGGTGCGGGCGCCTCCACGCGGGAGCAGGCGCCGGCAAGCAGCAGAAGAAGCGGAAAGAGATGTTTCATCGAAGCGGTTTTTGGGTTCGGAGGTCAATCATCCCTCCATTGCCGCCTCCCCGGCCCGGAAGGTCGGGCGCAAAGCGGGCGATGCGGCAACATCGGGACTTCAAAAATAGCGAAAAAATCGCAACGCGGCGCCATCTACGCCCGGGAATCGGCCGACGCCGGGCGAAAAGCGTCCGGAAAGGTTTGGCCCTCCGGCCATATTTTCGTATATTTGCACCATCTGCCTCCGCGCAGCAACCAAACCCAAAACCCTAATGAACAGACTGACTACCCTTCTGTCGTGCTGCCTCTTTCTGGCGGCATGCGCCGGCAACACCCGGAGCTACGACCTGATTCCCTATCCCAATTCGCTCGAACCCCGCTCGGGCGAGTTCCACGCCGCAGGGGCACCCTTCACCTGTGACCCGCAGCTGGACGAGGCGGCCCGCAAGGCCGTCGGGCACTTCGCCGAACAGCTTGAGGCGACCAGCGGCCAGCCGTCGGAGATGAGCGCGGGAGACTCCGCAGCGGAGGGATTCCTCTTCCTCTACGATTCGCTCCAGCCGGCCGAGGGCTACGGTCTGGATGTCACGCGCCGGCTGGTGACGGTGCGCGCCTCGTCGCAGCGCGGCGTGCTCTATGCCATCCAGACGATGAAGCAGCTGCTGCCCGTGGCCATCTACGGCGAAGGACCGGCCGCCGAGACCGTCGCATGGACGATGCCCTGCCTCCGCATCGAGGATGCACCCCGCTTCGCCTACCGCGGACAGCACCTCGACGTCTCGCGCCACTTCTTCCCGGTCGACGAGGTGAAGCGCGTCATCGACATCATGGCGCTGCACAAGCTCAACACGCTGCACTGGCACCTGACCGACGACCAGGGCTGGCGCCTCGAAATCAAGCGCTACCCCCGTCTGACGGAGGTGGGCTCCGTCCGCCGCCATACGATGGTCGGCAAGCAGTGGGGCTCCTCCGACAACACCCCCTACGGCGGATACTACACGCAGGATGAGGTGCGCGACGTGGTGGCCTACGCCGCCGAGAACGGCATCACGGTGATTCCCGAAATCGACCTTCCGGGCCACATGCTCGCCGCACTGGCCGCCTACCCCGAGCTGGGCTGCACGGGCGGCCTCTACGAGGTGTGGGGCGAATGGGGCGTGGCCAAGGAGGTGCTCTGCGCCGGCAACGACAAGACCTTCGAGTTCCTCGAGGGGGTTCTGACCGAGGTCATGGAGCTCTTCCCCTCGGAGTACATCCACATCGGCGGCGACGAGTGCCCCAAGGAGCGCTGGGAGCAGTGCCCCAAGTGCCAGGCCCGCATCCGCGCGCTCGGACTCAAGGATGACGCCGAGTTCAAGGCCGAGCACTACCTCCAGAGCTACGTGACGAAGCGCGTCGAAAAGTTCCTCGCCGACCACGGCCGCCGCATCATCGGCTGGGACGAGATTCTCGAGGGCGAACTCTCGCCCAGCGCAACGGTCATGTCGTGGCGCGGAACCGAAGGGGGTATCAAGGCCGCCAAGATGGGCCACGACGTTATCATGACCCCCACTTCGCGCCTCTACTTCGACTACTATCAGGCGCGCGACGTCGAGAACGAGCCGCTGGCCATCGGCGGCTACATCCCCGTGGAGCGCGTCTACGAGTTCGACCCCTCGTTCGAGAGAGAGCTCACGCCCGAGGAGGCAGCGCACATCCTGGGCGTGCAGGCCAACCTCTGGACTGAATACATTCCCACCTCGTCGCAGCTCGAATACATGCTGCTGCCGCGTGAGGCGGCCCTTGCCGAGGTGCAGTGGTGCCGGGCGGACAACCGCTCGTGGGAGCGCTTCCTGGGAAGCCTCTCCCACCTGACCGACATCTACCGCGCGCGGGGATACAACTTCGCCAAAAATGTCTTCGGCGTGAGCGCCCAGACGCGGAACAACCCCGAAAAGGGATGCGTCGAGGTGACCCTCTTCACGCAGGGCGACGCCCCGATTTACTACACGCTCGACGGCTCGGAGCCCACGGACAAGAGCACGCGCTACACTGCCCCGATTGAAATCCGCACCGGCTGCACGCTTCGGGCCATCGCCCAGCGCGACAACATCGAGGTGCGTCCCTACACGCGCACCTTCACCGCCAACAAGGCGCTCGCCCACCCCATCGTCCTCAACACGCAGCCGCGCGACAACTACCTCTACGGCGCCCCCCAAACGCTCGTCGACGGCTTCGAGAGCGACTTCACCTACTCGAACGGCGACTGGACCGGCTGGTTCGGCGACCCGATGGTCGTGACCATCGACATGCAGGGGGCCTCGTACTCTTCGGTGCGTCTGGGCACGCTCGTCCAGAAGGGCATGGACATCTTCGCGCCGCTGGCGCTCAAGGCCAGCGTCTCGGAGGATGGCGAGCACTTCACCGAGGCGGGCTCGCTCGACATCCCGATGGAGACGGCCGCCGACCCCGACGGGCTGAAGAGCTACACGGTGACCTTCCCCGAAACGTCGGCCCGCTACCTGCGCGTCGAGGCCCAGACCGTCGGCGAGATTCCCGCATGGCACGGCGCCCACGGCAAGAAGGGCTACCTCTTCGTCGATGAAATCGTAGTCGAATAACCCAACCCGACACCCCCATGAAACGACTTGCACTGCTGCTGGCCGCGCTCCTGACGGCCGCACTCCTGCCCGCATCGGGCCACCCTGTCATTCCGGCTCCAGCCTCCTTCACGGAGCAGCCGGGCGAATACCGGCTGACCTCCGGCGCCACCTTCTCCCTGACGGGGGCCGCGCGCGAAGGCGAACTCGCCCAGTATATCGCCTCGCTCCCCTTCGCACTCAAGGAAGCGCCCCGAGGCGGCGCGCTCACGCTGCGCATCGACCCGCGCCGGGTAGCAGCCGAAGAGGGCTACACGCTCGAGGTGACGCCCCGGCGGATTAGCGTCGAGGCGCGCAGCGAAGCGGGCGCCTTCTACGCCCTGCAGACGCTGCTGCAGCTGGCCGGGAAGCAGACCGATGGTTCGTGGCGCATCCCCTGCTGCCGGGTGGAGGACGCCCCCCGCTTCCCCTACCGCGGCATCATGCTCGACGTGAGCCGCAACTTCCAGTCGAAGGAGTTCGTACTCAAGCAGCTGGATGCCATGGCGCACTTCAAGTTCAACCGGCTGCACTTCCACCTGACCGACGGTGCCGGGTGGCGCCTTGAAATCAAGCGCTATCCCCGTCTGACGGAGTTCGCCGCATGGCGCCCCTACCGGACGTGGCTCGACTGGTGGTCGGCCGACCGCCACTACTGCGAGGCCTCGGACCCGCAGGCCCACGGCGGCTTCTACACCCAGGAGGATATCCGCGAGATTGTCGAACATGCCCGCCGGCTCCACATCACGGTGATTCCCGAGATTGAGATGCCGGGCCACAGCGAGGAGGTGCTGGCCGCCTATCCCGAGCTCTCGTGCGCCGGCAAGCCCTACGTCAACTCGGAGTTCTGCCCGGGCAACGAGCAGACCTTCGAATTCCTCGAAGGGGTTCTGACCGAGGTCATGGAGCTCTTCCCCTCGGAGTATATCCACATCGGCGGCGACGAGGCGGGCAAGGGCGCCTGGAAGAGCTGCCCGAAGTGCCAGGCCCGCATGAAGGCCGAGGGTATCACCGACGTGGACGGGCTGCAGAGCTATCTGGTGCACCGCATCGAGCGCTTCCTGAACGACCACGGCCGCCGGCTGCTGGGCTGGGACGAGATTCTCGACGGGGGACTGGCCCCCAACGCCACGGTGATGTCGTGGCGCGGCGCTGAAGGGGGGCTGAAGGCCATCCGCGCGGGCCACGACGCCATCATGACGCCGGGCGAGTACTGCTATCTGGACTATGCGCAGGATGCCCCCTTCACCCAGCCGCTCTCCATCGGCGGCTATACGCCCCTGCGCAAGGTCTACTCCTTCGAGATGAGCTTCCCCGAGCTGACGCCCGAAGAGCAGGCCCGTCTGCTGGGCGTGCAGGCCAACCTCTGGACCGAATACATCCCCACGCCCGAACACGTCGAATACATGCTCTACCCCCGCGTGCTGGCCATTGCCGAGGCGGGATGGAGCCTTCCCGAGCGACGCGACTACGACGACTTCCGGCGCCGGGCACTGGGCGCCGTCGAGTGGCTCCGCGAGGAAGGTTACAACCCCTTCGACCTGGAGCATGAATACGGCGAGCGGCCCGAGAGCCTCGAACCCAGGGAGCATCTGGCGCGCGGCAAGCGGGTGGAGTACCGCACGCCGTGGCACGAGAAGTATGCCGCCGCGGGCGAGACGACGCTCACCGACGGCATGATTGGCGGATGGACCTACGGAGACCGCCGCTGGCAGGGTTTCCTCAACTCGGACGTCGACGTGACGGTCGACCTCGAGGAGCCGACCGAGGTGCACTACGTGGGGCTCACCTTCATGCAGTCGAAGGGCCCCTACGTCTGGGTGCCCTCCGAGGTGGAAATCTACGCCTCGCAGGACGGCGAGCACTTCGAGCGGCTGACCACGGTGCGCAACGACATCTCGACGGAGTGCCCCGACCTGCTCTTCAAGACCTTCGCCTACACGGGCCGCACCTCGGCGCGCTACCTGCGCTGCGTGGCCCGCTCGAACGGCACGCCGGGCGGCTGGCTCTTCCTCGACGAAATCGTGGTGCTCTGACCCGACGCCGTGAGCGCCCTTCTCGGACGCTTCCGGCGCTCCGGAACGAAAGAGAGCTTCGCCTCCGCACCTCCATACCGTCCGGAACCGACAACTGCGACAAACGGCATACGCCCCACGGGAGGGCTTCCCGGAACTTTACGACAGAACCCGCATCGCGATGCAGCGATGCGGGTTCTGTCTGACTTTGTGCTGCCATGCAACCGACGCCCCCTTCCAGAGAGCCGCCAAACGAGACAAAAGGTCCGATGTAGGCTCCGGCGCACGCGGCTGCTATACATATTCGTCCAGCGAAAAAAGAGTTTTCCAGACGCTCCCGGAGAGGCTGTATCTACCAGTAAAAACGACCGAGAGAACATCGCCACGAGCTCCCGACAGGCAGGCAATTCCTAAAAAAGACGATAATAAAAATTTTAAGAAAGTGTTTTGCATCTGTTTCGAAAACAGGCACCTGCTTCCAAATTTCAATCTCAACATCAACACTCCCCGCCGGTTACAATCGTGAAAGCAATATGGAAGTAAAAAACATATTGCGTAACAAAACCCGGGACAAGTAAAATGAAACATCATTTTGAACGAATCGTACACGGTTTTGCAAGATATTACAATATCATTTTGTTATAAATAAAAAAATGTGTAATTTTGTTATAAGGCATAATAGTAGAAAGAGGTCTCGACGGACCACACAATAAACAAAAAAGGTCAACATTCTAAAGATTTATTAACTCAAAAACACCGAAGCCTATAAGAAAAAAACAAAAACCCTCACCGTTCCGTTAGAAGAAACCGATTCCGGTCGCTTCTAAGTTTTATCTAACCTTTTATGCTTATGTTTAATTTTAGACACTCTTAATTATGTGGAAATCAATTAAGTTAATGCTCGCTACGTGCTGCGCCGTTCTCGTTGCCGGCACATTCGGCGCATTCGCCCAGAACGGAGGCGAAACCTCCGTCAAGGGTATCGTCAAGGATGCTGCCGGTCCGATTGTCGGAGCAACGGTCATCACGCAGGACGGCACCTCCGGTACGACGACTGTCATGGACGGAAGCTTCACCCTCAATAAAGTAAAGGAGGGCGACGTGATTGTCATCTCGTTCATCGGCTACCAGACCCAGGAGATTCCCTACGTCGGTCAGACGATGCTCGACGTGACGCTCAAGGAGGAGGCAACGGCCCTCAACGCCGTCGTCGTAACGGCCCTCGGTATCAAGCGCGAGGAGAAAGCCCTGTCGTACAACGTGCAGCAGGTAAAATCCGATGAAATCACGACGGTCAAGGATGCCAACTTCATGAACTCGCTGGTGGGCAAGGTGGCCGGTGTGACCATCAACGCCGGTGCCGGTGGTGCAGGTACTTCGTCGCGTGTCATCATGCGCGGTATGAAGTCTCTGGAGAAGAGCAACGCCGCCCTCTACGTGATTGACGGTATCCCGATGTACAACAACAGCTTCGGCGGCGACGCCGGCGGTACGATGACCGCCCAGGTCGGCTCGGAGAGCATCGCCGATATCAACCCCGAGGACATCGAGTCCATCAACATGCTGACGGGCCCCTCGGCAGCCGCCCTCTACGGTTCGGATGCCGCCAACGGCGTGGTGCTCATCAACACCAAGCGCGGTGCCGAAGGCAAGACCACCGTGACGATTTCAAACACCACGATGTTCTCGAAGGCCTACATGATGCCCGAGATGCAGAACCGCTACGGCACCAGCAATACGACCTTCAGCTGGGGTGACAAAATCAACGGCACGTTCGATGCCAAGGACTTCTTCAACACCGGAACGAACGTAATCAACTCGGTTTCGCTCTCGACCGGCACGCAGAAGAACCAGACCTACATCTCGGTATCGACGACCAACGCCGCCGACATCATCCCCGAGGCCGAGTACAACCGCTACAACTTCACGGCCCGCAACACCACCAAGTTCGCCAAGGACAAGCTGACCTTCGACTTCGGTGCAAGCTTCGTCATCCAGAACAACCAGAACCAGGTATCGCAGGGTAAGTACTACAACCCGCTGCCGGCCCTCTACCTCTTCCCGCGCGGCGACGACTTCGACGAAATCCGCCTCTACGAGCGCTGGGACCCCGTTCGCGGCTACATGGCTCAGTACTGGCCCTACGGCGAGGGCGCTCACTCGCTCCAGAACCCCTACTGGATTCAGAACCGCATCATGCGTGAGACCACCAAGCGCCGCTACATGCTCAACGCCTCGCTCAAGTGGGACATCACCGACTGGCTCGACGTAACAGGCCGCGTACGCATCGACAACTCGGACTACCGCATCACCACGAAGTACTACGCTTCGACGCTGGAGACCTTCGCCGGCGAGAACGGCGGTCTGTCGGACGAGACGCAACTCGACCGCACCTTCTACGGCGACGTGATGGCCAACATCAACAAGACGTGGGGCGACTGGTCGCTCAGCGCCCAGGTCGGTGCCTCGATTAACGACCAGCGCTACGAGCGTTCGGGCGACGCGGGCGACCTGAAGAAGACCAACCTCTTCACGAAGCTCAACCTCAACACCGAGAACAAGTACAAGATTATGCAGAAGGGCTGGCACGACCAGACGCAGGCGATTTTCGCCAACGTCGAGGTGGGCTGGCGCTCGATGCTCTACCTGACCGTCACGGGACGTAACGACTGGGCTTCGCAGCTGGCATACTCGGCCAACTCGTCGTTCTTCTATCCTTCGGTAGGTCTCTCGGCTGTCGTTTCGAACATGTTCAACGCTCCGAAGTGGCTCTCGTTCCTGAAGGTACGCGCATCCTACTCGCAGGTGGCATCGGCCTTCGCCCGCTATCTGTCGAACCCGAGCTACACCTACAACGAGCAGTCGCACGGCTGGAGCGCCCCGACCACCTACCCGAACACGGACCTGCAGCCTGAAATGACCAAGTCGTGGGAGGTCGGTGTGAACGCACGCTTCATCAACAAGTTCAACCTCGACATCACCTACTACCGTTCGAACACCTACGACCAGACGATTTACATGCCGCTGGCCTCGTCGACCGGTTACCAGAACTACGCCGCCCAGACGGGTAACATCCAGAACCAGGGTATCGAGCTCTCGGTCGGCTACAACAACAAGTGGGGTGACTTCCGTTGGGCTACCAACTTCACCTACTCGTTCAACGAGAACAAGATTATCGAGCTGGCTCACGGTATGATCAACCCGCTCACCGGCGAGCAGGAGGACATGCTGGAGATTCGCAAGGACTGGCTGGGCCAGACCGACGTGGCTCCGCGCGTCATTCTGCGTGAGGGCGGTTCGATGACCGACATCTACATCAACCACGAGATTGCACGCGACCTGAACGGCAACGTGCTGATTGACCCCTCGACGGGCAAGCTCTCGATGACCGAAATCGAGCCCCAGAAGGTCGGCCAGCTCGCACCGAAGGGCAACCTCGGATGGAGCAACAACTTCTCCTACAAGGGCATTGACCTGGGTATCGTCTTCACGGCACGCCTCGGCGGCAAGGTTTACTCGGCAACGCAGGGTATCCTCGACTACTACGGCGTATCGGAGGCTTCGGCCGCAGCCCGCGACCGCGGCGGCGTTCCGGTGAACTTCGGTTCGGTGGATGCCCAGACCTACTACCAGACCATCGCAACGGCCGAGGGCGGTCACGGAGCATACTACCTCTACGACGCCACCAACGTCCGTCTGCAGGAGCTCTCGCTGAGCTACACGCTGCCCGCGAAGTGGTTCCGCAACAAGGCTCGTCTGAGCGTGGGCTTCGTAGCCAAGAACCTCTGGATGATTTACTGCAAGGCTCCGTTCGACCCCGAAATGTCGGCCGTTACGGGCAGCAACTACTACCAGGGCGTCGACTACTTCATGCTCCCGAGCATGCGTAACCTCGGATTCAATGTCAAACTGCAATTCTAAACCCGCACGGACCTATGAAAAAAATAGTTAAATATACATTCCTGACGCTCCTGTCGGGTTGGCTTGCGATTGGTTGCACGAGCAACTTCGAGGAGTACAACACCGACCCGTATGCCCCGCAGGAGGCCGACCCGAACATGCTGCTCCCGACGATGGTCGAGGCGCTGATGTATGTTCAGCAGAACGACTCGCAGATGGTCGACCAGATGGTGGGTGCCCTGGGCGGCTACCTCACCTGCTCGAACCGCTGGGGCGGCATGAACTTCGATACGTTCAACCCCTCGGCCGACTGGAACCAGCAGGCCTATAACCTGATTTTCCAGGACATCTACCCCAACCTCTTCAAGATTTCTGAGTTCTCGCAGGAGTCCGGACACTGGTGGGCAATCGCCAACATCGTCCGTGCCGCCGCGATGATTCGCGTGACGGATACCTACGGCCCGATTCCCTACAGCCAGGTCAAGGACGGTCTGATGTATGTACCCTACGACTCGCACGAGGAGGTCTACACGAACATCTTCAACGACCTGCAGAATGCGGCCAAGACGCTCTCGGACTACGCAACGCAGTATCCCTCGTCGAAGCCCTTCACCAACGACGCCATCTACGGCGGTGACTACGCCGCATGGGCACGTCTGGCCAACTCGCTCTCGCTGCGCATCGCCATGCGTACGGGCAACGAGGAGGGTGTGAAGACCGCCATCGCCAACCAGGTGGGTCTGATTACGACCAACGCCCAGAACGCCATGGTGAACCCCGGCGTACAGGGCAACCCCTATCAGCTGGCATCGGCATCGTGGGGTGACCTGCGTGTCAGCTCGTCGATTACCGACTACATGAACGGCTACAAGGACCCGCGCCGTGCCGCCTACTTCACCAAGTGCTCCTTCCCCGGCTATACCGACCAGTACATCGGCATGCGTTCGGGCGAGGCACAGTTCGACAAGGCCAATGTCTCCAGCTACTCGCTTCCCAACCTGACGGCAGCCTCCTACCTGCCCTACTTCGTGGCAGCCGAGACGCAGTTCCTGCTAGCCGAGGCAGCGCTGAAGGGGTGGACTTCGGGTGAAGCAAAGGACTACTACGAGGCCGGCATCCGCCTTTCGATGGAGCAGAACGGAGTCTCGGGCGACGATGTAACGAACTACATTGCCGACGCTGAGAGCACCCCGGCCGACCACACGGGCGACCCGCGCGGCGCAACGTACAACTACGACCGTACAACCACCGTGAAGATTGCCTGGGACGCCGAGACGACCAACGAGAAGCACCTCGAGCAGATTATCACGCAGAAGTGGATTGCCAACTACCCGATGGGCATCGAGGCTTGGGCCGAGTACCGTCGTACGGGCTATCCCGAGCTGGCTCCGTCGCTCGACAACCTGAGCACGGACGGTGTGGATACCCGCCGCGGCGCACGTCGTCTGGTTTACCCCATCTCGGAGCGTGACTACAATACGACGAACTATCAGAACGCCGTAGCCAACCTCCTCGGAGGTCAGGACACGCAGGCCAAGGACCTCTTCTGGGCCAAGAAAGACTAATCACCCTCAAAACAAACTGAAACCATGAAAATCAAGAATATTGGAAAAGCGGCTGCTCTGGCACTCACGGCTCTTGCCATGGTGCACTGCAGCGACTGGACCGAAACGGAGAGTGAAACCATCTTCGAGCACGGTCTGACCGAGTCCAACAAGCCCGAGGCCTATTATGAGGCCCTGCGCGAGTGGAAGAAGACCGACCATGCCATCTCGTTCGGATGGTTCAGCGGCTGGGGCGAACCTGCCACCAACACGACCAACATGCTGATGGGTATTCCCGACTCGATGGACATCGTATCGCTGTGGGGCCAGTGGACCAACCTCACCCCCGGCAAGCTTCAGGACCTGCGCTACGTCCAGGAGAAGAAGGGTACGAAGGTTGTATTCTGCAGCTTCACCTCGGTCATCGGACAGAACTTCACCCCCGAGGAGTACAACGTGGACGAGGCAACGCGCGAAAAGTTCTGGGGCTGGGATGACAACGACCAGACCGCCATCGACGCTGCCATCGCCAAGTATGCAAAGGCGATTGCCGACACGGTCTTCAAGTATGACTACGACGGCTTTGACATCGACTTCGAGCCCAACTACGGCTACGGAGGCAAGCTGGCCAGCCACAACGACCGCATGCATACGCTGCTCGTCGAGCTGAACAAGTACATCGGCCCGAAATCGCCCAATCCCGACAAGCTCCTGCTGCTCGACGGCGAGCCGCAGACGCTCAACGCCGAGAGCGGTCCCTACATCGACTACTTCGTCGTTCAGGCCTACACCGTCTCGGGCGGTTCGCCTTCGGCTTCGGCCACGGGCCGCGAGGACAACATGGACAGCCGTCTGCAGACCTGCCTTTCGAAGTTCTCCTCGACAATGACCGAAGAGGAGATTACCAACCAGTACGTCATCTGCGAGAACTGCGAGAGTGTGACCGACTGTCTGAACGGCGGTTTCTACTGGCGGACACGTGACGGTGTTACGCAGGACAAGGCCGTCTGCCCGTCGCTGGTAGGTATGGCCCGCTGGGAGCCGCTCAACGGCTATCGCAAGGGCGGCTTCGGCGCGTACCAGTTCGGTTACGAGGCTACGAACAGCCCCGCATACAAGTGGATGCGCACGGCCATTCAGGCTCAGAACCCGACAATGAAGTAATTAACGTCAATCAATGAAAACCATGAAAAAAGGATTAAATATCGCGGCCGCATTACTTCTCGCAGCATTTGCCACGGGATGTAACGATGCCGAGTACGGAACGCTCGGAACCCACGCGTTCATCAACGAGAGCACCTCGGCTTCGAGCACGAAGGTCACCATCGACCCCAGCAACGGCGCCGAAGCTCAGCTGACCGTCTGCCTGAGCGAGAAGGCCGACCGCAACTACGACTTCCGTCTGGTAGTGGACGATGCGGTTCTGGCAACCTACAACGCAGAGCAGGCATCGAGCTACGTGACGATGCCTTCGGAAATCTTCACGATGCCCGACAAGATTACCATCGAGGCAGGTTCGTTCAGCGCCAACCCCGTGACGATTCACATCAACCCGATTCCGGCCGAGTACATTGGTGAGACCTACGCTATTCCTCTGCGTCTGGAGAGCGTGGACGGCAACATGCCGACGACCACCAAGACGTCGACCTTCGTCATCACGACCGAGAGCATCATCAGCTCCACACTGCCGATGTTTACGGGACGCACGGGCCTGTCGGCTGCCGGCTTCCCCGTTTCGCTGCCCCAGTTCACCGTAGAGTGCCGCTTCCAGGTAAGCAACACGGCCAACCGCAACCGCGACATCTTCTGCAGCGGCAGCAACATCCTGCTCCGCTTCGAGGACCCGCAGAACTACGACCCCGCAACGGGCTTCCAGGCTCACTCGCTGATTCAGTTCCAGGGTAACGGCTGGTTCCTCAACCCGTCGCTTTCGATTACGCCCAACAAGTGGCAGCACTACGCCATCACCTACGACGGCTCGAAGGTTACCATCTACGTCAACGGCGCATTCGCCGGCAGCAAGGAGGGCACCATTGACCCGAACTTCGAGTTCGCCGGCTGGTTCGGCGGCGGCGGCAGCGATGCCCACGGAACGGGCGACCCAACGTGGTGGGCAGGTTGCAAGATTCTCTGCTCGGAGCTCCGTATCTGGTCGGTATGCCGCACCGAGGCTCAGATTCAGAACAACATGACCACCACCAGCGCCAAATCGGAGGGCCTGGTTGGCTACTGGCGCATGAACGACGGTAAGGGCAAGACCTTCGAGGACTGCACCGGCAACGGCCACACGCTGACCGCCGAGCAGGACCCCGTTTGGGTGGAGAATATCCTCTCGACCGACACCGAGACTGCCTGGCCGGAATAGCCAGCAACACAAATACTGCGCAACCGTAGAGTTGCGCAGTATTTGCTGTAAAAAACACACAACACCAAAAATGAAAAAGATATTCTATAATGAAAAAGATATTCTATTTTGCCTTTGCCTGCGCCCTTGCGCTCGGCGGAGCATCCTGCTCGGATGACAGCTCGTCCGAAGTAAACGAATGGAGTGCCATCTATGTCGGCATCGAGCGCCCGAAGCTGGGCGTCTCCACGCTGACGCTCAATATCAACCACCCGACCGCAGAGGTCGAGGCCAAGGCTTCGGTTCCCGTTACGGTAAAGCTCTCGCGCCCCGCAACGCAGGACATCACCGCAACGCTCGCCATGGAGTCGGACTGCGAAGAGGCCTGGACCTTCGAAACCCTGGAGGTTGTGATTCCCGCCGGCCAGATTACCGCAACGACGACGCTCAACGGCGACTGGTCCTATGCAACCGACGTCGTAAGTTCGCAAACGTGGACTACCAAGATTACCGTCGCGGCAGCAACGCCTTCGAACATTACCCGTCTCTCGACGAATCTGAACGAGCTGACGATTGTCGTAAACAAGGAGCCCGTCGACCTGAAGAACGTCTCGCTGGAGACCCCCTCGGGCAACGAGCTGACCAACCGCTCGAGCTGGACGGTAACGTGCAACGGCACTGAAACGGATACCCTGACCGATGGAGATGCAGGTTCCTACATGTACGTTTACAACAACCTGGAGGTTGTTGTTGACCTCGGCAAGGAGGTAACTGTCACCGGCTTCAAGACGACGAACCAGTGGGGCGATGCCTATGCTCCCGACAAGGTCTCGATTTACACGAGCAGCGACGGCAGCAGCTGGTCGCTCCAGGGCAGCGACATCGAGCTTCCGGCAGCCGGCGACTTCGACTTCTCGTTCACCAAGTCCGTTACGTGCCGCTACCTGAGAATCTATGCGACGGGGCAGAACTGCCTCTTCAGCGAAATCTACATCTACGGCGAGTAGGAGTTGATTCCACGCAAAAAGAGAGGAGGTTCACTTGAGTGAACCTCTTTTTTTATGCCCGCACGCGAGCTGCAGGGCCCCGACCGGGCGACACCGATGCAAAAACGGCAGCGGAAGAGTAATTACGGGATGAGGGGGGCTTTCTCGAGCGGATTGGGCTCGACGTCGAGTCCCTGGAGCATGAAGCGCAGGATGGGGCCGCACTTGCTGCTGCAGGCCGGGTAGTATTCGCCCTGGAGGCGCTCCTCGCTTCGCAGCGAGGCGCCCCACCAGAATTCGGCCATCGCCACGGGGTGCAACCCCGACGTGAAGGCGTACTGAAGCAGCTTCGGGGCGGCGCACTCGCCGGCGCCGGCAGGAGGCACCCGGTGGGGCGTGGCGGCGAATATTTCGTTGAGGTCGCGCACCTCGCCGCGGGCGTTGCGCATGCGGAATTGGGCAAAAAGCCGCTGCTGCAGCTCGGCCGAGCGGCTGTGGCGCTCGACCTTGAGGCGTCGCAGCTCCTCGAGCTGCGGGGCGACGGCCGCCGAGGCCTCGGCAAGCCGCTCGGCCCACTGCCGCTTCAACTGGTGCAGCAGGGCGTGCTCGTGCTGGCTGGCGTGTGTCAGGGCCGCAAGTTCGGCGGCATCGGTTGTCTGCGCCCGAAGCCGCTCCCGCTCTTCGTGAGCGCGCACCTCGGCCGCATGAGCCTCGGAGAGTTCGCTTTGAGACTCCTGCTCGAGGCGGTGCAGCTCGCGCCGGGCCTCGAGCAGCCGGGCATCCTGCTCGAGCGCCGCAACCGCATCGTTGAGCTCGGAGATGGCACGGTCTTCGCGCAAAAAGAAGCCGTCTGGCTGCAGCATGTCATAGACCGGAGGGACGAAGTAGGCATGGTGGTTACTTGCGGCCAGATTACCCGAAAAGGCGGCCAGAAAGCCAACCGCTCCCCCTCTGTCCCGGACAATGAGCACGCCGAACATCTTACCGGCCGCAAGTTCGTCGCGCCACTCAGCGCGCGAAGCGATGTAGGCCTGCACGCTCGCCGAGGCGGCCACGCAGAGCGGGTGGGGACGATAGCAGAAGGGGCAGGTAAAACGCTCGGGAAGCGTTGCCGGGTCAACCTCGACCGGCAGGCGGTGCAGCGGCCACGGAAGGTCGTCCGACGGGGGTATCAACTCTCTGGAAACAGTCACGACGCTACGCCTCCTCCTCGTAGTAGAGTTTGTAGTACTTGCCCCGCTCGTCCTCGCCCTGCTCCAAAAGGTTCGTGTTGCCGTGGACATAGATGTGGAAGTTGCGGTCGAGCTTGATGACGCTCCGGTAGTTGCGCGCCTGGCGCTTGACGGCGGGGTCCGAGATGGCAAACTCGTCCTCGATGCGGATGTCGCGCTCGCGCTCGTACTCCTCCTTGTAGCGGGCGAAGCTCTCGGCCACCTCGGGCTGGCGGATGACCTGCTCCGAGAAGTCGTCGAGCGAGAAGTGCTCCTGCTCGCGGAAGTAGTTCATCGTCTCGTTGAGCAGCTCGGCCTGGTCGGCCTTCGAGACGGAGAACTCCGACGGCAAATGGCGCGTCACGTAGCTGCGACACATCGCCAGCGCATTGTTCGTATTGTGGTAGTTGTCCTGACGCGGACGCACGTGGAGGAAGTCGTCGGTCCAGTAGCGCGCCTCGACGCGGTTCGTATTGTCGACCACCCGCACGACGAAGCCCTGTTCGCGCTCCGAGGCAAGAATGAGGCACCCCTTGTCGAGCCGGTCGACGTTGATGCCGCGAAAGGCCGAGATGTGAAGCCCCTCCTGCTGCTCGCTCACGTCGAGGTACGTATCGCGCGTCTCGGACTTGAAGAGCCCCACCGCGTCGAGCGACTCCCCGCCGAGGCGGCACCCCGAGAAGCAGACAACGTAGAACTCGCCGCCCTTGATTTGGGGATGGCCGCCCGCCTCGTAGAGGTGGCGCGCCAGCGCTACGGAGTGGTCGTAGAAGTGCTCCGCATCGTCGAAAATCCGGCAGGCGAAGCGGTAGACCTCGTTGCACTCCAGGTCGCTCTCGTGGAAGAGGTTGTAGGTCTCCTCGCCCTTGAAGCCCCCGAGGAAGTAGGCTACCAGAATGCGCGTGAGCTCCTCGTCGCCGGTCTGGGTCGAAGGCCCGGGCGAGAGCAGCAGCGGTTCGTCCTTCATCTTGTTGCCCACGAGGTGCAGCGCCAGCGCCTCGATGCGCGTATCGTCGGTATAGAGCATGCGTAATCGGATTTAGACGCTGCAAAAATCGCCATTTTTCGGGGAAACGCCAAATCGAACGCCGAATTCGTGGCGACTCGGCTCCAAAACGAAGTGAGCCGCCGAGCAGAGAAAATCCCCGATTTTTGCTACATTTGCGAAAAACCACACTGCAACATGGAGAACAGAATCTGCCAAATATTCGGCATCCGCTACCCGATTGTCTCGGGCGGCATGGTCTGGTGCAGCGGCTGGCGGCTCGCCGCCGCCGTGAGCCGCGCGGGAGGGCTCGGCCTCATCGGCTCGGGCTCGATGACTCCCGAACTGCTGCGCGAACACATCCGCAAATGCCGCGAGGCGACCGACCGCCCCTTCGGCGTCAACGTACCGCTCATGTACCGCTACGCCGCCGAGCTCATACAGGTCATCATCGACGAACGGGTCCCCGTGGTCTTCACCTCGGCGGGAAATCCGGCCACCTGGACCTCGCGGCTGCACGATGCCGGGTGCAAGGTCGCCCATGTGGTCTCGAGCTCGCGATTTGCCCGCAAAAGCGAGGCTGCGGGGGTCGATGCCGTCGTAGCCGAGGGCTTCGAGGCGGGCGGCCACAACGGACGCGAGGAGAGCTCGACGATGGTCCTCATCCCGCAGGTGCGCGAGGCGGTGACGCTCCCCCTCATCGCGGCCGGCGGCATCGCTACGGGCAGCGGCATGCTGGCTGCCTTCGCACTGGGCGCCGAGGGCGTTCAGATGGGGACGCGCTTTGCTCTCAGCGCCGAGAGTTCGGCCAGCGAGGAGTTCAAACAGCTCTGCATCACGCTGCAGGAGGGCGATACGATGCTCGCACTCAAGCGGCTGAGCCCCACACGGCTTATCCGCAACGCCTTCTACCACCACATGGAGGAAGCCGAGGCGCGCGGAGCCTCGGCCGACGAGCTGCGCGAGCTGATAGGCTTCGGTCGGACACGACGGGGCATCTTCGAGGGGGACCTCGAGGAGGGAGAGCTCGAAATCGGACAAATCGCCTCGCTCATCCGCGACCTGCCGTCGGCAGGCGAGATTGTCGCTTCGCTGGTCGAGGAGTTCAACGCCCGCCGCGCCGCACTTCCGACCCTCTGAGCCTCTGAATCTCCGAGCCGGACACGTAGCGGCCTTTGACCGGAGGCACGCTACCGTTCAGTCCGGCTCCGAACAAAAAAACGGGAGACCCTCTTTCGAGAAGGTCTCCCGTTTGGCTTACTGCCAACGGCTCCACGGACCCGCTGCCCCGCTGCCATCGACCGCGAACACCACGGCACGGGCAGAGGTACACAGCCGCGCGGCTTCTACTGCTCGTTGAAGCGGGCTGCTACCTGCTCGGCGAGCGTCCGGGCGGCGTCGTAGCTGCGGGCGTCGAAGCCCTGCTTCATCTCCACGGGGGTGCAGATGGGCTCCCACTTCATCCGCTCGGCGAACTCCTTCATGCGGCGCACGGCGGCACCGGCCCAGCAGAACGAACCGAAGAATCCGAAGTTACGCGTCGGCACGCAGCGCGCCTCAATCTTGCGCAGCAGGTGTTCCACCTCGGGGAAGAGCTCGGCGTTGTAGGTCGGCGAACCGACGAGCAGCGTATCGTACTTGAAGACGTCGCGCACGACCATCGACATGTCGGCCGTCGTCAGATTGTGCATCACAATCGGCCGCACGCCACGCTCGGCCAGCTCGCGGGCAATCCGCTCGGCCAGCTGCTCCGTATTGCCGTACATCGAGCCGTAGGCAATCACCACGCCATGCTCACCTTCGTAGCGGCTCAGACGGTCGTACATCGAAACCACACGCGGAATCTCGCGCTGCCATACGGGACCGTGCGTCGCGCAGATGGTCTCGATGGGCAGTCCGCCCAGCTTCTGCAGCGCCTTCTGCACCGGAGCGCCATACTTGCCCACGATGCAGGCGTAGTAGCGGCGCATCTCGTCCCAGAAGTGGTCCAGTTCGAGCTGCGAGTCGGTGATGCCGCCGTTGAGCGCACCGAACGTACCGAAGGCGTCGCCCGAGAAGAGCACCTTCGCTTCAGGGCACCAGGTCACCATCGTCTCGGGCCAGTGAACCATCGGGGCGAGGTGGAACTGAAGGGTGTGCGCACCGAGCTGGATGGTGGAGCCCTCCTTGACCTCGAGCGTTCCGTCGGTGATGCCATAGAAACCCGCAAGCATCTGCAGCGTCTTGGCGTTGCCGACAATCAGCATCTTGGGATAGAGCAGACGCAGCGTCCGAATCGACGACGAATGGTCGGGCTCCATGTGGTTTACGATGAGGTAGTCGACCGTTCGGTCACCGAGCACCTCGTGGATGTTCTCGACAAAGCGGCTGCCGAACGCCTCCTCGACCGTATCAATGAGGGCCACCTGCTCGTCGACAACGAGGTAGGAGTTGTACGAGACGCCGTAAGGGAGCGACCAGAGCCCCTCGAAGCGGGTCGTGGTGCGGTCGTTGACGCCCACGTAATGGATTCCGGGAATGATTTCCGTGATTTTCATAACGTCGAAACTTTATTTTGCTGCAAAAATAGCATTTTTTTGCAAACTGAGCTAAAAAACACGAACATAGACGATTTTCCGAGGCGGATTAACCAATTCGGGGCGCCACAGGCTTGGAAGAGCCGAACACAGAACGCCGACAAGACAACGTCCTCACGTCTCCGTCAAAAAAAGACCACTTCCTGGGGAAGTGGTCTTTCATTATCAACTTGTGGAGTGATATTCCTGCCGCTAAAGAGTCTTTTCCAGCGTCTTGATTACCTCAACACCGTCGATGTTCTGTACAAGAACAGCAAACGTGTAAGAGGTGCCGGTTTCCAACTTGATGAAGCCGTTCTCGTAACCATTCTCGGAAACAATCTCCTCAATCTCGGAATCAGACAGGTCTTCACCATACTCGTTGATGATATCCTTGATGTCAATTCCGGAACCCTCAATGACGCTCGTCTTGTTCAGATAAATCTTGCCTGCCGAGATATTGGCACCCTTGATTCGATAGAAGAAGCTCGTCGCCTCGTCGTAGCCCTCGTATGCAGGGATGGTCTCGAGCGTCAGTTCGGGAGCCGGAGCATCGGGAACCTCCTCGCCGCCTGCGTTATACTTGAAGGCAAGAGAGGTCGGAGTACCCGCAACTGCGGCGCCAGCAGCCGTGCCGTAAGGAATGACTACAAGAGTATAGCGACCGGACTTGGCGATGGAAACAAGCAGATTCTCCTCGGCACCCGAGCTCTCCATCTCCGAGCTCTCAATCGTACCGTTGATGATACCTTCAACATATCCCTCAACCTGAGCTGCCGAAGCTACGCCCTCGAAATAGGCATACTTATACGAAGCCACATCATCGTTGGGGGTCAGCTTGAAGATTGCTGAAGAGGTATTGTCCGACGACGTATAGGTACCTACGAACTCAACAGCTACAGTCGGATTGATATCCACGGCACCGGGAAGAACGAGCTTGAACTTGCCCGAAGCATTCGTAGGACGATTGTTGCTGACGGTCGGGATGTTGAGCGAAAGGCCATTCTTGGGGAAGGTAATCACACCATTAGCCAACGTACCCGGAGCGTTGCTGAAGATTTTCAGCTCGCCAAAACCCTCAATGGAGAAGCCCAGAGGCTGCTCGGCGATGGTTACGGCTTCGGGATTCGAGCAATCAAGGGTGATGTAGTAGTCCGAAGCTGCACCCGTAGCATCTGCGAAGTTGTAAATCGCAAACAGACCGGTACCGGCACGGTAGAGGTTCTTCAGACGATAGAGACCCTTATTGCTGTCGGACTGCTGAACCTCAACCTCGAACGATACATTGTCAATACCATAGGCTGCCGTAATGACGTCTTCGGTATAGGTACCCATACCCAGCGAGGTCCAAGGAGCAGGTGCAACAAACGAGAACTCATACGAGCTCATGCCGTAGGGCGACGTGTTCTCCGTATCACCGATGGTAAGCGTGCAGGGATACATCTGGTCCTGCGTCAGCTTCGCATAATCATAAGTGATAACCAGATTGGTAGAGTTCTCACCGGCAGCAAAATCCACCGTCGAGGGAATCGAAAAGAGTGAGCTCTCCTCAGTTGCGAAAATCGAGAAGGAGGCTGCCTCATCGGCGACAACACGGTATACGGGAATCGTAACCGACGAAGAGTTCTCCTCCAGGTTGACCGTCTCGCTCATGTCGGTAGCGAAATAGACCTGCTGACCCGCCGGACGCGGTGCCGGCGTGTAGTCCATCTCCTCCGTGCACGACGATGCGAACATCGTCGTGCCGGCCACGGCCAGAAAATATAATAATTTCTTGATAGCTTTCATGAGTTATCTGTTTTACAAATTACACGTTACTAACGCCACAGGGTACCACGATAGAGAACCGGGTCGGGATTCTGCTGGTCCTTGAGAATCGTATTGGCGCTGACTTCAGCCAGCGGGAGCGGCAGCGTCGTCCAGGGTGCATTGCCGTCGGGGCTGTTATAGCGGCACTCCGCGAAGTGGTTCGTACCGGTATAGCCCTTGAATTGCGGCTTGTCCAGACGCTTGTAGTCGAACATGATGATACCCTCGCCCCAGAACTCAATCTGACGCTGCAGGAAAATCTCATCCTGAAGGCCCTTGCCATCGGAAGCAGCCGAACGGAAGCTCGGGTTTCGGTAGGTCTGCACGAACGTCTCGAGCAGCTGCTTGCCGCGCGAAAGGTTCTGCATACCGGCAGCCTCGGCCTGAATCAGGTACATCTCCTCGACGCGCATGAGCGGGAAGTCGGCAACCGAACCTACGCTGAAGGTAACGCCGTTACCCTCGCCGGGACGGAACTTGAAGCCGGTGTAGGCCTGAATCGAGTTCTCCCACGTCTTCTTGTCGAGCGTCGTCTGATAGTAGGAGTAGGGATACTTCTCACGGTCGGGGTTCACCCACGAACGCTTGCGCCAGTCCGTATCGGGAATCTTGGCGAAGAGCGCCGCATCAATCTGCTTGGCCGAAGACCAGCCACCGGCTGCGCTGTAGCCATAGGTAGCCTCGGGCGACATGAACGATACGAAGTTGCAGATACCGGTCGTTACGACGCGGTTGTCGGCCGTTACGATGATACCCCACATCCATGCAGGCGTCGAGATGTCGTTGAAGCCGGTGGTGGGGCTCATCCACTGAGCCTCGGTCAGCGGCGTGGCACCGCTCAGCTCGATGGCCTTGGTAGCAGCCTCCTCTGCATCCTTCCACTGCTCGCGCTGCAGATATACGCGGGCCAGCATACCGTAGGCAACGGCCTGGTCAACCTTGTTCTTGGCCGGACGCGTGTAACCCTCAAGATACTTGACAGCGTTCTGAAGGTCGGGAAGAATCAACTCATCATAGAGCTTGTCAGTCTCGACGCGGGGATTGCGACGACCCATCTGCTCGGTGGTATTCTCATCGACGATGGGGACCGAAAGACCGTCCCATGCGCCATGCTCCGTACCCTTGTACTCGAAAACGCGGGCCAGATGGAAGTAGGCCATGGCGCGATATACCAGCGCCTGACCAAGGTACTCCTGCTGGGTCGAGGACATGTTCTCGGGGTCAATCTGGCCGATGAGCGTATTGGCCATGTTGATGAGCGAATAGCAGAAGTTCCAGATGAAACGGGGAGCCGCTCCTTCCTGGCTCAGCTCAGGAGTAACACCTCGCCAGTTGAGGAAACCGTTGTCATAACCGTAATCCGTTACAGCCACGTCGGGCGTCAGAGCATCGGTACCCATGCAGATACCGGACCAACCGAAATCGTAGTGCTGTTCGCTGGCGAGTCCCATCGTATTGAATGTCGTGAGCCAGGCATTCATACCGTTTACCAGTGCGGCAGGAGACTCGGCCATCTGCTCGTTGGAAACGTAGCTGGTCGGCAGCTCCTCCTTGATGCAGCCCGTCGTAAGGGATGCAACGGCACCGAACGCAACAAGATATTTCAATATTTTCATATTCGTCCTTCAGTTTTATGGTTTAGAATTTCAGCGTAATACCACCCGAAATCACACGAATCGGAGAGTAACGCGTGTTGCTGACATCGTCACCCGAGAAGGATTGACGCGGGTCAAAGCCCTCACGCTTGGACCAGTAGAAGACATTCTCGCACGAGAGGTAGATACGCAGCGACTCGATGGAGAGCTTCTTGAGCCATCTCTTCGGGAAGGTATAACCGAAGTTGATATTCTGCAGGTTCAGATAGCTTGCATCCTCCAGGAAGCGGTCGCAGTAACCGGCCGTATAGAGGTCCTGGTAACGGAAACGCGGGATATCCGTATTCTTGTGCTCGGGAGTCCACGACTTGAGCACATCGCGGTGGATATTCATACCACCCGACGTACCGGGCGAGCCCATCGTGCTGTAGTAGCCGTAGTCGAAAGCGTAACCGCCAATCGAGTAGGTGAAGTTAACCGAAAGGTCGAAGCCGTAGAAAGCAACCGTCGTACCGAAACCGCCGTAGAGGTCGGGCAGCGAGGTCTTGCCAACCTCCATGTAGTCGGCCTCACTGGTGTTGTTCACCTTCTTCATGCCCTTCGAATGGTCGTTCTTGTCCTCCCAAGCCCAGTACATGGCCTCACCCGTATCGGGATTAACGCCTGCATAGCGCTTGATGTACCAGTTGTAGAGGGGTTTGCCCTCGGCCATCCAGAAGTTGCCGCTCTGATAACCGGCATCATGCTCGATGAGCTCGGCCGGCAGACGGTCGATGACGTTCTTGTAGTGGGTCATGTTGAGGTTCAAATCCCACTGCACGTTCTTCGTGCGGATTACCGTACCGTTCAGGGTCAACTCGACACCTGCGTTGTGCATGTCGCCGATGTTGTCGTAGTAGTACGAATAACCCATCGACAGCGGCACGGGCAGACGGAAGAGCATGTCCGAAGTCTTGCGGTAGAAGTACTCGACCGTACCGCTCAAGCGGCCCTGCCAGAGGCTGAAGTCAACACCGGCGTTGATGTTGGTGTTGGTCTCCCACGTAATGTTGGGATTACCCTTCGTATAGAGCGTACCGGCAACCTCACCACCTGCAGACTGAATCTGCCACAGGTCGGTGTAGCGGTACTCACCGATACCGTCGTTACCCTGCTGACCTACCGAAGCCTTGATTTTCAGCATGTCGACCCAGGGAGCATTGAACCAGTTCTCCTTGTTGATAAGCCATGCGGCGCTCAACGAGTAGAAGTTACCCCAACGGTGGTCGGGATGGAAGCGCGACGATGCATCGCGACGATACGAACCGCTGACGAAGTACTTGTTGTCGTAGTTGTACTCGGCACGACCGAAATATCCTTCGGTGTTGTAGCCGTTTTCATAAGAGGTATTCGTACCCTTAACGATTGCACCAGCCAGCTCGAGCAGCTTGTCCGAGAACATGTTCGACGACGAGGCGTGGAGCACCGAGCTCTTGCGCTTGTAGTTCTCGTGACCAATCATGATGTCGACGGTGTGCTTGTCGTTGAAAGTCTTGTTGTAGCTGAGAATCTGCTGCATGTTGAACGAGAAGAAGCGGTCGTGCTCCTTGCCCAGAATACCGTTCATGTCCTTGTAACCGCCGTAGTAGGGGTTGGTGAAGTTGGTATAGCGGGTCTCGTCGAGGTTGACACCGACGTTGAACTGGAACTTAAAGTCCTTGAGGAAAGTGGCCTCTGCAAATGCAGTACCGGTGAAGGCGTTGCCGATGGCCTGGCTCTCGATGTCGAGCTGCTGGGTGGCAATGGCGTTAGAACCGGTCATCACGGGACGCTGCAGGCCGGCGATACCGTCCTCAGCCTCGCCCGAACCGTAGTCGTAGCGCAGGTGGCCGTACTGGTCGCGCAGGATGTTGCCGTTCTCGTCACGAACGTAGAGCGGGTAGATAGGGCCCATCTGGGTTACCACACCGAAGAGGTTCGATACCGAGTTCGAGCCATAGGAGGCCTCCTCGAATACGCTCTGCGAGTCGTAGTTGGCGTAGCTGGCGTTGGCACCCACCTTGAGCCACTTCTTTACCTGGTAGTCGGCCTTCAGTCGAGCGGTGTAACGCTTCATGTAGGAGTTGGTCACGATACCCTTGTCGTTCATGTAGCCGAACGAACCGTAGAAGCTGCCGCGGTCGTTCGAAGCCGACACGTTGACGTTGTACTCCTGACGCACCGAGGTGTGGAAAGCGGCATCCTCCCAGTCATCGGGAGTCAGCAGGTAGCGGTTGCCGTCCGACGCCGTGTAGACGTTGCCCAGCGTGGCGTTGGGGTTGATTTTACCGTTGGAGCCGATGAAATACTGGCCCTTGGGCACATTGTAAACCTGATAACGGAGGCTGCGAATCAGCTCGTCGTTGGCGTAGCGCTGAGCGGCCGAAGCTCCGTAACCGAGTTCATTGACACCATAATCATACATGGCACCGTAAATCGTCTCGTAGTAGAGAGCCGGATTGTCCACGTACTCGTAGTCGCGAACGGCACGAGAGTTGACACCCACCTTGGCATCGACCGTAACGATTGCATCGCCGCCCTTGCCGCGCTTGGTGGTCACCATGACGACACCGTTGGCACCACGCGAACCGTAGAGGGCCGTCGAGGCAGCGTCCTTGAGGACGGTCAGGTTCTCGATGTCGTTCGAGTTGATGAGGGCCAGGTCACCGTCGTAGGGGATACCGTCGACAACCCACAGAGGGTCGGTGCTCGACGAGATGGAGCCGATACCGCGAATCATCACCTTGGGAGCCGAACCGGGCTGACCCGAAGTGGTCTGCAGCTGAACACCGGGCGAAGTACCCGAAAGCAGCTGAGCGACGTTCGACGTCTGCATCTTGGCGATATCCTCGGATTTAACCACCGAAGCCGAACCGGAGAACGCTTCCTTGCGGGCCGTACCGAACGCCACGACAATCACGTCGTCGATGTCCGTCGTATCCTCATGCAGCGTGACATCGATGCGGGTCTTTCCCGCAACAGGGACCTTCACGGCCTGGTAGCCGATGAAGGAGATGGCCAGTGTGCCGTCTGCCGGAACCGAGATTGCGAACGAACCGTCGGCGCCGGTCGTTGTACCAATCGAGGTGCCGTCAAGAAGAACTGTCGCACCCGCGATGGGACTCCCATCGTGCCCGGTCACTGTACCGGAAACTTGCCGTTGCTGAGCGCTCGCCAAGGCGAAGATGCCCATCGCAGCAATGAACGATAGTACAATTTTTCTAACCATAAGCGTTGTTTTTAATTGGTTTTTTAGAATAAAAGTTCAATGTCAAAGATATGAAACTAATATATAATTTGCAAGTGATTTTTATTAAATAATTTAAGGAATTTACAATTATTTGCGTTTTTTGAAGGCATTAATTACAATTTTTTCTTAGATGTAAAAAATGAGGTTACAATCCGTAACCACCATTTTGACCCATAATAGAGCTATTTCGACCACCGAGCGACGGAGCCGCCCCGCAACTGGCGATAAATCGAACTTAAAACCAACCCTACAGAACAAAACCGGGCTCCCGAAACTTCATCCTGACGCCAGGCAGGGCGTTCGAGCTCGTCACGCAGGTACGAATGTGTAACCAACGTATAAATTTTTGCGGTCCGGATGTTTTCATGACCCCGAAACTGGCCATTTGCCTTGTTGGCGACGTCCCGGACAAGGGCAACCGTCGTGGCAAAGGGGAGTTGGGAAGAGTAGAATGCAAGCACCAGCCAATGCCGGCGCGATTCAAGACCTGCCCCAGCCGGCAGTTGTACCAGCCACTGCCGTTGACCGGAAGCGGACTTGCCAGACAATACGGGAATGGCCCGGAAGGATTACCGCCGCGGAGCCGCCTTATCCGGGAACCCGAAGTTGGCAAAAGCGATTCGGCCGCCCCACTCCTGGCGATGGGCAGCGGTTCAAAGGGGCTCGGAGCTGCCGGGCGGAAACAGAACCACTCACGCGACACAATGCTACCGCACAATGCCGGAATGGAGCCCGCCTCCGGCATTACATGCAACAGACTGCGCAGGCAAGGCCGTTTCCAAAACGCTCGCAAAGGACAAATAGAGGTACACCTATATTATATAAGTTTTAAGCGCAAACCTGCTACCCTTGAGCCGAACACCTCGTTGCGGCAGCGGGAAAATCCGAGCAGGCTCTTCCGCGAAGCATCAGCCAAACGACACTCTGTGCAGAGCAAAAAGCTGTTTTACAGATAGATAATCCGGCAATAAACTCATTCACCAAATAAAAAAGAGACAAAAACGACAAAAAAGAGGCTCGAGGACTTGCAGTTTCGAAAATTATGCCTATCTTTGCACCACAATACGAGAGAAACACACCGTGTAACCTCGTAACGGATGGTGCCATAGCTCAGTTGGTAGAGCAAAGGACTGAAAATCCTTGTGTCCCCGGTTCGATTCCTGGTGGTACCACTTTGAAGAGAAGCAAAAAGTTGCAAAACCCTGATTTCCAAACGAAATCAGGGTTTTCTCTTTTTGTCGGCAGCGCAAAAAACAGCGGTTTTCGGCACCTTTTGGTGGAGCAATCGGTGGAGATGAAAACCACCCCGTTTATCTCCACCGAATTTGCGCCTTTCTCGCTGAACTTCAATATTTTGCATAACGCTAAATCGGGTCAGATTTCCTACATTTGTCGAACCAGTCAAAGAGCAAGTAGGAACCATGAAAAGAGATTCGTTTCGCGTGCTGTTCTTCCTCAAGAAGACCAGGCTGCTGAAAAACGGAGAGGCCTCCGTCTGCATGCGCATCACCGTCAACGGGACGCGCGTCGAGAACAACATCCGCAAGAGCATCGACCCTGCCCTGTGGAGTCAGGCCAAGGAGACGGCCCGCGGCAAGAGCCGCCGCGCCTGCGACCTGAACACCTATATCGAGGAGGCCCGCATCAAGCTGTATCAAATCTTTTGCGAACTGGAGCAGCAGAACCGTCCCGTCACGGCCCATCTGCTGCAGGAGCTCTTCTTCGGGCAGGAGAAGCCGAAAGAGGTCCGCACGCTGTTGGGAACCATGCAGGAGCACAACGACCAGTGCCGGGCGCTGGTCGGCACGGACTATGCGCTGATTACGGTCCGCCGCTACGAGAGTTGCCGGCGTTATCTGGCCGAGTTGATCCGCCAGCGGTACGGGAAGGAGGATCTGCCCCTTGCGGAGGTCAACGGCGAACTGGTCCGTGCCTTTGCCTTCTATCTGAAGACGGAGAAGGGATGCCAGCAGAATACCGTCATCCGCTACATGAAGTGTCTGAAGAAGATTACCAATCTGGCCCGCGCCAATGACTGGATGGCGAAGGACCCCTTCCTCGGAATTCGTTTCCACGAGAAGGAGGTCGTCCGGGAGTTTCTGACGATGGACGAGCTGCAGACCATCTACCGCAAGGAGTTTCCGCTGGAGCGGCTGACGCTGGTCCGCGACGTCTTCATCTTCGCCGCCTTCACGGGGCTGGCCTTCATCGACGTGCAACAGTTGGCCCCGGAGCATATCGTCCGCGACAACAACGGAAATATCTGGATCCGCAAACCCCGTCAGAAGACGAAAAACATGTGCAACATCCCGCTGCTGGATATTCCGCAGGAGATTCTGCGCAAGTATGCCGACCACCCCACCTGCCGGAAGAAGGGCGTATTGCTGCCCGTCCCATGCAACCAGAAGATGAACAGCTATCTGAAGGAGATTGCCGACATCTGCATGATCCGCAAGAATCTGACCACGCATTGTGCCAGGCACTCGTATGCAACCTCGGTCTGCCTGGCCAACGGCGTCAGTCTGGAGAATGTGGCCAAGATGCTGGGGCACTCCAACATCAAGATGACGCAGCACTATGCCCGGGTTCTCGACAGTTCCATCCTTCGGGACATGATGCAGGTGGAGAGAGCCATCTCCAAACTGGGATAGCGGAATGCGCCCTGCTAAATTCACAAAACAGCCCGGGGATAAGTATCTCCGGGCTGTTCAATGTCATGGCTATACCAACCGGCTGATCCTGTCTCGGATGATCCCCTTGTACTCCTCTTTCATCTCTTGCGGCAGGAACGATCGATCCACATATGCGAACCAGACGTCCTGTGACTTCCGAAACTTGTGAAAGATGTTTTCTATAACCTTGTCGCCCAAACCCGAAGCCTGCATGGAAGCGATAAAATCTTCTTTCCGGATTTTCCGCTTCTTGCCATTGAGCGTCAACGCCAGTTCCTCGTTATCCTCCGGCATGACCAGCGCTGTGGAGAGCATGTCGTAAGCCGGAGTAAGCAGATGTTTACCCGGCACCTCGCTATAAAGCGAGAAGTTCTTCAGATGCATGTCGGCATTCCCCGTGATCCACGAAAACACGACCTGCTCCCAAAAGTTGACCTGATCCAGCAAGGGGGTTGCAGATAATCTCCGGATGGTCTTGTCGATCTGTTCATACGAACCTTTGTATTTGTGCTCGGTCAGGCGCCCGGTCAATTGGCACATATCCTCCATGGGTAATTTCACGCCTTGGGAAGTGCGGTCAATACGGCGCGTGATATAGCACAGTTCGCCATCAGCAAAGCGAATCAGGCTGTGAGGCACGACCCTTATTCTGGCCAGTTCGGCCAAATGCATCGTTAAATCCTCCAACTCGGGCAAATGGGCGAATCGTTCGGTTGGTGGTTTCAGAATATACCGTCCCCACAGCCCGACAATCGTAAAACGGTCGACCTCGTTTCGTCCACCCTTGAGAATATCGAGCGACAATTTTGCCTGTACCCCCGTAAGTGTCGTTTGGCTGCGAATTACCTGTCGGGCAAGATCTGTCAGATTTTCGCGCGTGTAGGGCAATTCGGGAGGACACGGAGTCCCGAATATTTTTTGGGAACAACGCTTGTGAAAATCCTTTTCACCCGCGGTCAACTCCCCGTAACAATACAAACATACCGCCATCGATTACTCCTCCTTGGTGATTACGGGTTGAACTCCAACAGCTCCGATACAATCCTTACAGCAGGCCAAAAGCAAGGCCATGCGATCGCGGGCATCGATTTTCCAGTTCCTTTCGGCAATATCCAGCAACCAGCCCTCGGGAATCAACCCGTCAAAAAACGGGAACAGCACTTTATCCCGATAGGGACGATCGCTCAACGGAAGGGTCAGACTCACAGCCTGCGCATCCGGTGCAGCCAAATAACCGGCATCGTATACGAATGTATAACCGTTCTCGTCTTCAGTCAGGATGCCGGCCCGTCGATCCTGAAAAAATACAACTGCCTGTTTCATCATTCATCGGTTTTAGTCATCGGTACGGCTCCCACCTCATAGCCAAACAGATTCAGAATCTGGTTGACCTTGTCAAGACGAAGTGTCGGCTTGCCCTGCTCCAGTTCGCGGATAAAACGCAGTCCCACACCGGACTTCTCGGCAAGTTCCACCTGTGTCAGATGATATTGTCGGCGCATCGACTTGACCGAGTTGGATAGAGATGTCTGTTTCATGATTTATACCCCTTTGGGTACAAATATATCAAATATTTTTCATTTTGTACCCTTACGGGTATAAATTTATATTTAATCATCCCTATTATACCCGATAGGTGGCACATGACACTCCTTTCATCCGGCAGCAAGGTAATGGGCCGGAGCGAAAAGCCAACCTCATGCCCCAAAGGGTTTTCCCCGGGAGAGGTCTCCGCAGATGGAGATGCTCCCCGTGAAAAAGGTTGTCGTATTCGCTCCGGCCCGTTTTGGAAGATGCTACCGATGAAAAGGAGAAAAACTGTGAACGGTGGCATTGTGAGAGATCGGTTGCTCGTGTTCCCTTTCTGTCTTCTGTCTGTTCTGTCTTGTTGCCTCCGTTCTACCCCTTGTCTACCGAAATTCGTTGCGATAACCCTCCTCCAGCATCCGCTCGACATCCGAGGAGCGGTAGAGGATCTTGCCGCCCAGCTTGATGTAGGGAATCCGTCCCTGGTTACGATAATCCTGCAAACTCCGGCGGCTGATCTTCAGCCGCTGCGAAAGCTCCTCGTCCGTATAGAAACTCTCGCCGTCCAACGAAGACTTGCGCTTCGAAAACAACGTCTCCAAAGCCTTGGAAAGACGCTCCAGTGCCTGGAAGTACGAGCGGATCCGCTCGTCATGTTCCGTAATCAATTCATTGCCCATTTTCCGTCTGTTTAATGCGAGATCCGGCTCGACACCACTACGAGTGCCACGATCCGGATCCCGCTGTTTATACCCTGTTTCTGCGCTTCTGTTCGTGTCTGCGCCGTGCCTCCAGCACCGCAAGGAACGACCGCACATCTTCTGACCGGTAGTAGATCTTGTGGTTGATCTGCGTGTAGGAGAGTGACCCGTTGCCGCGAAGGGTCTGCAACGTCCGTTTGGAGATATTCAGCAGCTGGCAGACCTGCTGGTTGTCCAGCCATGGCTCCGGCTCGCCGATGCGGTGCGCATGGCAGAGCGCGTCCATCCGTCGGGCGAACTCCTCGAACCGCGCAAGCATCCGCTCAAAGGTTCGGGATTCTACATTGACTATTCCCATGGCAGTGTCGTTTTAAGATCCCGGGAAAGAGCTTGGATCCGGTTGCGACACCAGACCGTAATCTCCTCGTCAAAGGTTGCGAAGTGGTGTTCCAGCACGCGGTCCAGATAGCTGTACATCGAGATTTTGTCGTTGTCGAGGAGTCGCACGATTCGCTGGATCCGTTGGTGAAACTCCGGACGGACATAAATGGCCTTGCCGTGGAGAGCTGCGGTCTTGACCGGCTGCAGGAAGAGGCGCTCATAGTTCGAAACTTTTCTCGATAAAGTCCCGGAGTCGAGGGACACCGTTCGGCTGTCACCCCGAAGTTCATTCTTCTGTTCTTGCATAATGATTGGCTTTTAAGGTTTCGGGAGCGAATATAGAGGTAGCGGAGGCGTTTTCTCCACCATTCGCGCTCTATGGCAGTGGTTGGCGTCGGTGTGGCACAGGTTGGCGTCGGTAGCAAGCCCAAACAGAGTATTTCAATTGATTTTCGAGGCGTAGAACCATACGCCATAGTGACCTTGATAAGGAGGACATTAGAACGTCCTAGTGTTTTACTTCCCAACATAAAGGGGCCTACTGACATCAACAGATCAAGAAAACAGAAGATCGAGAGATCTTGGCATCAAGATCACAAGGGAACAAGATTATAAGGGCTCTTGAGGTCAAGAGAACATGACGCCTGGAGATCAAGAATCCATGAGTCCAAGACCTCAACAGTGCCTGAGTCCCAGATTTCAAAACTTCTTGAAATCCTGGCATCAAGAACTCTTGAGATCTGGAGTTCTTGACCTCTGGAGTTCGCGAGTCCAAGAGTTCATGATTTCGGGACATCAGAGGTTCTTGACTTCTGGAGATCAAGACGCCAAGACTTCAATCCGTATTGATTTCCTGGCATCACTATTTCATGATGGATTGAGTTCAAGATTTATTCATCCCATTTCACGGCAATTTTGTTCCCGATGTCAGCTTCGGGAACGGGTGGTTCGCCTCTTCAGATTGGCCGGCGAACAAGCGGGAACGGGACGTGATATTCGACCCGTTTTTGGGGGTCAGAAACATTATATGTTTTGCCCCCCGGCAAGCTGTGTTTTCAGTTACGCAAAATTGATTTCGTAACAGAAAACAGCTTGCCCGCAAGGGGGTGGAAAATTCCTCCGAAGTCGTCGTTTTTTACCGGGGCCACCGTGGCCCGACACGAAATTTAGCCGGCGAAGGATTTTCGAAACCCCCTTCGCCAGAAAACAGGGAAGATCCGGCCATTTTGTCGTGGGAAAGTGGCGGTTTATCGCCTGAATCAGACTTCAAAACAGCCCGTTTTCGACCGATTTTCGGTGGTTGAGGATGCAAAATTGCGGACAGATTTCACGAATTTGGACGTGCTTTTAAGCCCTCAATTCATCCAATTGAGAGCCTCTAATCCGACATTTTGCGCTATCAAAAGCAGTGGAATTTGTCCTCTTTCAACGTCCAATTCTGCGGAATTTCGGTCATTCAGAGCCGGTTTTGAAGCGGTTTCAGTACCAATTTTCCCGTGAAACGAGACGTTTATTGCGGGAAACAACGCACCGGTTTGCGCCCCAGTTCCAGCCCGCAAAGGACGTCGAGCGAGCTGGGGCGGCCGTCCGTGCGGAGCGCGTAGACGCTCTCTTCGGCCATTGTGGCGATGGTGTAGTTGCGGGTCTGGGCCGTTTGCCAGCCGGTTCGGCGGGCGTTGCGGACGGCAAAGATCAGGATGCGCTGCTCGGCCAAGGCCTCTTCGACGGCGGGCGGATAGCGGCAGTAGAGGGCGCGCCCCAGGGCCCAGATCACCGGATGGCGAGCTTTCAGCAGGAGTTCGAAGACGGATTTTTCGAGCGGCGACTGGAAACCGCTGATTACGACGCGGTCGGTTGCGCAACACGCCTTGGCCCAGCGCAAGACTTGCTCCTCAACGGCCGGTAAAACGACGCGCGAGGCAAAGAAGGCGACCTTCCGGCGGTCGAGCAGAGCTGGATTGCCCGTATAATCGTAATCGAAAGCCATAAAAAACGTGGGTTGCCGCATTGACTTATCCCACACTCAGGCCTTCGCTGCCCACAACAGAAATAAGCAACACGGACAGCCCACGCGAAACGTGTATCGTGCACATAGCAAGCCAAAGGCCTGCGGGCACAATACATGCGTCCACGAGGCGTCCAGTTACATCTCTTTCTGCTGTTCAAATTTGCGAAGTTTGAGTGTGAAAGAAAACGTAACGAAACGTTCGTAAATATGTCCGGCTCCGTCCGCAGAGGCACGGAACCAATTACAAAAATAGGAAATTAAATCGGAAAACCGCCAACGGCCGCTGATTTTGCGGCAAAATTCACATGAGAAGTTCGGCTTTCCAACAATATTGTTAGACAACATCATTCGCTGTTCGGCATTCATACGACACAAAATCCGGAGGCAACATAAGGTTTTGATCCACATCGGTGTCAGACTGCGATTTTTTGTTAACTTTGTAGAGACTACTCCCCTATTATTTGTCCGACATGAGTGAAGCAAGTTATTTCAAGACCCTTTTGTCCAAGCTGGATCAAGCCGACAGCAAAGGCTTGTCCGAAGTATTAGACAAACTCAATAACCATACAGCCGTCCGCAAGGTGCCTCTTTTCGGGGCTCCGGTCGATGTAGCATACGTCGGCGAGGACCATTCGTTTCTGTTGGTCAAGTTCGATTTCATCGATTTAACCCCGGAGCGTTATTCCTGGCTGGCGGATGAAGAGGGCATCGGGTCCGAACCGCCGTTGTATTTCGCAAAAAGCGAATATCGCATCTCTCCGGTCTATGAGATGCAACGGGCAAAATGCCTTTTCTCGCTGATCCATCCCGACGCCGAGATCGAGATGCTGCTTGTCTGCAACTACACGATCCTTAATTATGAGATGATGAAGAAGGCATGGGGCGAAATCGGGGTTCAGGTTTTCGAAGAGATTGACGAAACCGCCTCGGAAGCATTCCGCCCCTCCGACGAAGATAGACGTCTGTTATTGAAGGCCGTGGACAGAGCTTCGCTGAGCCCCGAAAATTTTGATTGGGACAAGGCTTTCCCGAACTTCATCAAAACCCTGTTCCACTACGGAGATCAGCAGGTACCGCCCGACAGCGACACTGATACGGACAACGACAGCGACTCCCTGGAAGAGAATCCCTTTGCCGAATTTCTGGCCAACTCATCTTCCGATGCGGAGGCCGAGGAGACCGGGCCGCAGGAAGCAGGACTGATGGGCGACGGCAAAGACAACCATGGCGGACTGAAGATCCGGTCGATACGCTTGTTCCGCGGACCGGTGGATCCGAACGGAGAGATTCCGCAGGAGTCGCTGTGGGCATTCGATGGGCGGCGATTGAAATCCGTGGGTCTCTCGTTCGAGGCCCGCTGCAGGGCGGAGCAGGGCCCATACGACGAGATGGTTGTCAACCTCTACGACGAAACCGGCCGTTTACAGGTCCACAAAGAGATCCGGGCCACCCTCACGCAACTCGACAACGGAACGGACCTCTCTCTGCTGGCCTCGCTTGATGAGGATGAAACCTTTCACTGGGCGACGGGGAATTATGTGATCGAGATCAAATGCAGGGATCAACGGATCGTTCCCGTTACGTTCCAGGTCGGGAAACGCAATGTCTGCGGGTACTACGAGCCCGAGAATGCGGAGAAGAGCTCGCCCGTACAACCTTTCGAGGTTCTGAAGTCCCTGATCGGGCTGTCGCAGGTAAAGGAGCAGATGGGCATCTATCGGGATATGGTCCGCATAGCCACTCAACGGCGGCAGAACGGTTTGTCCGTACCGCCGATCTCCCTGCACGCCGCATTCATGGGCAATCCCGGAACGGGCAAAACAACGGTGGCGCGACTTTACGGGGCAATGCTCAAAGAGTTGGGGCTGCTGAGTTCGGGACACGTCGTCTACAAGGAGCGCAGCCTGCTGACGGGCCAAAACTACTCCAGCGAACAGGAGTTGACCTTGCAGGCGATCGAGGAGGCGCAAGGTGGGGTGTTGTTCATCGACGAGGCCCACAACCTCTATAACCCCAATGACCCTCGGGATCCGGGCAAGAACGTCATCGAGACCCTGCTCACGACCCTGAGTGACGAACAAAAGAACGACTGGGCACTGCTGCTGGCCGGATACACCGACGGCATCACACGCATGTTCTCGATCAATCAGGGATTCGCATCGCGCATCCCGGAGCGGAACCGCTACTATTTCCAGGACTATACGGCCGACGAGCTGATACAGATTGCCGATTCGTACTGCATACGACACAATTATTTCCTCTCGGAGGAGGCCCGCGAGGCGCTGCGCATGAAAATCCGCCACGACTATCGGTTGCGGGACGAGAAATTCGGCAACGCCCGCTACGTTACGGCACTCCTGACCTCGGAGATTCTCCCGGCCATGGCCTCACGCCTTGCCCGCCGCAGTCCGGTTTCGCTGTTCGACATGCTGACCATCGAACGGGAGGATATTCCATCGCCGCACGTGAAAGACTATAAAGGCTCCATGCGCAAACTTTACGACATGGTGGGACTCGGGGCGTTGAAAAAGAGCATCGAAGCACATCTGAACATGGTCAAGCTGATGATGCTGCGCAACGAGCAGGGCATCGAAACGGCCATGCCGCCCCTGCACATGGTATTCACGGGCAATCCGGGCACGGGCAAGACTACCGTGGCGTCGTTCATCGGAGAGATCTACGCCTCGATGGGGCTGTTGTCGAAGGGTGATTTGATCTATGTCGAGCGGAAGGATCTGGTCGGCCAGTTCGTTGGCGACACGGAGAAAAACACCGAGGATGTCCTGAATCGGGCCAAAGGCAACGTCCTGTTCATCGACGAGGCCTACACGCTGGCCCCCAAGGGCAACGAGAAGGATTTCGGCCCGCGGGCACTTGAGGTGCTGCTCTCGGCACTGGGCAAGGAATCGGTTGATATGCTGGTCATCATGGCCGGCTATAAGGAGGAGATGGAGGAGATGCTCGCATCCAACCGCGGACTGCGTTCGCGCATCCCCTATACGTTCCATTTCGTCGACTACACGGCCGACGAACTGATGCAGATTGCCGAGCAGGTGGCCGAACGCTCGCAGTTCCGCTTCTCATCAGCCGCCCGCCGCAAACTGCGGGAGCTGGTCGAGTTCAAACTTGCGGGCAAGGATGCAAATTGGGGGAATGCCCGTTATATCACACGGCTTATCTCGTCGCAGATTCTGCCGGCCATGAGTTCACGTCTGGCCGCACTCCCTGCCGCAAAACAGAAAGACCGCAACCGGCTCTGCCTGATCTGCCAGGAGGATATTCCGTCACCGGAGGACGATGCGACACGCGAGCAGAAGGTCGGATTCGATGAAGCCGCCGTAAGCCGTGCGCTGAAGAGGCTCGATGCCCTGGTGGGGCTGGAAGAGGTCAAACGCAGCATCCACAATTTCGTCGACGTGAGCCGTTACATGCGTTCGCAGGGCGGAGGCTGGATGGACAACGAACCCCTGCGCTGGAACTTCACGGGGAATACGGGCACAGGAAAGAGCACCGTGGCCGGCATCATGGCCGAACTGCTTCGGGCGATGCACCTTCTCGGGAAGGGGCATCTGGTGGAACTCAAGGCCGAGACGCTGTACAACGTTTCGGACTTCAAGGCCGAAGAACTGCTGCAAAAGGCGATGAAACGCTCCGAGCAGGGGCTGCTCTTCATCGACGGCGATGCCCCCGTCTTCAAGCACCCCGACTCCCGCTTCAATAGCGAAGTGCTGCGCTTCAAGCTGAGTTCGATGACGATGGAGCTACCCGGCACCTATGCGCTGATCATTGCCGAAAACGAAGGCACGCCGCACCTGCTGACGCGCAGCCTGCGCGAAGGGGGCATCACCTCGTTCGACCATACGCTGCACTTTGCCGATTATACCGAGGAGGAGCTGCTGGCCATTCTCGGGAAGTGCCTGCAACGCAAGCGGCTCCGACTCTCACCCGAGGCGGCCCGGCATATGGCCGACTACATCCATTCGCTGTACGCGAACCGCCGGCTCGGCTACGCCAATGCGCGCACCATGTCGAAACTCGCCCGCTCAATTGCCGAAACCGCCCTGCTGCGCATCAGCACCGGGGATTCGCACGGCGACGGCACGGTGCGGTTGTGCGATGTGGAACATTATGTCTGGAAAGAGGTCGATACGCGGCGAATCGGGTATGTAAAACCATAATCCAGCCCCCGGACGGGAGCCGTACGATGCGGCGATACGTCCGGGGGTATTCCCGAACAAGAAAACCAATCGCCAGCAAAATTTGTATTACTTAGACTATTATCTCACAAAAACCCCAAAAATATGGCTCAAAAAATAGGCATCCATGTGACCATTCATCCAACGGCTGTTTTGGAGGATGGTATCGAAATCGGCGACAATACAATCATCGAAGCATTGTGCCATTTATCATCCGGCTGTAAGATCGGCAACAACTGCAAGATCCATCGCAATGTCTTTATTGACACGAATGTCCATATCGGGAATAACGTGAAAATTCAGAACAATAACAGCATTTATGAAGGGGTGACCCTGGAAGATGGGGTATTTGTCGGGACCAACGTATCATTTACCAATGATAGATATCCCCGATCCATCAATCCTAATGGGAGCTTGAAGAGCGGAAAAGACTGGGTGCGTGAAAATACATACGTTTGCTACGGAGCCTCAATCGGATCGGGAGCGACAATTGTATGCGGAGTAACAATCGGCCGAGGCGCAATGGTCGGCGCTGGAGCCGTGGTAACAAAATCGATCGACGAGTTTACCCTGGTCTATGGAAACCCGGCAACCCCAAAGAGAAAAATCAACCTTTAGTAGATAAAATCCCATGAAAGACCTCTTTATCAGCTATTCAAAAAATTTCGATATCGTATCTGCATTTCTGAAAGACTTCAAGTCCAGTGGTATTACCACGTGGGTTGACATTGAGAATCTTTACAAGAATCCAAGTGAGGACTTCGGTGAAGAGATAGAACAGAACATCCGCAATTCTTCCGCTTTCCTGCTGATATATTCCAAAGAATCCATGCAGTCGGAATATGTAAAAAAAGAACTGGACTATGCATTCTCTATAAACAAACCAATCCTTTGTTTCCCCTATTTTCCAAACTGCGAGGATCTGAATTATAATAAACACCGCAACTTCTCAGACCATCTAAATGAAATCCAGTGGCTCTGCAACTCTCAACAGATTGCCCGCATACCCGGTCTCAGTGAATACATCGAGGGGAATGAACGTTTCCGCGACTTGCAGTCATTGATAGTGGATATGCCGGATCAGGAATCGGACAAGTTCGCCGTTGATATCATTCTGGCTCGCATCGGCATCCAAATTTTCCTGAAAAAGCCGTTGACTCCATTTGGAACTTTTACGCCCCTTGAAAGCAATCCGGATGTATATCGAAACGAAGACATCCACATGCGCGTATTGAGCAAGTTTTTTTATGTGAGTCCCCCGCAAGAGCTAGCCTATCGCATACAGCCCTTCCTGGACAAAAGCAAAGAGTGGCAATCCGAGTTGGCTCAATACAATCAGAATTATGAAATTGAAAGCGAGGAGTTGTTCGCACAGATGGTTCACTTCATCTGCACGAAAGGCCACATGACTTCCCCGGAAGCCCTGGCAATCATCGATCAAGCTCGCCGTCAGGCCGTAGAGATCATTGAAAAATTCCTTGAAACCAACTCTCTGATGTTTAATGGGCCAATGGTTGGAGTCCATAATTTGCGAGTAGGTCGAATCCCGGGCAACGAAAGAAGTTTGTTATACATCGATTTGTATCAATCCGATTACTACACGTTCAAATTCACGGGAGAGTTATACCACCTGCTGAGGAAGATGGGGATTGAATTCTCCATCCGGCTGGACAACATAAAGGAGTATGCGCCGTTCTTGTGCTCACTGGGATTGGGCGGCTTCATCCTAGTGAAGCACGGACAAGAAGAATATTTGCAATGGATCAAACGATCCGGGCTGATTCAGGCGAAAAAGATGTGGCATTTCAGTTACGACGAAACGGTGCACCTCCTGAAGGATCTCATGCTTGACGACAGGAAGGAGCCGATACGAGACCAGCAGGATCACCTGATGAAATTGGACGCCGGGATCCTTTTCAAAAGAGCCCTCAAGGAGGAATTGCGCCTGCAGAATCAGATTTCTCCAAAGTTCAAGAAAGGGATCTTTGAGATAGGGCTGATTGAATGCGATCGGTTGGAAATTGAGCTGCTATCATATGCAATCATTGAAACAGATCCCCAACTGAGCATTGACGATCAGCTCAGGATATATACAGACAGTGCAAAAGACAAGATTGAGCGTGAGAAAATCGAGTATATCCCATTCTCAAAAGAAGGAATTGTTAAGGAACTGCATGGTAAATTCGTTACACCCGAGGCTCTTACGCTTGCCAACCGGCTACTTGTTCAAAAAGCGGAAAATGAGCTATACTAGGAGGATAGCTGTAACAAAAATGCGAATGGATACTGTTCCAAATAGTGTGTCTATGGAGGGATAAATAAAAAAGTCTACAGATTTTTTAGATTTGTATAGGGAACCAACAAAAAACTAAAAAAGGAGTAGACCTTATGGTGTTGACAAAGGAACAACTTTCCGAATTAATATGCAAACATTCGGAGCGGGAAAATGGCCTTCAAGATCTGTTGGAGATCTTGTTGGAGAGTATGATGGTCTCGGAGCGCCGGGAATATCTCCGGGAAAATTCCGCATCGGGGAATAAATGCAACGGCTTCCGTCCGGGACATAGTTACGGTCATGGCCGTACGCTGACGTTCCGGATACCCCGAGATCGCTACGGGAACTTTCATCCCCGGATTCTGGCGATCCTGCGCCATCAGGAAGATGAATGCGAACGCCTTGCCGGAACACTTTACACGAAAGGTCTTACGCAGGAACAGGTTGGCGAGGTATTCCAGGATATCTATGGCGAGCACTACAGCAAGGCGAGCATTTCGCGAATGCTGGACTACCTCCGAGAAGATGTCTCGCAATGGCTCACGCGCTCTTTGGAGGCGTATTACCCGATCGTCTTCATCGATTGCGTACACATGAAGATCCACCGCAAGCGGAGCGTAGAAACAGAAGCTTTCTATGTAGGGACTGTCGTAAAAAGAATAAAACTTCATAATGAATTGATTGCCAATGTAATATAAAATTTGTATCTTAGCTAAAGATAAAAAGAATACCTCCAAT